>CAZJCR010000041.1:0-21340 GCA_964544385.1 uncultured Bacteroidales bacterium
GTTAAAATTATCGATGCATTTTTTAATATTTATTTTTCAACCATGTTAATTTATTGTTATTATGATATTTAATATATGTAAAAAAATAGATGTAATTGATTATCATAAACAATTTAAAATACGCTGTTTGTTAATAAAGTTAATTTTGTGTTAATAGTTTTTTTCATTGTTTTTAAAACAAAAATTTGTTTTGGGTTGTTTTAATCGTGATAACCAAAATTTGACAGTTACAAAAAATATTAGCACTTATTTTTGGCAAAAAAATTAACAGTTTTTTACAGCTTATTAACCTTATTAACAACTTTATTTTATTAACCGCCCGGTTTTTAACACACTGTTAATATAGTTTGTAAAATGCTTATTATTAATTACTATTTTTGTGGTTATAAAGTTAATATCGATACACCGCAAACTAATAACCAATTTTGCAATAGTTAATAAAAAAAAGTATTAACAGTATTAACAGGCTATTATCATTATCATATATTAATTAAAATTTTAAAAAAAATATTATTTATATGTTTGTGTTAAAATTGATTTAAAAGTAAAAACAATAATTTATGCGTGTGAATATTGAAAAAGGATTTATTGATATGCCCATACCGGCAAATATTGATATTGTAACCGAAATTAAAAAACTTAAAACAAAAAAAAACGCCATAATTTTAGGGCATTACTATCAGTTGCCCGAGATACAAGATATTAGTGATTTTGTTGGCGATAGTTTGGCATTATCGCAACAAGCAGTAAAAACCAATGCCGATATTATAGTTTTTGCAGGTGTACATTTTATGGCCGAAACTGCCAAATTGTTAAACCCCGATAAAAAAGTTTTATTACCCGATATTAATGCAGGTTGCTCGTTAGCCGATAGTTGTAAAGCTGCCGATTTTGCCGAATTTAAAAAAAAGTACCCTGGCCATATTGTTATTTCATATATTAACACAACTAACGAGATTAAAGCTTTAAGCGATATTATTTGTACATCGGGTAACGCTTTACAAATTGTTAAAAGTTTACCAGCCGATACTAAAATTATTTTTGCACCCGACCAAAATTTAGGAGCTTACATAAATAAAATTACTGGTAGTAATATGGTTTTATGGCCTGGTGCATGTCATGTGCATAAACAATTCTCGGTTGAGCGTATAGTTAATTTAAAAAAGCAATACCCCGAGGCCAAAATAATTGCCCATCCAGAGTGTGATAACGATGTATTAATTTTAGCCGAACATATTGGTAGTACAGCATCGTTATTAAAATTTACAAAAACCGACAATGCAAACGCATACATAGTTGCTACCGAAACAGGTATTTTGCACCAAATGCAAAAAGATAACCCAAATAAAAAGTTTATACCTGCCCCACCCGACGATTCGACTTGTAGTTGTAACGACTGCTCGTACATGAAACTAATTACTTTACCTAAACTTTATAATACTTTACTTTACGAGTTACCCGAAATTAATATTGATATTGCCGAAAGCGAAAAAGCTTTAAAGCCGGTATTACGTATGCTCGATATTTCGAAAAAGCTTGGTTTATAATAGTTTAAATTATTTTGCCATGAATAAATTGTTAGTATTATTTACAATGGTTTTATTAACAATTAATACTTACGCGCAAGTAAAAAATATTGAAAACGATAATGGACAAAATATTTTTTATTATCCAAATGGCCAAATTAGCAGTATTGGTAATATGGTTAGTGGCAAACCAAATGGTTATTGGAAATCGTTTTATCCCGATGGTAAAATAAAATCGTTAGGAAAATGGCAAAATAATATGCTCGATAGTATTTGGCTGTTTTATAATACCGATGGTTTACTTAGCGAAAAAATTAACTATTTTGATGGTAAAAAAAACGGATATTACTACTCGTTTGTAATTTACGATTCGATACAAAAATTAACCTATTTACATAGTTCAGAGCTATATGTTAATAATAAACGTAATGGTTTATCGGAGTTTTATTACCCAAATGGCATTATAAAATTAACAGTTAATTATACCGACGGATTAAAAAATGGTTTGGCAAAAGAGTTCGATATTTTTGGAAATATTATTACATTAATTGAGTATCGAAATGGTAAAGAGATTGATAGAGAAGATATTAACAGATATATAGATAGTTTAAAAAATGGTACCTGGAAAGAATTTTATCCAAATGGTAAAATTAAAAGCGAGCAATTTTATAACAAAGGAGTTATTGACGGTGTAGTTAAAAAATACGATATACGTGGCGAATTAGTATTAGCGCAGCGATACCAAAATGGTGTTATTGTTGATACTGCAGTTGAAATAGAAACAAAGATTAAACTTACCGAAGAGTTTTATAATGTTAAAGATAGTTTAGGAAATTTTATTAAAAAAAGCAGCGGTGGCTATATCGAAGGTAAACCAGTTGGTACACACAGGCAATACGATTCATTAGGAAGGGTTGTTAGCAGTAAACAATATGACCGCGACGGAAATTTAATTGCTGAAGGAATTTTAGACCAGGAAGGAAACCGCGTGGGTAGTTGGGTGTATTATTACGATGGTGGTAATAATATTTTAAAAGCAAAAGGCAATTTTAAAAATAACCGTAGGTTTGGTGAGTGGATATTTTACTACACTAATGGTAGTGTTGAGCAAAAAGGTATGTTTACTAATGGCCGATTAACAAATAAATGGGTTTGGTATTACGAAAACGGACGTGTAAAACGCGAAGAAGAGTATTTGAATGGAAAAGAAAACGGTTTAAGTACCGAGTTCGATGAGTATGGCAATATTATAGCACAAGGAAATTTTACTGATGGGAAAAAAACCGGTGAATGGTTTTATAATTATGGTTATCATAACCAACGCGGTAAATATGTTGATGGGTATCGCGACGGACAATGGGTTTACAATTACAAAAACGGAAAGTTGTTTTATTTTGGCGAGTATGTTAGTGGTAATGCAAATGGTGAGCATGTTTACTACCATACAAACGGTAAAATAAAAGAAAAACAACACTATATTTTTGGCATTAAAACTAAAAATTGGGAATACTACGATTATTATGGTACTCTGCTTAAAATACTTACTTTTGACAACAATATTTTAATAAAAATTGACGGTGTTTTACTAGAAAATTAACAAAGTTGAAAGCATTTAAAGAACTTGCCGGCCAAACAATAGTTTATGGGGTTGGTACAATTGTACCACGTATTTTTAATTATCTTTTAACTCCCTTATATACATATGTTTTAATCGAAAGCAATTTTGGTATAATTACCGAAATGTATTCGTACGTGGCATTTTTTATGGTGTTATTAACTTTTGGAATGGAAACAACTTTTTTTAGGTTTACTAATTTAGGACATAAAAAAGAGAGCGTTTTTTCGAATGCATTTTTAACATTATTAATTACATCGACAATTTTTTTGATATTAGTTTTTTTTAATGTTAATAGTATTAGTAATATTTTAGGTAGTAGTAATTATAAAAGCTATGTAATTTTAATGGCCTTTATAATTTTTTTCGATGTAATGTCGGCTGTACCACTTGCACAATTGCGACAAGATAACAGAGCATATTTTTTTACCGTTATTCGCATAGTTAATGTATTGATTAATTTATTATTAAATATTTTCTTTTTTGTTATTTGTCGTAATAGCAAAATTGATTTTTTAAATGGTTTATATAACGAAAACTTTAATGTTGGATATGCTTTTGTTAGTAATTTATGCGCATCGTTAGTTACATTTTTAATATTGTTACCTAAAATTATTGTAACAAAGTTTACAGTCGATAAAGTTTTATTTAAAAAAATGATAAGTTTTGCCTGGCCATTATTAATAGTTGGTTTAGCAGGTATGATAAACGAAGTGGCCGACAAATTATTTATAAAATACTTAACACCTGAGCAACTAAACCCATTAAAACAAGTTGGTATATACGGAGCTAATTATAAATTGGCAATTTTAATGACAATTTTTATACAAATTTTTAAATATGCTGCCGAGCCTTTTTTCTTTAAACAATCATCGCAAAAAAATGCTAAAGAAATATACTCGCGTGTAATGACATATTTTGTTATTTTTTGTCTCTTTATTTTTCTTGTAGTTACATTATACATCGATGTTTTTAAATATTTTATCGGAAATAATTACCGTATTGGATTAAAAATAGTTCCGGTTGTTTTGTTAGCAAATATGTTTTTAGGTATTTATTACAACTTGGCAATATGGTATAAATTAACAAATAAAACCTATTGGGGAGCTATTATTTCGACAGCCGGAGCCATTATTACAGTTATAATTAATGTAATTTTTATACCACTTTACGGTTACATTAGTTCGGCATGGGCAACTTTTGCATGTTATTTTATAATGGTTTTGTTATCGTATATAATTGGTAAAAAGCATTATCGAATAAACTATAACATTAAGCTTATATTAGCCTATTTTGCAATTGCTATAATAATATTTAGTTGTATAAAGTTTATTAATGTACAAAATATGTTTATTAGTATTTTATTATCAACCTTTGGAATATTAGTATTTATAGCTTGTGTTTTAAAAATTGAACATATTACTGTTGATAAGCTTAAACTAATTTTAAAAAAGTAATTTACTTTTGCGTTTATAAAAATAAAGTATGGAAATAAAAATTGTTAATAAATCGGGGAACCAATTACCAGGTTACGAGACCGAGTTTTCGGCAGGAATGGATTTACGTGCAAATTTAAGCGATAGTATAGTTATAAAACCATTACAACGAGTATTAATACCTACCGGTTTATACATTGAATTACCAATAGGTTACGAAGCCCAAATACGTCCGCGTAGTGGTTTAGCATTAAAACACGGAATAACAGTTTTAAATTCGCCTGGTACTATCGATTCGGATTACCGGGGCGAAATAAAAGTTATTTTAGTTAATTTAAGTAACGACGATTTTATAATAAATAACGGTGAACGTATATGTCAAATGGTAATAGCTAAACACGAAAGTGCCGTTGTGGTTAATGTTAACAGTTTAAGCGATACTGTTAGGGGTGATGGTGGATTTGGTCATACAGGTAAAAACTAAACTGATGGGTAAATTATTAATAAACTTTTCGATAATAATAGTTTCAATTGTTTTAACAACTGGTTGCGCAACAAATAAAAAAATATCGGTAAATAAAAACCAACAAAATATTGTTGATACTTTAACCGATGAACAAAAATTTGCTTTTGAATACACGTTTGCCGAAGCTAATAGGTATAATGCATCGGGTAATACCGATTTAGCTATTAGTATGTATACCGATTGTCTTAAAGTTTCGCCTAATAGTGCTGTTGTTAATTACCAGTTAGCATCGATATATTACTTTAAAAAAGATATAATAGTTGCAACTCAATATGCCGAGAAAGCAGTTAGTTTAAACCCCGAAAATAAATGGTATTTATTACTTGCTGCTAACATATATTTTGAGCAAAGTAATTTTGAAAAAGCCGAATTGATATTTAAAAAACTTATTGATAATGAACCAAGTAACTTTGACTATTATATAAATTTAGCCGATGTATATGTAAGTTCAAAAAAATTTAAAGAGGCGATTAAAGTTTACAATATAGTTGAAAACAAATTTGGATTAACCGATGTAATTGCTTTACAAAAAAGTAAAATTTATATTGCTGACAATAAAAAAGCCGACGCTTTAAAAGAACTTGAAAAGTTGGCTCAAGTTAATAATAACGACATTACATATTTGCGATATATAGCCGATTTTTATGTTCAAAACCGAGAGATAAATAAGGCTATTGAAATGTATAACAATATATTATTAATTAGTTCAGATGATGGTTTATCGAATTTTGGGCTTGCCGAATGTTACCGTATTAAAGGAAATATTAAAACATCGCTTACATATTTAAAAAAAGCTTTTGTAAGTATCGATATTGATAGCGATACAAAAATTAGGCTGGTAATAAATTTAATGCAGTTTAACGATAGTACAACAAATATATCGGCCGATATTGACGATTTGATAGTTATACTAAAAGATTTATATAAAGATAATATTGATGTTAAAATATTGTTTGCCGATTATTTGATAAAAAGCAAGCAACTTGAACAAGCTCGTAACGAGTTACGAGGTGTTGTTAAAATTCGCAAAGATAAATATATGATTTGGGAGCAATTAATTTTGCTCGAGTACGAGTTTAGCGAATGGGAATTTATGTTTACCGAGAGTACCGAAGCACTTGAGTATTTTCCAAATCAAAGTTTCCTTTATTTTTTTAACGGGTTCAGTGCCTTTCAGTTAAGCAATTACAATCAAGCTGTAAAATCGTTGGCTTTTGGTATTAATTTAATTACAAAAGACGACCCAATGCGTGTTGAATATAATACGTTTTTAGCCGAGTCGTACCATAAATTGGGTTATAAAGATAAAGCATATAAAATATTCGATGATTTATTAATTGACGACAGTAACAATATTATGGTTCTAAATAACTATGCATACTACCTGTCGGAAGATAATACTGATTTAGACAAGGCAGAAAAAATGTCGAAAATTACTATTACAAAAGAACCCGAGAATAGTACATACCTTGATACATATGCATGGATTTTATTTAAGCAAAAAAATTATAGCCAAGCGTTAATATATATTGAAAAAGCTGTTAAAAATATTGATGATATTAGCGATGTTGTAATTGAACATTATGGCGATATTTTATATTTTAATCAAGATATTGAGAATGCTGTAATACAATGGAAACGTGCAAAAGAATTAGGAAATGGTAGTGGTAAACTTGACCAAAAAATTGAAAGCAAAAGTTTTATCGAATAGTTTAATAATAATACTGCTAATTGTTTTTTTTTACGCATGTAGTACAATAAAAAGTAGTGTTAGCAATATTAATAGTAGTAATACTAACGAGCTTTTTGATAATGCAAGTAAACAATATAAAAACAAGTTATTGGTTACTTTTAAAGCCGATGCAGTTATTAATAATAAAAAGCAAAGTTTAGGCGGAAAAATACATTTTATAAACGATACATCGGTTTATATTAATGTTGTATCGGCAACTTTGGGTTTCGAAATTGCACGTATTTATTTTACTGGCGATTCGGTTTATTATATCGATAAAATTAACAAAACATATTATTTTGGGTTTGCTAATAAATTTAATAATGCAATTAAAATACCTTTAAACGGACATATTATTAATAAATTATTCTCGGGTAAAATAATCGATTTTAGTAGAAAAAACGATACCGATTATAAATTGTGGAATTTGAGTATTAATGATAATTATTTGAAATGCACTTATTTTGCCGATTCGGTTAATAAAAACAACTATAGTAATATTTATTATAATATTACTAACCAAATAGTTAATATTAATAGTTTAGCAAATGTTATAACTGCAAATTATTTTGAAAAAAACACTGGCCAAAAGCTCGAAATAAATTACAATAGTTACTCGGGAAAAAGTAAATTACCAAATTCGTTTACAATACTTTATACAAATACAAATATAAATTTTGTTATAAATGTTAATTATAAAGATATTAGTAAACTTAAAACAAATTATATAAGCTTAACGGTTCCAAAAGGTTATAAAACAATTAATTAATAAGTTTAAATTGAAGTTTAGTTTTTTTATATTGTTAATGTTTATTGGTTTTCAGGTTTTTGCGCAATCGAAAAAAGATTTAGAGGCACAGAAACTTGAGGCCGAAAAGAGTATTAAATTTACTAACCAGTTAATACAAGAAGCCGAAAAAGACAAAAAAAATACCTACAATAAACTTTTGTTAATTAACAGCAAAATTGAGCAACGTAAGCAGTTAATAACAACTATCGAAAAAGAAATTGTTTACCTTAATAATCAAATTGAAACACATCAGGAGATTATTATTACACTCGAGAATGATTTAAAAAAGTTGAAAGACGATTATGCACGTATTATTTATGAGTCGTCGAAACATAGGTCAAATTATCATAAATTAATGTTTGTATTAGCCAGTAAAGATTTTAATACAGCATTTAAAAGGTTTAAATATTTACAACAATATACTGTTTACCGTAAACAACAAGCTATCGAAATTGAAAAAACAAAGAATAATTTGTACGAAGAAGTTGTAAAATTAGAGTTACTAAAATCGAACAAAAATAACTTATTAGTTAATAAAAAAGATGAAGCTAATAACTTACTTAACGAAAAGAATGACAAAAGTAAAGTATATCAAACATTAACAGTACAGGAAAAACAATTACGAAAAAAATTAAACGAACAACATGAACTTGCTAACAAATTAAAAAAAGAAATTGAACGGATTATTGCCGAAGAAATTAGATTAGCAGCCGAAAGGGCAAAATCGAGCGATAAAACAACATATAAACTTACTCCCGAAGAAAAATTAATTGCTGATATATTCGAGAAAAACCGCGCAAAACTGCCATGGCCTACCGACCGTGGTGTAATAACAGGATTATTTGGCGAACACCCACACCCTGTTATTAAAGGTGTTATTGTACGTAACGATGGTATTAGCATATCAACCTATCAGGGTGCGCCGGTTAGGGCAATTTACGATGGTGTAGTTAGCCGTGTGTTTGTTATAAATGGAGCTAATAAAACGGTAATTATACGACATGGTAATTATTTGTCGGTTTATAGTAATTTAAAAGATGTTTTTGTTAAACAAGGCGATAAAGTTAAAACCAAACAAAATATAGGTGTTATTTTTACAGATAAAAACGAGGGCAACAGTTCAGTATTACAATTCCAAATTTGGCGCGAGAACCAAAAGCTCGACCCACAAGTTTGGTTAGCAAAACTTAAAAATTAGGCTATGGATAATTATAAAAAGTTTTGTACCAACATCGATAATTTTATTAATAAATATTATAAAAATTTGTTAATAAAAGGCTCAATTTTATTTATAGTTTTATTTGTAGTTATTATATTATCTGTTTCATTGCTTGAATATTTTGGTTGGTTTAATAATTCGGTTCGATTATTTTTATTTTTATCATCAGTAATATCGATATTATTTATTTTTTCGATATTTATTATTGTACCTGTTTTACGTTTATTTAAAGTAGCAAATAGGATAACTATAAAGCATAGTTCTAAAATTATTCAATCATATTTTCCTAATGTTAAAGACCAGATTATTAATATAATAGAACTAAAAGAAAAATATGAAAACGAAAATAGTATCGATTTAGTAAATGCAAGTATTGAACAAAAAAGTGAAAATTTAAACAAATTCAATTTCTCTGATGCTGTAAAATATTCAAGTAATAAAGTTTTTTTATATTATTTCGCAATAATTTTTATTGTAGCCCTTTTTATATTTGTTAGCAAACCCGAAATAATTTCGCAAGGTTCAATAAGGATTATCAATTATAATAAGTATTTCGAAAAAAATGTAGGTTACTCGGTAATTATTGATACAACGTTATTAAATATTGAACGTGGTAGCGATTTAAATTTAGTGGTTAATATTGTTGGTAATATTAGCCCCGAAAATTTGTTTATCCGTATAGGCAATAATTCGTACATACTTTCAAAAACTGATAATAACCAATATACATATCTTATTAAGTCAATTAATCAATCGTTTTTATTTACAATACACAACAGCGAGTATGTTTCGAAAAATTATAAAATTAATGTATTGGAGCCACCTGTTTTAATTAAGTATAATGTTAATATTCAATATGCTGATTATTTAAATAAACCCGATGAAATTTTTAAGAATATATCGGATTTAGATTTACCTGTAGGATCGAACATTGAATTAAATTTTTATACAAAAGATATTGACAGTTTATTTTTTAAAACTGATAGTGTTAATTTAAAATTCGAAAAAAAAGAAGAGTTTTTTAAACTTAGGTTTATTTTAAAAAAATCGGTTAATTATAGTGTAGTAGCTTTAAACAAGTATTTTGCAAAACCAATTCTAAATGGTTCTATTAAAGCTATTCCCGATTTATATCCTGCAATTGCAGTAAAACAAGCAATTGATGAAACTAATTTGAATAAACTCTATTTTAAAGGGCTTATTACCGATGATTATGGTTTTACTAAACTAAATTTTGTTGTAAACAATAATGTTTATAATATTCCTATTCAGGGTAATACAAATAATCAGGACTTTTTTTACATGTTTGAGCAAAATGATGAAAATAAAAATATTGAGTTTTATTTTGAAGTTTTTGATAATGATTTATTTAGCGGTCCAAAGCGTACAAAAAGCCAATTTTTTACTCATAAATTTCCTGAGCTTTCTGAAATTTTTGACCGACAAGCCCAAAAGTCGAAAGAGGTTGAAGAAAAACTTGATAAAAGCTTGCTATTAGCCAAAGAGTTGCAGCTCGATATTAAGGATATGCAAAAAAGTATTATTACCGATAAATTGAGCGATTGGGAAAAAAAGAGTATGCTTAATTCTATTAGTCAAAAACAAAAAGAACTAGAAAATTTAGTTGAGCAAATAGCAAAACAAAATTTCGAAAAAAATAATAACATTAATAACGACGAAATTTTAGAAAAACAAAAAGCTATACAAGAGTTATTAGATAACGTTATTAGCGACGAAATAAAAGAGCTAATGAAGAAAATTGAAGATTTACAAAAACAATTCGACAATAAACAATTTAACGAATTAGCAAAAGATTTATCACATAATTACGATGATTTGTCGAAAGAACTTGATAGAAATTTAGAGCTATTAAAAAGATTTGAGATAGAAAAAAATATAGATGATGTAAGTGAAATTTTGAATAAAATTAGTAACGAGCAACTAAAATTAAGTGATGAGCTTTTATCCGATTCGGTTAAGAGCAATAAATTATTAGAAAAGAACAATCAAAATGCCGACGATATTCAATCGTTAAAAGATAAATACCAGGAAATATTAAAATCTAATCAATCGTTAGAAAAACCATTTAAGCTCGATAATTATGAAAATGAATTTGAACAATTAAAATCAGATGTCGAAAATAATAGCAAAAATATTTCGGAAAGCAATAATGAGCAATCGTCGGAAAACTCGAAACAGAACAGTAAAAAAGCAAAAGAATTAGCCGATAAAATAGAAAGTATGTTAAAAAGTAGTTCTGCTGGTCAACAGGCCGAAGATGCTGATGCTATTAGAATATTACTTGAAAATTTATTTTATATATCGTTTGAACAAGAATTATTAAATAAGCAATTAGTAACAACATATTTTAACGATCCACTATTTGTAAAAATTTTAACATCACAAAAACAGCTTTATAATAATTATATAGTTATACGCGATTCGTTATACGCAATTGGAAAACGAACCGAACAAATTAATAGTGGTATATCAAAAAAGGCTTTCGACATTGAGGATAATTTATTAAATACCGATGAGGCTCTAAATGCGCAGAATATTGGATTAGCAAGTAAATTACAACGAAATGCACTTGAATACACTAACGATTTGATATTACTATTAACCGAGTCGTTAAAAAACATGGATAATATGCAAGGTAGTGGTTCAGGTAATTCGAAACCTAAAAAAAGAAATAAAAGCAAAGGAGAACCTTCGTTAGGCGATATGCGTAAAAGCCAGGAGAATATGAAAAACCAGTTGCAACAGATGCTTGAACAAATGAAAGATGGAAAAGGAAATAATACACAGAGCAAAAATGAAAAATTAGGAAAAATGTTAGCTCAACAAGAAATTTTCCAAAACATGTTAAACAAAATGCAAAGTGGTAGCGGTGTTGGGCAAGAGACATCAAAAAAACTTAACGAGATTAAACAAATGCTTGAACAAAACAAGCGCGATTTAGTTAATTCGAATTTAAATAAAAATACAATTAATAGGCAACAACAAATAATTACAAGGTTACTCGAGGCCGAGAAAGCCGAAATTGAACGCGATAAAGATGATAAACGTGAAAGTAAAAATGTTTATAATTATAAAAAAAGTAACCCGAAAAATCTGTTTGATGATATTGACGAAAATGTTAATTTTAACGATTTATTATATAAAAATAATTTACATTTACAGCCCTTTTATATAAATAAATTTCATGACTATTTGAAGAAAATTAATACAATTAACCATGAATAAAGAATTGTGCATAAACTCTAAAATTGAAAATATATCACTAGTTGAGAACATGATCGACGAAATTTCTATTGAATTAGGAATGGTAGCCGATATTTATGGAAATGTATTAATTGCAATTATTGAAGCAGTTACTAATGCAATTGTACATGGAAACAAAAGCGACGAAAGTAAAATAGTATGTTTAAAAGTTTGGTTCGAAAAACCATATTTAATTATTAAAATAGTTGATCAGGGTTCGGGTTTTAATTTCGACCATATTCCAGATCCTACAAAACCCGGGAATGTTGAAAAACCCGATGGGCGTGGAGTTTTTTTAATGCGACATTTAGCCGATGAAATTATATTTGAGAATAATGGTTCTATTGTAATACTTAAATTTAAAATTGAAGAGTGATAGATTTTTTTTGTGAAGATATTCAATTTGACAACGTTGATGAAAATTTAATTACCAATTGGATAAATGAAGTTATAACTAAAGAAAAAAAGATAGTTGGTAACATTACTTACATTTTTTGCTCCGACGCTTATTTATTAAATATAAACCAACAATACTTAAAACACGACTATTTTACCGATGTAATTACTTTTGATTATAGCGAAAACGAGTTTATATCGGGTGATATATTTATTAGTATCGATACGGTTAATGATAATTCTAAAGATTTAGATATTAATTTAAACGATGAATTATATAGGGTAATGGTTCACGGTGTATTACATTTGTGTGGGTACAACGATAAAACCAATGAAGAAAAAATTATAATGACAAATAAAGAAAATTTTTATTTGAATAGATTGAGAGGGTGATATGTTACATGATTATGATGTAATTGTAGTAGGAGCGGGACATGCCGGAAGTGAGGCAGCTGCAGCCGCAGCAAATATGGGTTCACGTACTTTATTAATTACAATGGATATGACAAAGATTGCACAAATGTCGTGCAATCCGGCTATTGGTGGAATAGCTAAAGGTCAAATAGTTCGCGAAATTGATGCTTTAGGTGGTTACACAGGTATAGTTACCGATAAATCGAGTATTCAATTTAGGATGTTAAACAGGAGTAAAGGCCCTGCTATGTGGAGTCCTCGATCGCAATGCGACCGTACACTATTTACTACTTACTGGCGTCAAATGTTAGAGAATACTAAAAATTTAGATCTTTTTCAGGATACAGTAAATAGCTTAATACTTAAAAATCAAAAAGTAGTAGGGGTAAAAACTAGTATAGGTTTTGAATTTTATACAAAGTCAGTTATACTTACTAATGGTACCTTTTTAAACGGTTTAATGCATATTGGTTATACAAAAATTGAAGGAGGACGAATAGCTGAACCATCATCAAAAGGGTTAACCGAACAATTAGTCGAAATGGGTTTTAACTCATACCGAATGAAAACAGGTACACCCGCGCGTATTGATGGTAGAACAATTAATTTTTCAAAGCTTATTGAACAGAAAGGCGATGACGATCCATCGTGTTTTAGTTATATGAATACCGACAATGCAATAACAGAACAGCGCAGTTGTTATATTTGTTATACAAATCAAAAAGTACACGATTATTTAAAAACTGGCTTTAACGATTCTCCATTATTTTCGGGTATTATAAAAGGTCGTGGTCCTCGATATTGTCCTAGTATTGAAGATAAGGTTGTTACATTTGCCGACAAGAATAGTCATCAATTATTTTTAGAACCTGAAGGTTTCTTAACAAATGAGTATTATATAAATGGATTTAGCTCGTCGTTGCCTTGGAATATTCAATTAGATGCAATGCGTTTAATTGAAGGTTTGGAGAATGTAAAAATATATCGACCAGGATATGCAATTGAATATGATTATTTTGATCCTACACAACTAAAAGCAACCTTAGAAACTAAATTATATGATAATTTATATTTTGCAGGTCAGATAAATGGTACTACCGGATACGAAGAGGCTGCTGCTCAAGGAATGATGGCTGGAATTAATGCCCATTTAAAAAACAATCAATTACCTGAATTTATTTTAGCTCGCGACGAAGCTTATATAGGTGTTTTAATTGATGATTTAGTTACTAAAGGTGTTGATGAGCCTTACCGAATGTTTACAAGTAGGGCTGAATACAGAATTTTGTTACGACAAGATAATGCCGATTTACGACTTACTGAAAAAGCATATGCATTAGGATTAGTTACAAACGATAGGTATTATAGATATTTATATAGGAAAGAAAAAGTTGAAAGTATAATTAATTTTTTTAATAATTGTAGTTGTAAACCCGAAAACATAAATAACTATTTAATTAGCAAAAACGGAAGCCCAATAAAACAATCTATTAAATTGGTTACAATTATTAGTAGGCCTGAGGTTAGTATTTTAGAATTGGCTGAAGTTTATGAGCCATTAAAAAAACTTAAAAGCAAGCTCGAAAACCAGGTTACTGATATTTTGTTAGGTGCCGAAATTGAAATGAAATACCAGGGATATTTAATGCGTGAAAAGCAAATAGCTGATAAAATTAAACGACTCGAAAATTTAATTATTCCTGAAAGCACCGATTTTAACAAGTATTTATCAGTTAGTACCGAAGCAAGACAAAAATTATCGCGTATAAAGCCAAAAACAATTGGTCAAGCATCGCGAATACCAGGAATAAGCCCGTCTGATATAAATGTGCTTTTAGTTAGTTTTGGTCGTTAATGTTCCACGTGGAACAATTATATATTCTATAAAAACGTTCCACGTGGAACACTACAAAAATCATTTAATAAATATTAGCAAGTAACGTAAGATAGCTATTGAATTATAAATAAAATCAAATGAATATTAGAAACATCGCAATTATTGCTCACGTTGACCATGGCAAAACAACATTGGTTGATAAATTATTAATGCAAACAAAACTGTTTAAAGAACACGAAAACCCTGGAGAGCTTATACTTGATAGTAATGATTTGGAACGCGAACGAGGTATAACAATTTTGTCAAAAAATGTGTCGGTAATGTATAATAATATTAAAATCAATATTATCGACACCCCTGGCCACTCCGATTTTGGAGGTGAAGTTGAACGTGTACTAAATATGGCCGATGGTGTGTTGTTGCTTGTTGATGCTTTTGAAGGGCCAATGCCGCAAACACGATTTGTGTTGCAAAAAGCAATAAAGTTAGGTTTAAAACCAATTGTGGTAATAAATAAAGTTGATAAACCTAATTGTAGGCCCGATGAGGTACATGAGGAGGTTTTTGAACTTATGTTTAGTCTTGATGCTACAGAAGATCAACTAAATTTTCCGACAATTTATGGGTCGGCTAAAAATGGTTGGATGTCGAACGATTTTAAAAAACCTGGTAACGATATTATTCCTTTACTTGATGCAGTTTTAGAATTTATTCCTGAGCCTAAAGTATCAGAGGGAACTATACAAATGCTGATTACATCGCTCGATTATTCATCGTATGTAGGCCGTATAGCAATAGGTCGTATAAATAGAGGTGTAATTAAATCTGGTCAACCGGTTAGTTTATGTAAACGCGATGGTAAAATTGTTAGGAGCCGTATAAAGGAATTGTTTTCGTTCTCGGGTATGGCCAGGCAAAAAGTTGATGAGGTTAAAGCTGGTGATATTTGTGCAATTGTTGGTATCGAAGGGTTTGAGATTGGTGATACAGTTGCCGACTTTGAAAACCCTGAACCTTTGGATCCAATCGCAATTGACGAACCTACAATGAGCATGTTGTTTACTATAAATAACTCTCCATTCTTTGGTAAAGATGGAAAATTTGTAACCTCGCGACACTTAAAGGATAGACTTGATAAAGAACTGGAAAAAAACCTAGCGCTTAAAGTAAAGCCTACTGATAGTGCTGATTCATTTATGGTTTTTGGTCGAGGAATACTACATTTATCGGTGTTAATTGAAACAATGAGGCGCGAAGGTTACGAATTACAGGTTGGACAACCACAGGTAATTGTTAAGGAAATTGGTGGCGAAAAATGTGAACCTATCGAACAAATGACTATTGATTTACCGGAAGAGTATTCTGGGAAAGCCATTGAGATGGTTACAAGTCGCAGGGGTGAATTGCTTAATATGGAGCGTAAGGGTGAAAGGATACACCTTGACTTTAAAATTCCATCGCGAGGTATAATTGGTATGACAAGTAACTTGCTTACAGCTACTGCTGGTGAGGCTGTTATGAGCCATAGATTTATTGCTTACGAACCATTAAAAGGTAAAATAGAGACTCGTACTAATGGTTCGCTTATTGCTTTAGAGGGAGGTACGACTTATGCTTATGCCTTAGGCAAACTTAGCGATCGTGGTAAATTTTTTGTAGGTCAACACGAGGATGTTTACGAAGGAATGGTAGTTGGCGAAAGTAATCGGTCGGAGGATATTGTAATTAATGTAACTAAGTCGAAAAAGCTTACAAATTTTAGGGCATCGGGTACCGACGATAAAGTTATTTTGGCTCCACCAATCAGGTTTAGCTTAGAAGAGGCTTTAGAATATATACAAAAAGACGAATACGTTGAAGTTACTCCAAATGCTATTCGTATCAGAAAAATATTACTAAAGGAACATGAACGTAAACGTCAACAAAAAGAGTAATTATTTATAAAAGGCTATTAGTAAAACTAATAGCCTTTATTTTTATATATGTTTTTATAAACTTTATAATATAGTTGAACACCTATATCAAGCGAAAACAGTTTTATACCCTCGTCACGAATTTGTTGTTTTGGTATATCTAATAAATAATCTATTTGTTCAATTGCTTTAATGTAACTTTCAGTATTAAAATTGTCTATAGTTATTCCACATTTGGTGGTATTAATTGTATCTGCAACATCGCCATAACCACTATTTACAATTACTGGAATGCCCATGGCCATAATTTCGGCAAGTTTTGTTGGCGATGAGGCCTTTTTTGAATATGATGGTTTAATAAAAAATATTGAAAGTTTTGATATAGAAATGAATAATGGAACATTTGCGCGAGACGCTGATGTTACAATTATTTTTTTTGTTGGTATGTCCTTTATTATTGCTTGTTTAAATACGTTTTCGGCATTGTCGTTGGTTATTATAACAAATAGCGATTGAGGTTTTTTTATTAATAATTGTTTAAAAAAGTCGAGCAACTCGTCAAACATATACCATGTTCCGATTGATCCTAAATACGAAATTACAAAAGATGATTGTTCTATTCCTAACTTTGTTTTAAGTAAAGATGTTTCATTATTCAATATGTTTTGGTAATTAAAGTGTTCAAAGTCGGCGCAACAAGGTATTGTTTCAATTTTATGTTCGAATTTACTATTCCAACTAATAATTTCTTTTTTGGCATTTTCAGTTAAACTAATAATATAATCGCAATTATTTAAATACTTTATTTCCTGTATTTTAAAATATTTATAAATTAGTTTATAGATTAAATTTGATTGTGGCCATAGGTTGCCATCAATCCTTTCGTCGGCCCAAAAACCCCGCATATCAAAAACGAAAGGTATTTTTAGTTTATTTTTTAAGTATATACCGGCGAATGAAGCTATGTAACTACGGCAGTGTACAATATCGATATTTTTTAGTATTGCAATTTTTTTTGCTACGTGTTTTAGTTTGTAAATATCGTAAATAGTTGATATTACTGGAGGATACCTTGTATATTTTAATGGAAACCAGCTAATATCGGCCTTTTCAAGTAATTTTTCGATTATTGTTTTATTGTTATGATAATTGTTTTTTTTCTCAAAGCTTAAAATGTTAATTGAAATACCGTTCTCTGATAGTTTAATTAAATACGGCAATACTTGTGATTGTCCTAATTGATCTGTCATACCGTCGTATGATATATATAGTACTGATATTTTGTTATTTGATACCATAGTTTCAACTGATTATTTATAACTTTTTACCTATACAGTGCCAATATGGTAAGTTATCAGATATAATAATATTGCTTAAACCTGAATCTTGCATCATTTTTTCTATTTGTTTTTTCGAGAATCTTTGTTCAAGTTTTGTTCCAAATCGATCGAGAGCATCGTTACGAACTATGTAAAATGATTGGTTTTGATAAATATTTAGTGGAACTTTTTGTGCAATTTTTTCGAAACCAAATAGTTTTAACATGCGGCCAATTATTATAAATGGCATATAAACTATAATTGAAATAATATCACAAGTTATTCGTTTTAGTTTACCAGGTAAAGAGCTAATAATTAACCGAAAAACGGTAACTACTTTTAATAGTAGTTTAGGAATAAGCCCTTTATTGTCTAAATTGTAATACAGGTAAACATAAAAATATCCATTGGGTTTTACTTTTTTAACACAGTCGCGCATAGCTAATAATGTGTCAGGTATATGATGTAGTACTCCTATGCTCATCACAAAATCAAAAGTATTATCGTTAAAGGGAATGTTATCGGTTGATGCTATTGATAAACGTACGTTTGGAGTATTGCTTAATAATTTTTGTGCAGCAAAAATTGCATTACCGGCATCAATAGCTTCGATAAAGCCTACTTTTTTTGCAAGATATTTGCTAAATCGGCCAGTACCGCAGCCTACATCGAGCATGTATGTGTTTTTATTTATAATTTCGGGTGTAAGTATATCAAAATACATATCACCAAGTTTTTTTATCTCCGAATCGGTAAAGCTGTTAAATTTTAGCCATTCGTCGCCAAATGATTCAACAACTTTATTATCGATGTTTTTATGGTTATTCGAAGTTCTAAAGTCGTATATTTTTGTATTGTTATGTAATAATGTTTTTATCGGTTCAATCGAAAATGAATGTGGCAACATAATGCGAATATTAAGTTAATTAAGCTTTAAAATATGTTATAAATAGTAACTAATTTATTATAAATTTGTAAATCTTTGTTGTTCCTTCAAATTCAATATGATAAAAATATACACCATTGGTATAATTTGTTACATCAATAACTAACCTGTTAAAACCCGGCTTAGCAGCCGAGTTGTATACTGTTTGTTTTCTTTTGCCGTTAGTGTCGTATATTTTTACTGTTACATTACCAGTGTATGGTACTATAAATTCGAGTACAAGTTTATTGTTAGCCGGATTAGGATATGGAAGCATGGTTTTAAAATTCGGGTTAATTGCCATGCAATTTTCATTATTATGTGGTATTTGGTCGGTTTGTATATCGGGTTCGGCAGTTACGCAAACATGAGTTATTTCTTCGTAATCCTTAATTTGTAATTGCGTACTAAAATTGTATAAAAGCGTTTGTCCTGATATAATTGTATCAGCAACAAATTCTTTTATGATGCGACCTAAATTAGTATTTAAATGTAAGTTTATGTTCGATATATCGAGTGTGCCAAAATTATTTAGTAAACAGCTTACAGTTAAATAATTGTTATTTATTTGGCTATATACCTTTTCGACAGCAATATCGACAAGCGATACTACAGCTTTAACAGTTGTAAATGCGGTATCGTAACATCCAAACTCGTTTATGGTACGTAATGTTACGATATAAGAGCCACTGTCGGTAAAAACATGTACAGGGGTTTCGTTATATGAACTGTTTCCGTCGTTAAAATTCCAGATATAGTTTTTACCACCTTGCGATTGGTTTGTAAAATTTACAGTTAAAGGGGTTGCTCCTTTTTTTTGATTTGTGCTAAAAGCAGCAATTGGTAAAGGTTTTATGTCCCATATTTGTGATAAAGTATCGGTGCAACCATTTTCGTCGGTTACTGTAAGTGTTGAGTTGTAAATGCCAGGTTTACTGAAAGTATATGTGGGTTCAGGTTTGTTTGTATATCCAATACTATCGGTTATCCAACGATATTGTATAATTTTTCCGGTTGTAGCATAACTGTTATTTTTCACTTTTACTTGTGAGCCTGTACAGTATTGTCCGGCTACAAAATCGGCAACAGGGTTTTTGTTAACTGTTATTTGTTTTGTAATTGTGTTTGAACATAAGTTTGCAGGTTGGTTCACTGTTAACGAAACGTTATATTTTCCGGCATCAATAAACTTAAAATTAGGGTTGTTAAATGTGCTAGTATTTTGATTACCAAAATTGTAATTGTATGTTAAAGGTGTGTTCAAAAAACTGACCGATTTGTCGGTAAAATATATAGTTTTGTTTGCGCAGGCTGGGCTCCAGCTAAAATCGGCCACAGGGCTTTGTCTTACATCAATTGTCTTTGTAATGGTATCGTGGCAGCCATAAATAGTTGTTATAATTAGTTTAACATTATATGTTCCGGCACTATTATACAAATATGTAGGGCTGAATGACTCTATTATTGTATCGTCAAAACACCACTGGTAATTAATAATTTCACCATCAATAGTTTGCGATTTGTCGGTTAGTTGTATAGGTGTTTTTGAACAGGCATAAATAGGCATAAAATTAGCAATAGGGGTGTTTTTAATTGTTACTGGTAGTTTAGTAGAATTAATGCAACCATTTGTACTTTTAACTTTAAGTTCAACTAATTTTATTCCTTGTGTATCAAAGGTGTAGTTAAATTGATTTTTATCGCTTATTATCATATTGTTATAAACCCAATTCCATTCTATTATTTCGCTTGAGTCTAATGTTATTGTTTTGTCGGTTAATATTGTTGATGAATTTACGCAAACGCCCGAATAGCTAAAATCAGGTATTGGTGCAATATTTTCGACAATAATTTTTATTGAATCGATAGCCTTACACGAATTATTGTTTATAGCAATAAAGGAATAAATTCCCGATGTATCGATAGTTATATAGTTATTTGTGCTACCCGTGTTCCACGCGTAAGTATAAATGCCTGTATAATTTGTTTGTAAATATATATTATTGCCTTTACAAAGCGTTGTATCAGAGCCTAACGATATCAATATTGGAAATTCGTCGACTTTGATTTCAATAGTATCGGTATTTTGTTTAAATCCTAAAGTGTCGGTAATTGTTAAAAAATATTTGCCAGCTTTTGTAATTATAAAGGGTTTATTAGTAATGTTTAATGATACTGTATTTACAGTATTATTAAAAATATGTTTTAGTTCGCTTGTATATTTTTCGGTTAAATTAGTATTCCACAAAACAGTATCGCCAAGGCAAATAGTGGTATCGGTTGCTGTAATTGGGTAGTTAATAGTTGGATAAGTAACCAAAACGGAGTCGGAGCTATTGAACCCGAAAATATCGGTAACAATAACTTTATAAAACCCGGTTTTATTAATAATAATAGCCGAGTCGGTCGAAATAGTATCGCCCATGTA
>CAZJCR010000042.1:0-21276 GCA_964544385.1 uncultured Bacteroidales bacterium
TATACAAGTATTTACAAATGCCTACTTTTTGTTTCTACTAAATTATGTTACCTATTTGGTTTGCATGTCGACAAATGTTTTTTTGATGTGGATAATCAAAAATGCACTTACAACATGCGTGTTAAATGTCAGTAAATCAATGCAAAGTAAAGTTTTAACAGGTGGACAAATGATTTTTAAGGAGGACAAATGTGTTTTAAAACCAACCTTTTGAGTACTAAAAAATGCATTTTAATGTTTAGCGGTAAGTGGACAAATTTTTAATCCACCTGTATTTTTGCAAAATGTTATAAACAATGTTATAAATTGATAATAACATTGTTAAATAATAAAGATTGATTTTGGTTTTAAATTGAAACAAAAATTACAATCTGTTTAACACAGGTAGCTTTTATTATTGCTTTGATACAAGATTTTAATAACTAAAATATAAAAAAATAATTATACAATATTACTGGCTGACTAAATGGTAAAATGCTTATATAAAATAGTTACCCTGCCGATGTTATGAATATGAATTTACATCATAAATTGTAAGAAAAGGTAAATAATACTAAATTTGAATTGAAAAAAATAATAGAAAAAACAATGAAATACCAAATAAACCAACTAAGGGACTATTCCTCCTTATTCTCAAGGAGTCAAGTTCTTTCGTGGCTTAAAATGGATTTCTCTGCTATTAATTTCAAGATTGAAAGATATGACGAAAAATGGATGAACAACCATAATTCGACTTATCTAGACTATCTTAAACACATATATACAGTTTTGGCAGACAATTATCAAAATGAATACATTTTTAAAAATGAATTCTTAAACAATTGGTTGATAAAAGAGCTTGGCGAGACAAATTCTCAGATTTTCAGTGAGTTTAGAGTTGGCAACTCTATTGCGGATTTAGTAATGTTCAATGGTTGTTCCAAAATATTTGAGATTAAAACTGAGCTAGATAATGATTCACGGTTGACACTTCAACTTCAAAACTATGAAAAGGCTTTTAATCAGATTTTTTTAATTATTCCAAAATCAAAATTAAACATCTATGAAAAACAAGATGCTTCAATTGGCCTTATAACCTATTACCCAAAGAGCGAAAATACATTTTCAGTTTATCGGAACGCTAAACTCAATCTTGACATAGAACCTTCTGCAATTATGTCAATATTACACACTAATGAATATAAGTCAATTGTAAGAAAACATTATGGTACTCTACCTCAATTGACAAGTTTTAATCAGTATAAGGTTTGTAGTGAATTGATTTTTGAAATACCAAAAGATAAGCTCAACAAACTTTTTATTGATGAAATGAAAAAAAGGAGTTCAAGCAATGCTCTATCGTCAAGATATTACAAAGAGTTTAATCAGTTATTTTTAGCTCTTAGAATGAATCGTGATTCAAAAAGTAAGATGATAGAATCATTAAAAACTACCATTCAAAATTAAGTATATGTACTATCCATTTTTAAGAGCGAGGCAATTTGAACTAATAGCTTTAAGGGAATTAGCAGCCGAAGGTGCAACCCAAGGAGTTATTATTCCAATTTTAGAGCCTGTTAAAGAAACTCATAATAACTTGACTTTAGCACATAAAGTATTTCAAGACAAAAATCAGTCTTCATATTTAATCGTCAACCCAACAATTGGAGAACTTGCAGGGGACAGTAATTTCTATTTAGGTTACTTAACTGAGCTAGAAGATGCGAAATTTTTTCCAGCTTTTCATTACAAAAATAATTCAGACTTCATTAATAAAAGTATTGAGAGCTTTGGTCTTAACCAATGTATGATAATCTGCCAAAACGATGTAAATCATGATGATATAGAATTCAGACAATTAGTGGCAAGAAAAGAAGTGTCCTCTATAAATGTTAGCGACCCAAATAGAAACAGAACCCTTCATAGGTTTTTAAAGGGACTCAATAAAAACTATATTCGCCTTGATGATTTATTTGAAAAGCAAGCTCGAAATAGCGATTATTTGGAAATTCAAGAGCATAGATTTTCGGAAGAACATATTTATTATGGTGAAGATGGTTTTAATGGTTTTTCAGACTATACAGTTCTGCCAAGTGAATATATTGATGGAGGCAGCACGCCACGAGCGGTTGTAATTCATTTAACATATTTAAATGGAGAAAATCAAATTTGGTTAAGACATTTTACCTCCGAAACCAATGATTCGATTTCGAACGTTCAAGGAAAATTTGCAGAGGCTGCTGAAAAAGCAGTGGTTTATTGTAGACAGAGGGGTTTAAATAATTCTGCAATTTCAGAATTGATATCATACTATGATAATGAGCATTACCCCGGTTTGGGTACTGTAAAAAAAATATCTATTAAAAACCATTTGTTGGTTATTAGCCAATTTTTAAAAAATAGATAGTTTTTATGAAAGTATGCTCATCTTGCTTTTCTGATAAAGAGTTAAAAGGGTTTATTTTAACCAGTAATGAAATAGGTAACTGTGTGGTTTGTAACGCAACATCACAACATCTTTTAGACATAACAGAATTATATGATTTCTTTCAGGAATTAATTGGAAACTTTAAACTTGTTGAAGTAGGCTTACCTCTTAGTTCTAAAATTCAATCAGATTGGAGTTTTTTTAGCTCAAATGAAGTTGCGATTAAAATTTTAAACTATGTAATTCCACAAATTCATACAGAAATTACTTCATCAGATGACCTAGTTGAATATTCGGATGATATTTTAACAAATTTCGGACATTGGGAGACTCTCAAGGATGAATTAAAATGGAAAAATCGATTTGTTATTGACATACTCCGACTGGGTAAAGGTGAATTTAATTGGGATGCTTTCCTGCGTGATATCAACACTCTATTCAATCTAACAAATAAAGAAGAAATATTTAGAGCGAGAATTCACAGCAAAAGTGGGATGCCTGTTTATCCAATCAATGAAATGGGTTGTCCCCCAAAAGAGTTTGCAAGTGGTGGTCGAGCAAATCCAGCCGGTATTCCTTTTCTTTATTTGAGCGAAGATGAAAATACCGTTTTATATGAAGTTAGAGCATCTTATTTAGATGAAATTAGTGTTGGTGTCTTTCAACTAAAAGAAGATATTGATTCTGTTGACATTGTAGATTTCACAAAAGACTCTCCTTTATTTCAACCTGAATATGTTAAAGAAACAATTCAAGGTAAACTTTTACGAGACAGGATTAGCAAAGACCTCTCAAAACCAATGAGAAGGTATGATAGCGAATTAGAGTATATACCGACTCAATTTATTTGTGAATACATTAAAGTTTTTACGGATGCTAAGGGAATTCGATTTCGAAGTTCGCTACACAAACAAGGAAACAATATAGTTTTCTTTGAGCCAAAGTTAATGGTATGCAAGACTGTAAAGAAAGTAAAAATCAGAAATATTAACTTAAGCTCAATAGACATAGATTAAAACCCAAATTGAGTTAATCACTCAATCGATTTACATTTTGTAAGTATTTCACTACACTTGGTTAGTGAAACACAACAAACTCAACATCGGGGTTAACCTAAGTAAAGCGTTTATTTACTATGCTTTAACCGCTTTACGTAGATGTTAGTTGTTAATTTTTAAAAACCTACTCGTACCTTAAAGCATCAACAGGGTTGCGGGTGGCGGCTTTAATAGTTTGCCAGCTTACTGTAAACAATGCTATACAAAGGGCACTAATTGCTGCAATGGCAAATACCCACCAGCTAAGGTTGGTTTTAAAGGCAAACATCGATAACCAACTTTGCATAACATTATAGGCCAATGGCGATGATATTATAAAAGCTATTATTATCCATTGAACAAAACTTTTATTAAGCAGTGTTAGTATTTCGGTAATTTTTGCTCCATTAACTTTGCGTATGCCTATTTCTTTTGTTTTGTTTTGACATAAAAATACCGACAACCCAAAAATACCCAATACCGACACTAAAATTGACAACACGCAAAAAAGTGTAATTAACCATGCCTGTTGGCTCTCTTTTACATAAAGTAAGTTAAGCTTACTATCGAGAAAAAAAGCACGAAAAGGAACCTGCGGGCTAATTTGATTATAGGTTTTCTCGATAAACTCAAGGGCTTGGGGTATATTATTGCCGGTAAGTTTTATACTAATAGTTTGAAACAAGTTATTATTGTTTGTTTTGTAAAACATAAAGGGGTCAACAGTTTCGCGCATCGACACAATATTAAAATCTTTTATAATACCAATAAGTTCGTGGTTATCGATAATTGTACCAATAGCCCAGTTGTAGCGTTTTGCAGCGGTTTGGTTGCATATAAAATTACCTATATCGCTTTGGTTATCGTCAATAAAATTACGTCCATCAATAATTTCGAAACCCATCATATTAACATAATTTGCATCAACGCCCCAGTTCCAAAAAAAACATTGTTGCCCGTTTACGTTAACCGACATACCTTCTTGTGCCTGTCCCGGTACTGCCCTGGACCGCGCCACTTGAGCAACATAATTGCTTTGTTTTAGCTGTTGTTCAAAAGCATTGTAGTTTTGTCGCAAATTATTGTTAAAACCTATAACAAGGGTACTGTTTTTATCGAAACCGGGATCCGAGTTTTTCATAAAATAAATTTGCCTTATTACAGTAACCGATGCAATAATTAAAGCTATTGTGGCAGCAAATTGTATTACAGCTAAAACGCCCCTTAAATTGGTACGGCTTTGTGTTTTATTGTTTTTTAGCATATCAACAGGTTTATGTTTTGTAGTTGCTAAAGCCGGGTATATGCCTGCCAAAAGCCCAATTATTACCGACATTGCCCCTGTTGCCGCTATTAGTTTTGGGTATTGCGCAAATGGCAACCTGTAACCAAAAATGTAGGTAATAAATAACTCGTTTATAACATACGCAACAATTATTGCGGCAATAAACGACACAAAAAACAATAAAGTAGTTTCGAATATTAATGCAAAAATATTTTGCAGGCGGCTGCTGCCAATAACCTGGCTAATACCAAAAGCTTTAGCTCGCTTTGGTGCCATAGCTGTGGCAAAATTAACATAATTAATAAGTGCCATAATTATAAAAATAACTGCAACCCAAAACAGCGAGTCAACCACAGCTTTGTTATTGGTTTCGAACAAAGGGTTTTCGGCCACGTGTGGTGTAAAACGTAATTGCGACAACGGGCGTAGTAATATTTGAGCAGGCGTGTTGCCATTAAAACAATATTTCGATTTTATTACCGGGTTTTGGTTTATTTTGTTTTGCAGGCTGTTAACATCAACCCCGGGTTTAAGCTCAATAAAAGTAGGATAATTTGTGAACATCCACTCGCGGCTGTTTTTATCAAGCCAGCTATCGGTTGCCAGGCGCATTATAACAGGGCATCTAAAAACACTATTGTCGGGCAGGTTTTCAAAAACACCCGATACCGTGTAAACTTGCTCTGCAAAGCGCATATACTGCCCAACAGGATTTATATTACCCCATGTTTTTTGGGCAAACCAACGGCTAACAATTACCGAACCATTGTTTTGCAAAGGGTTAGTATCGTTTGAATAAATAAAGTTAAAACTAAAAATTTGAACAAGGTTTTGGTCGCAGTAAGCAAAATCGCTATAAGTGCTTTGTTCGCCCCGAGGAGTGTTATAGTAAAATGGCTGCTCGCCCCATTTGCCCCAGGGCATGTAAATTGTACTGTTTACAACCTCGTGAAAAGTTTGGGCAAGTGTTTGGCCAGTAGGCCCCAGCATGTAAACCGATGTTTTTGAGCTATTGCCCGGCTCAATTTCTAACCTGTATATGTTATTAAACTTAGCGTTATAACTGTTAAAATTATACTCGTTGTACACGTACATAATAATAACAATAAAAGCCGCAAACGCTGTAGTTAGGCCCAATATGTTTAAGGCTGCAGTGTTTTTATTTTTTATAAGGTTTCTAAATAATAGTTTAATATTAGAGTTCACAGGTTTAAAGTTTTAATATTTATAATAACGTTAATTTTACTCGTAGCGCAAAGCATCAACGGGGTTGCGTACTGTAGTTTTAAACGAGTTAACCGACACGGTAATAATTGTAACCAAAACAGCCACCAAACCTGCCAATACAAATACCCACCAGCTTAATGATGTTCGATAAGCAAAATTTTGAAGCCAGTTGTTTGTTGCAAAATAGGCTACCGGAGTGCTAAATATAAAGGCAAAAACTACCCACTTAACAAAATCGGTATTTACTAATAAAAGTATTTCCCAAATTTTTGCCCCGTTTACTTTACGGATACCTATCTCTTTTGTGCGGCTGTTTATCATAAAACTCACAAGCGCGATAAGCCCCAAAACAGCCATAACTATCGACAACAGGGCTGCCATAACAACTAATTTCATTAATTTATTTTCGCTATCGTAAATGTATTGATAATGTGAGTCTAAAAACTGATAATTAAACGGGAAGTTTTGTGACACCTCGTTCCATTTCGATTCGAACTGCTGTAAAGCCAACTGTACTTTAGCAGGCGGCAAATTGTCGAACCTGACATACATAATATTGCCTTTATCGCCGGTACATCGCAATGCCAAAGCATCAACCGGCTCGTGAAGGCTTTTTTGATAAATATCTTTAACAACACCAATAACGTTATTCAAACTTTTGTCGGTTGATAAGCTTGCACCAATAATCGACTCGAGGTTAAATTTATTTAACGATTTTTGGTTAAAAATAATATCGTTCCTTTGCTCCGATTCTTTAGTAAATTTTTTACCATCAACAATTTGCAAATTAAACAAATCGATAAAATCGTAACTAACATTAAGCAGGTCAAAATCGACATTAATAGTTTGGCCATTATGGTACAAATCGCGTCCCCAGTTTTCGCCAAAACTACCTAAAACACCACTTGCAAAAGCTACGCCGGTAACCCCGGTAACTTTTTCGAACTCTTGCTCTAAGTACTCAGCCTTTAAGTCCGATTCGGGATTTTGGTTTATATAAACAATATTTTGTTTAGTAAAACCATCGTCGTGGCTCATCATAAACTGGTTTTGCCTGTATATAAACACCGCACCAATTAACAATATTATCGAAATTGCAAACTGAAAAGCTATAAGGCTATATTTACGGCTTTGCTTTAAACCAAAGCTGCCGCCTTTTATTCCTTCGAGCAAAGGCCTATTGCTGTTAATAACCGCTGGTATAATACAAAAAAACACAAAAATAAATAGCATCAATAAACTTAACATAACTATATTGTTTTGTGTAATTATATTCGAAAAACTAAAGTTCGAACTTGTAAAATTATTGAACACCGGCAACAAGTAATATATTAAAACAATACTTGCAACTACACCAATAAGTATAATAATACCGCTCGATGCCAGCCAATGCATAATTATTTGCAAACGGTTAGCACCAATTGTGCGCCGTATAACCCATTGTTTATTGTTAGTTTCGACTTGTGCGCGGGTAAGGTTAACAAAATTTACTCCGGCCACTAATAAAATTAAAAACCCTATAGCTCCTAAAATGCGTACAGTAAACAATTTACCATTAATAAAAACACCATCGGAACTGGCTGTGCCAAAATGCAGTTTATCAAGATAATTAAACTTAAAAGGTACAATGTCGTGCACCCATTGTGGAGCTTGCGATAAAACAGCACTTTTGGCTTTTTCGGCCATCAGGCTGGTGTTGGCATTTTGGCTTAACAAAGCAAAAACAGTGGTATTGCATGTGCCCCAGTGCTCGGCGTTATTCTTGTACCAGTTAATATTTAATAAGCCCGAGTACGATAAAACCATGTTAAATTTAAACGAACAGTTATTGGGCAAATCGTCAATTACAGCGGTTACAGTATATGGATATATTCCAAATTCGGTAGTTTTTAACGACACGGTTTTACCTACAGGGTTAATATTGCCAAAAATTTGGTTAGCCTGCCATTTTGTAAGTACCATTGAGTATGGTGCATTTAATGCTGTTTTAAGGTTGCCATAATAACTTTTAAATTGAAAGACATCAAAAAACAACGAGTCGGCATAAATTACATTGCTAATATTATAATTAGTTTGGTTATAGTTAACAAGGTCCTGGCCCGACCATGATGCCTCGTAAAAAGTAATTTTTTCGATTTCGGGCAGGTTCGATTTTAGCAATCCTGTTTGTTTAAGCGACAACCTGCTGCTCCAGTTGCTCTCAATACGAACTACGCGTTCGTGGTTTTTAAAAAACAGGTTTTTGTTAAACTCGTTTTTTACATATAAAAATAACAGGGTGCTGCATGTTAGCCCTATTATCATACATATTAAATTTATTATGGTAAAAAACTTGTTGCGCATTAACCCGCAAAAAGCCGATTTTATATATGTTATCATAAGTAATTAGTTTTTTAGTTAAAATTAAACGGTTTATTTACATAATTTTATAATGTTTGCGGGCAAATAAAAATATTATCATTGCTAATTTTGTATTAATTATCACTACCCAAATTGAGCAATTCGCTCAATTTGGGTTTTAAACATTTACTCGTACCTTAAAGCCCCAACCGGGTTATTATTAGCTACCCGCAAGCAATTAAACCACGTAACCACTGCAACTAAACCCATAACAAAAAAACCACACAAAATAAACAATGCCCAATGCATATTAATTTTTTGTGCAAAATTTGTCATCCAGCTATTAGCAGTAAACCATGCACCAACGCCCCCGGCAATAACAGCCGGCAGTGCAGTGTACTCTAAATCGACAATAAATAATTTTATAATATTATTAAACGATGCTCCATTTATACGCCTTATTGCCAACTCCTTACCACGCCGCGTACTTTCGTTGGCAGTATATGCCAACAAACCTGTAACTGTTACTATTAAAACTATTATACTGCCTGCCATCATGGTATTTCTGAAACTTTTTTGACCATTGTAGCTACTAAGCAGTTCGTTGTCGAGGCTTTTAACCTGGGCATCGCTATATGGCAACAATTGGTTAATAATTTGGGTAATTTTATCGGTAATATTGCCCGGTGTATTTTGATGGCATTTTACAATAATATTAAACCCGTAATCGGGGTATTTAACCCTGAACTGCCCCCAACTGTTTTGTGGCATAAAAAACATTACCGAAGGCCTGTTGTCGGGGGTGCTAATTGAGTTAACTATAAAGTCGTTAAAAACACCCCGTATTGTTGTACTGCCGTGTTCGCTAACAATTGTTTGTTTACCAACAACGCCATCGGGCCAGTTATTTGCCAAAGCAAGCATTTGTGCCCCTTTGGTACTAATAAGCATGTCGCCAAAAGCGCAGTTTTGAGGTGTAAACAACTGGCCTTGAGCAAGGTTAATATCTAAAATTTCAAGATAGTTTTCGTCAACCCAATAAAAATCGGCAATATTAAAAAGCTCTTTTTCGCCATCGGGACTAAAAATATTGTTTCCCGACTTAAAGCCCGTAGGCAACTCGGAGCAAAAACCAGCCATTTGTACCTCGGGCATGGCCATAATTTGGTTTAGCAATGTGTTTATTTTGTTGCCGTTAACCCCGCTTGTTGATGCAAAATATATGTTTTTTGAGTTATAACCGTGGTTGGTTGCAAGCATTTTTTGATATTGCATTGTTACAAATAGCAACACTGTAACAATAAAAGTTGCCCCGGCAAACTGTACGCTAAGCAAAATATTTTTCCAACGGCTTTGTTTTTGCGTGTAATTGCGAAAAGCAACAACAACCGGTATTCGCGAAAAAAAGCGTCCGGGTAAATATGCAGTTACTATCATAATTACAAAAAAAGTTACAATTAAGGGTACAATTACCATTACATCAAAAAACGAGCTAAGGCTGTGCTGCAACTGGTTTTGTACCATAGGTTTTATGGCCATAATTAGTAAAAATGCCCCTGTTAACGAAAACATGAACATTAAAGCCGTTTCGGTAAAAGTTATTTTATATAGGTTAAATGATTGAGCACCACAACATTTATATACAGCCGAGCTTTTAGCCCTGTTTAAAAGAGTTGTTAGTGTAAGTAAAACATAATTTAACAGCGATACAAACAAAACAGCAAATGCAATTGCACTAATTATTAAAACCATGCTAAATACATTTTTAATATGCATTTTTTTTATTGGTTCAAAAGTGTATTTAAAATAAAATTCGGGTTGTTGTGCTTCAATTTTTGTAATATCCTGATGTTTTTCCTGCATTTGACGTACAGCTTTTTCAAGGTGTTTAGGTTTAACACCTTTGGCAAGTTTTACACAGGCAAAGTAACGGTCGTTTCCAAGCCAGTTATCTGTACCGTCCCATGTAAACCGGTTTGTCGATACCATAGAAATTAAAACATCGTACGTAAAGTTTGTATTTTGTGGCAGAGCTTTAAAAATGCCGGCAACAGTAAGCTTAGCCCCCGGGTACTCTTTAAGTTCAATTGTTTGGCCAATAACATTTTGGCCAATTTGCGCGGCAACTTTTGTCGACACCATGCACTGCATAGGGGCTTTAAGTATCAAGGCCGGATTGCCCTCGATAATTGGCCTGGGCAAAACATCAAAAACAAACTCGTCGGCAAGTACAAACTCGGCCTGGTAACCTTTTAAACTGTCGGTATAAAACACTAATTTACCTAACGAGTTAAGCCTTGTGGCAGCCTCAACGCCGGGCACTTCGGCTTTAAGCCCGGGGGCAATTGCACCACTTACTCGCGGGTAGCTTTCAACTTTGTCGGCAGTTTTGTCGAATTTAAAATTCTCGTGTACCACGTATAAACGGTTGGCATCGGCATAAAAACTATCGTAACTTATGTAATAAAAAACTTCGGTTATTAGTAAAATACCAAAAGCTAAGCCAAGTGTAAGCGATAATATGCGCGCAAATGCGTTACCTTTTTTACTAAAAATTTGCCGCCATGCCAATTTAAAATAGTTCATAATGTCAGGTTTTGTTTTAATAGCCCACTAAGCTGTACCAAAAAAAGCTCCAATTTATTATATTACTGATTACATGGTTATTACAAATTTACAAAACATGTGCTTTGTATAATAATTTTACAACTATTGTCAATTTTTTTGGCAAATAATAAATTCAACAGGTGTAAATATTAAAAAAACAAGCACGTTTATAAAGCAAATAACTATTTTTATATCGTTAAAAATATAGTTATGTACAAACTTCAGATTATCGATAAAAAACTTTTAGACACTGTAACAAACCAGGCTCAAATATCGGGGCGCAAGCGTATGAACCACAATTTTCATTCAAGCTATGCCGACCCAATAAACCGCATGTTAAACGCTGTTGAACCTGGCACATATTGCCGGCCACATAAACACGAGCACCCCGACAAACGCGAGGTTTTTTTGTTGCTAAGGGGCAAAGTTGCCGTGTATTTTTTTGATAACAATGGCATTATCGAAAACATTGTTGAACTATCGGCAAAAAGCGGTATTTATGGTGTCGACATTCCGCCTCGAATGTGGCATACTATTGTAAGTTTAGAGCCTTGCTCGGTGGTTTACGAGGTTAAAGACGGCCCGTACAGCAAACCCGACGATAAAGATTTTGCCCCATGGGCTCCCGCCGAAACTGATGCCGGGGCAGATGGGTATCTGGAAAAACTTATAAAGGCCCATGCTAAGCCCTGAAAGGGCGTAATACCTTAACAGCGGGTGAAAAAATAATAATAACTAAAAATAAGCCGAATAACTTATCGATGGTAAAAACATATAGTTTGAAGCCATATAAAGTATAGTAATACCGTTCTCAGTCCTATAATCGTAATAACTTGGGTTTTTACGGGCATAAACATTGTATACACTAACATTAATTATACGGTGCCCCCATTTTTTTTCTTTCTTAAAATTAACACCAATATCTAACCTATGTGTTGGTTCGCCCCTATACGAGTTACGGCCACCATAACTAACCAACGGCGTAAAATCGTAAGGTCCCGGCAAATTACCAACAGTTTCTGAACTTTCGGGATAACCAAACGAGGGATATTTACCTGTTGCCAAAGTTAATGCATCGCCGGTATAATAAAACCAATTGGCCGAAAATGATATCTTATCATTAACCATATAATTTAACACAATACTCATGTTGTGTGTCCTGTCGTATTGAAACGGGTAAGAAATTCCATTGTTTATGTTATTAAACTGCCTTGTTGATTTTGATAATGTGTATGACAGCCAACCTGATATTGGACCCGATTTTTTATTTATCAATAATTCGAGCCCGTATGAAGTGCCTTTACCATTTGTTTCAATCTTTTTTTGCCAATCGTTACCGGCAAAAAACGATACACCTTCTTTATACTCAATCAAACCTTTTAACGATTTATAATACAATTCATTTGTAATTTCAATGTCGGCGGCCGGAAAAGTTTTTGTAAAACCCAATGCCGCTATAACAGAGCTTTGAGGTGGAACATTTTGTGTGGCCGAAACCCATAAATCGGTTGGTAAACCTGCTCCAGGGTATGTTAATAAATGTTGATACTGTTTCATGGTACAAAACGAAGTTTTTACCGATGCATGTTTAGCAATTTTAAAATTAGCCGCCAACCTTGGCTCAACTGACTTGTACCATTTTTTTTGAACACTAAATACCGAGCCATGCAGGCCACACTGATATTTAAACCATTTTGACACGCTATGCTCAATTTGAGTATAAACATTACCCTGGGCCGCATTATATAAATTGCTACCATAAGTTTGTTTTGAACCTAAATTATCGGTAATATGGAATAATCCGGGACTAAAAAAGTGGTATGTTAAAGCTCCCCCAAATGTTAACGATAAATTGTGTTTCCAATAATATTCAAGGTTTGTTTTTAAGATTATGTCGCCAACTTTCGAAAAATAATTGTATTCATATCCTTCTAAAGTATCGGTCGACATATTGTCTATTTTAAACCTGTATTGGGTATAAACAAGACTTGTGTTTGCAAATAAGCTGCTATTGGCAATATAGTTCCAACGTATTGAGCCTAAATGGTTGCCCCATTTATAATCATTTGTATATTCAACATCGTCGCCTGTTTCGTGAATAAAATATACATCGTCGCCTTTGTAATACGAAAACAATAACTGGTTTTTATTATCTATAACATATTTTAGTTTTGCATTAATATCGTAAAAACCATATCCATAATTTCCACCATCAAAAAACTCTTTTGTAATGGCAGCTAATTTATCGTGAAGGCTTGTACGTGCCGAAACCATAAACGAAATTTTATTGTTTACCAATGGGCCTTCAACCATAAATTTTGATACCATAATACCTAAAGTAGCGTTACCGCTATATTTATGCATGTTCCCTTCTTTCATCCTAACATCAATAACCGACGATAACCGTCCATTATATTTAGCCGGAAAAGCCCCCGACAACAATAATGTGCTTTTTATGGCATCGTCGTTAAATACCGAAAAAAAACCACTATAATGGCTAACATTATATAGTGGTGCATCGTCGAGCAAAATAAGGTTTTGGTCGGGACTGCCACCGCGCACGTACAGTGAACTGTTGGTTTCGGCCCCCAAAGTTACCCCGGGCATTGTCATATAGGCCCTAAAAATATTAGCCTCGCCAAAAAACGATGGCAGCTTTTTTATATCGGCCATCTGAATTTTTGCCAAACTCATTTGCATCGCATCAGCAATGTCTTGAGTGTCTACAACTAAAACTTCGGCAATATTAATACCTGGTTTAAGTTTAATGTTAATAATTGTATCGGCTGTTAAGGCCAGCTCACTATTAAACGGAGCATATCCAACAAACTGTACAACCATTGTTGTAGGTTTGGCTTTTTGTATATCGATGCTAAAAAATCCAAAACTATTAGTTACCGTACCAATTTTTAGTTGCGGTATATAAACTGTGGCACCTATAATAGTTTCGCCAGTTTCAGTATCGCTAACGGTACCGCTCAATTTTACCTTTTGAGCTGTTATAATATTAATAATTAAGCAATTAAACAGTATAACGATTAATACTCTCTTCATCTATATAAAACTAATTTTTAAAGGTTTGATGAAACCCGCATTTTGTTTACCAGTGTTTATGTTTTGTTTTTCGATGCCCGCTTCAGTTTATATTTTACTTTTAATGGTAAAATGGAACATCCATGTTTATAATCATTCGCGTTTGTTAAAAACAATTATCATAGATGTTCCATAATACATACTATCACCCAAATTGAGCGAATTGCTCAATCGATTTAGGTTTTGTAAGCATTTCACTTTATCTGGTCAGTGAACTGCAACAATCCCTACATCGGGATCCTACCTAATTAAGGCGTAGTCCCATTTGCCCCAACCGCCCAACTTAGGTATTACTTAATTGGTATTCTGATATCGTGTTTACAATACCCGTCGAAAACACCATAACCACCTTTAATATTTGTGTACAAAGTAACCGGGTTTGTAACTTTTGTATAAAGAAATTCGCCATTACCCCCTTGATTACTAAGATGATTTGACATTTTATTATGGTATTGGTACATATGATAACTAACTGTCATAAAACGAATAAATAACTCGTAATCGGGCTTGATGATATTATTATTGTCCATAACATGGAGTTTCATTTTATATGTTTGCCCGTCAATCATATCGTCCGAAAAATATGCAAAATTCCCTGAGTTATCAATACAGCCCGAGTTTAATAAAACAGGGTCGTTCATTGAATATGGAAACATAATATAGTTGTTATAATTTCCTTTTTTATGTGTATATGGTAGTATTTCATAATAATTTACCTCGTTGGCAACATCGGTAAAACTAACGGTAATTTGCGAATAATTGTCGTACCATGGGCTAACTCCGGCGCGGCTTATAAAGCTTACCGAGTCGATATTAATATCGGTAGGCAAACTACCTGTTGCTTCAATTTGGTCAAGGGTATCATGACCCGCAATTATTGTATACTCATTACCAAATACAGGGACAATGTTGGAATAATAATAACCTTTACCATTGTTAATAAGGGTTGCCGCATGTTTATTGTTACAATATAAATTAACCGTAGCATTGTTTACGGTAACATAACCTTTATCGTAGCAATTGGTTAAGCGGTAAATGTAAACACCTATCGAATCGTCGGGTGAGAACAACCCATATACAACCATTTTGTTTTCGTCTTCAAAAGTGTCGATATCAACCGGGGTAAATATATGGCACGAACAAAACACTAAAGCAACTAATACTAACAATATTTTAAAACGCATATTTGGGTTTAAATTAGGGTAACAAGTAATAAAGGAATTACCAGTAATTAATTTATTTTAGTAATTTATCTAAATCAGCCGTTGTCTGGTTAACATACATATTCACATTGTGTAGTTCAGTTGGTATTTTACCTGTAGTAAATACTTTCATTAGCATATCATCATAATCATCTATTGTATTAAAAAAAATATAATTATCATCAATACTAAAATTTGTTTTTTCTTGTTCTTCAACAAAATTAATACTATTATTTTCTTTGTTACAGGCAACAAAAAATAATACAGTAATTGCAAACATAATTTTTCTTATAACTAATTTTTTTGGTTAATAATTTGCAATTATAATATATATATATATATATATCGCAACAATTATCTCCACATTATATTAAATTGATTAATATTTTTTTGGCAAATCACCCTATTTTATTGATTATTAACCTTATCCGGTTTTTTATAAAAATAAAAATATCTATTGTTTAATATAAATATATTATTTACAGAACCAATATAAAATTATATGATATTTGTATGAACTTATACCTTTAGTAATTAACTCATTATGGCTATTATGGGTTTAGTTTTTTACAGCTACATTTTCTATGTACTGTTTAGTATAATAAAAATACTACCATTATAAAACTCACTATCAACTTAATAAACTACAACCCAAATTAAGCGGTCCGCTCAATCGATATAGAGTTTGTAGTATTTCACTACATGTTGTTAGTGAAACTCTACAAACCCTGCATCGGAATCCTACCTAAGTAAAGCGTTTGTTCGCTTAGCTCCAACCGCCCAACTTAGTTACAACACTTTTTTAACAAATGGCAGTTTGCGTAATAACCATGTAATTAAAAAGCATAATGGTACGCTAATTACTAAAACAAATAAAAGTTTTATTATTGGTGATGCTTCTAATGTATTGGTTACTATAGTTGCAAGTACCACAATTACCGGGTGTATAATATAAACACCATAACTATTTTTCGATAGTGGTATAATAAATTTGTCGCAACGGTTAAAGTATTTTTTAAATAAAGCTAACAAAAAATAGCAAAACCCGACACAAACTACCGGCTCCCACATGGCATAAAATAACGCGTTACACGATAACCCACCCATAAAACTACCAAAATTGCCATTACTTTTACCCATAACTACTAACATAAAAAATATCGAAACTAACGAAACAATAAACCATTTTAACGATGTTTTTAGTTCAAGTTTACTTAACCAGTTATTACGTGCACACAATATACCAATTACATACATTGCTATATAAAGCGGAAAATATCCAAACTGTAGCCCAAAAAAGCTATTGCCTGCAGCATATACAAGGCGCAAAGCATAGGTAATAAGCCCCATTATTATTATAAATAATATTATTGCGCCTGTTGTTGGCAGCTTGGTGGGTAATATTTTTGACAAACAATTGCACCCGGATTTTTTATAAACAACATATAATAACTCGAAAAACAGTAATGTAACCACAAACCACATTGGACCAGGCTGTGCATATTTAGTGATAATTATTATTAAAAAATTAAACCATGTTTCGGTTGTTTGGCCTGTGTAACGCATTATTACATATACTAACGACGGGTGAATAAGTACTACATATATTACCAATGGTATGCCTAAGCGTATAAGCCTGCCTTTTAAAAAACCCGCAAAACCTTTACCACTATATGAACCCGGCAAAAATAACGCTGAAATAAAAAAGAAAAAACTCATAAAATACGCCTGGTTTATTGCCATTTGAGCCGAAAACAACATTTGTGGCAAACCGGTTAGTGTTGTTGGCGACACATAATACCAACCACCCGAGGCCCCAAAAGCAATAGCTGTATGATGGAATATTACTAAAATTGTTAAAAAAAACCTTAGTTTATCGATATAATACTGCCGCATAATAAAAAATAATTAGTTAAACAGCAAAAAAGACTCCTAAATAATTACTTTGTTACATATTATAGTAAATTAATAGTTATGAGGCACATACGTCTCGTATAATACCCAAATTGAGCGATTCACTCATTTAATTCATAATTTGTACTTCTTCCTCCTGGTTCTTCTTGTTTTAATATTCCTTTCTGTATTAAATCTTTTATATCTCTTAATGCTGTATCGGAAGAACATTTTGTAATCTTTGCCCATTTCGATGATTTTAACTTCCCTTCAAATCCTTCGAATAATTTGTTTATCATTAATCTTTGACGGGTGTTTAAAACTGTTTCTCTATGCTTATCCCAAAATTCAGTTTTATGAAGTACCTTTTGAATTGCTTCATTAGAATTTTGTAATGCCCGATATAGACATTTTAAATACCAAACCAACCAATTTGTAATATCTCCATCACTAAATTGTGTTCTTTGTAATATTTCATAATATACTTTCCTTTCCTGAAGAATTTGGTTTGACAAACTATAAAATCTTTGTGAACTTTCATCCGAACGGGCAAGTAATAAATCTGAAATAGCCCTTGCAATACGTCCATTTCCGTCGTCAAAAGGATGTATTATTATAAACCAAAAGTGAGCAATTGCTGATTTTATAACCAAATCCAACTTATCTTCGGTTTCAAACCATTCAAGAAATCTATCCATTTCAATTTTCACTTCATAAGGAGGTGGGGCTTGATAATGAACTTTTTCTTTACCCATTGCACCCGAAACAACTTGCATTTCTCCAGTACGATAACACGCAACATCAATTTTAAACATGCTGCTCCTGCCCATAGGAAAAAGAGCAGCATGCCAACCAAATAACCTTTCATCATCTAACTTGTTAAGATAGTTTTGTGTTGCATCAAGCATCATTTCAACAACTCCATCAATGTCCCTACTAGAATACACCATTCCAGCATAATCGATTCCTAATTGTCGGGCTATTGATGAACGAACTTGTTGATAATTTAAAATTTCGCCTTCAATTTCAGATGATTTCAATACATCAAGGGTTAAAGTCGAAAGCATTGTTTCTTCTTTAACTGAAAAACCAAGAGCACTCATCTGTCCAAAGAGTTTTCCTTGTAAATGCCTAACCTTTCCGAGTAATCCTTGAATTTCTTTTTCATCCCATGTGAAATTAGGCCAATTGCTATATTGATAAATGTATTTTGCCATTTCTAAAAGTTATATGCGACAAATATATTAATTATTTCACGCATATTTAAGGAGATTATTTACTTTATTCACCGCACCGATTACATTGACCTTACTTCCAATATAAGTATGGCCCAAGGGCTAAACCATTGGGTTATACTTATATGTAGCCATTTCAGTGCTTGGTTTGTACAAATAATTTACTTTGAGTTTTGTTACTGGTTTTTGGGTTGCTATTTTATGGGTTAAGCTACTTGTTGTTTGGCTATATTAATGTTGCTTTTTAATGACAAAGCCCCAACGGGGCGCAATTCCTTAACAGCGGGTTAAGCCCGCTGTATATTGGCAAATGTTATACCAAGCCCTCGTAAGGGCGCGATACTTTTATACAGGCACTAACCTACTCGTACCTTAAAGCCTCAACCGGGTTGCGGCCGGCTGCTTTTATACTTTGCCAGCTAACGGTTAACAAAGCTACAACAATTGCAACCACTCCGGCCAATATAAAAATCCACCAGCTTAACTGGGTTTTATATGCAAAACCCTGTAACCATTTTTGCATTGCATAATATGTAACCGGGGTAGCTATTATAAATGCTATAAGCACCCAACCAATAATATCTTTGTTAATCATAGTTACAACCTCGGTAATTTTTGCCCCATTTACTTTGCGTATACCAATCTCTTTTACCCTGTCGCGGCAAATAAAAATAATTAAACCCAACAACCCTGTTACAGCCAGCAAAACGCACCAAATAGCAACAAAAACTATAAAGTGGGCCATCTTTTCTTCTTTGTCATAAAGTTTGTTTAACGATTCGTCTAAAAACTTTACCTCGAACTGGTTTTTGGGGTCAAACTTGTTAGCAGTATTTTTTATAAATAATGCTGTTTGTAAATAATTATCGGGTTTAACCCTTAACATAATGTAATACTTACGTGTATCGGTAAGCCAAAATGCCAAAGGTTCAACCTCGTCTTTTAGCGACGAAAATATAAAGTTTTCGGCCACGCCAACAACCTGTCCAACAAAGCCAAACCCTGGTATTTGCCGTTCTAAAGGGTTATCCCACTCAAAAATATCGACACCTTTTTTATTTAAAATAAAGGTGTTAATATCGGCTTGCGAGTTGTCAATAAACTTTCGCCCTTGCGATATTTTTATCCCAAAAAAATCGATAAAGCGGTGGTCAACCGGCCAGCTTTTTAGCTGTATATATTGGCCGTCGACAACCCTGCCCCAACCCATGTTTACCTGGCCTGGTATAAATTGTGAGTAGGTATAATCGTCAATATTATTATTTTTAAGCAATTCGTCGGCAAAAGCTTGGTAATGCTGGCGCAAGGCATCGGTGGTTGGCATAAATACTACTTGCTCTTTTTTAATGCCTAAATCAAAATTGCGCCAAAAATTTAATTGTTTTTCAATAACTATTACCGACGCTATTAAAGCAATTGTAAACACAAACTGTAAAGTAACCAACACGTTACGGAACAATTTACCCTTGCCCATAAAATGTGGTTTGCCCTTAACCGCCTGCGCTAATGGCGACGATGTTATATACCTTGCCGGATATAAACCTGCAAGCAAACCAAAAACAACAGCTCCGCCAAAAAACCATAATAAATAAACATAGCGGCCGGTAAGGTGTAAACCCTGTATTTGCCAGCCTGTTTCGATAAATTTGTACAAACCAAGGTATAAAAATACCGACAACAGCATTGCCAAAACCGACAAAATTACCGACTCGCTAATAATATTACTCATTGCCCCTAACCTTGTTGCCCCCATAACTTGCGTAACCGACAACGACTTTGCTTTTACCGGTGCCTGCGATGTGGCAAAGTTTATAAAATTTACCGCTCCCATTACTGCTAATATTATTGCTAACAAAACCCATATTTTTATCATTACCGGGTTTACATATTCAAAAGCATCTAGCATGTTAACATAATGAATATCGGTAATAGGCCTGAATTTAAAAAAAGCCTCGCCTTTATGCCTTTCGCTCATCGATTCCATAACCTCGGCAACTACCGGTATCTGCGCAATTTTGTCGGCAATAGCTATTGTATTTACCCCGCTATTAAGTTTAACATAAATATTAAAACTCCACTCGCTCCACTCGTTAACTCCGCTGCGGTTGTGTTTGCGGTACGTGGCAATTGATGCAACGCACCCGCTTTTTATCGACGAGTTTTTTGGAAAATCGGCCATTAGCCCGGTAACTTTAAACTCCTCGTTGTTAAACAGCACAATTTGCCCAACCGGGTTTTGGGCTCCAAACAACTTGCCCGACAATGTTTGCGTAAGCACTACACAATTTGCCTGGCTTAAAGCCGATATTGGTTCGCCATAAATAACATCGAAACTAAAAATATCGAAAAACGACGAATCGGCGTAAAGCATTGATGTTTCGAAATTTTGGTTTTGTTGCGCCAACTCTGGTGTCGACACTTTTGCATGGTCAAAACTGCAAACAACAAGCTTATCAACCTCGGGCACGTTCTCAACAATTATTTTATCGATAACTGCCGGTACCCAACAACCATACTCAAGTGTTTCGAACCTGTATATCAATTCTTTATTGGCATGGAACGTGTCAAAACTTTTTTCGAACGACACGTACAAAACAATTACTATAATGCCCAAAAACGATATTACTAAGCTAATAAGCGTAAGCAATGTCGACGTTTTGTATTTTATAAGCCCTTTTATCAGCCTTTTCATTTGATATTTGTTTTTAGTTAAAGTGCTTTACTGTTAAATAGCAATTTTTTGGTTTTAAAATTGTTTTTATAACTACCGGTTAATTTAATGATGCAATAATTATATCAGGCATATTTTATTTATCGATAAATTAACAAATAGTAAAGTAAAATATTAAAAAGCCCATATTACGCATTAAAAATGTGTAAACCCCTAAATATTAATTAAGTGCATTAGCCTCAACCTGTTGTTTTGAACTGTTAATAGTTTGGGTAATAA
>CAZJCR010000043.1:0-19620 GCA_964544385.1 uncultured Bacteroidales bacterium
GGATTGACAAGATTTTTATTGTAAACCCGTTTAAAATCTAAACTTTTTCCTCCAAAATTGATTAACAAACCATCGGCAATTCCGTAAGCTTCGCAATAGTTAATTGCTTGAGCTTTATGCACATCTTCCAATTTCTCAATGGCTTTTAGTTCAACCATTACTTTACCCTCTACAAAGAAATCAACTCGTCGTATCCCCACTTCTTCATCTCTGTAAAAAATATGCATCTCCTTTTCACGTTCAAAATCCAAACCTGCATAACGCATTTCAATGGCAAGCGACCGTTGATAAATGACTTCCTGAAATCCATTGCCCAAAACACGATGCACCTGCATGGCACAACCAATAATTTTATGTGTTAACTCGTTTACTTCTTCTGTTTTCATTTTAATTTCATTTTATTGTCTGAACACGATTTCGGGATTTCTTGATTTACACAATTAGTATCTCTTATCATATAAACTTTTCTTTTTCTTAAAATCTTGTCCATCTTGTAATCTTTAAAATCGTGTTCAGACACTTGCCAACTTAGAAAGCAACAACGCTTTCAGTTCCGTTAGCTTTTGGTTTTCTAATTGTTTAATTTCTAAATTTTCAAAAATTGGATTCATTAAACTGGACATATTTTTCAATTCTTCATCTGTAGGTATTAAAACTTGAGCTTCAACTAAATGCTCTCTTTTGATATGTCCTAATGAAGTTGCTTTACCTTCTGCAATTCTTATAAATTCAGCTAAATGATGTTTTGTACATAGGTAATAAAACCACTTTGGATATTTCTCAGAATAGACCTTAAATAGATGCTGATTTAAAGCACCATTACCACCGCTCCATATATCAACTTTTAAGGTTCCTGACCAAGAAAAAATGACATCACCATTTTTAATTACATATTCTTCTGGGGTGTCTAATGAACCCTTGTCAGAATTAGAGTCAAAGCATCCCTGTGTTAGTTCTCTAATTTTTAAAACAGGTAGGTATTCCTCTGTTTCCGCAGGATATTTCTGCATTGCTAATCCATTTAAATAATTAGCAATACTTGTAAGATTTCCAACCCTACACCCCTCCGGCAAATTCTCCACATCAATTCCTTCCACAAACCACTGTTTATAAATAGCCTGTGCGGTTTCTTCTAGTTTTTGAATAAGCTGGTTATTAAGCTCAATGCGGTTTTTAATGGTGTTGTATTCGGCGACGATTTCACGCTGTTTTTCAATTGAAGGAATGGGTAATTTAACATCACACATTTCATCCCAATCAAAAATTTCCCGAACACTTCCATGCGATTTGTATCTGGCATAACGGTCGAATTCTGGACGGCGAAACCACATCATTAGATAAGCTGGGTCTAACTTTTCCTTTTCAGTTATTTCAAATACTGTATATGCCTGTGAAACCAGAGCTTCTTCATAATCTTCTAATAGGGCAATTCCCATTTTATCTCCTCTTCTTGAAGTATCAGGGATATAGGTAAATTGGTCTTTCTTAACAATTTTGTATTTATTAAAGTCTGTACCGACAGTATTTGCAATTGAAGGTATAAAACATTTTGCAACAGAAACCCCTAATAAATTTTCCTCATTGCCTTCTTTATTGCGGATATCAACCTGCCTAATATATGACCCAATTGGTTTATAATTGTTTTGCATATTCTTCGCTTGTTTTATAGCCTTGTTCCGGGTGGTTATGTGTAAAAGGAAAACGTTTTATCAATTTTTCGTCTTTAATCATTCCCGGAAATACTTTATTTTTCAAATAATCAACTGATTTGCCTATTTGATTGGCTACTTCATCCATTTTTAAATAGTCATGTTTACATACCTTCATAATCAGCAATTCAAGCTCATCTTTCGTGTATCGGGTGTCAACCTTATTATCTGAGGTGTCAACCTTATTATCTGAGGTGTCAACCTTTGTATTTAAAGTGTCAACCTTTGTATTATTAGTTTCCTGAATATCAGCATCCAAAACGGAGGTGTCAACCTCTGTTAAAGAGGTGTCAACCTTTTGTTTGATTTTATAAATAGTCCATCGCCCGTTATTATCGGATTCCAAATAATTTTCGGAACATAATTTTTTTAGCAAATTCGTAATATCGGTACTGTGCATGTTAAGTACATACTGTAAACGCTGGTTCGAAATTGAACCTTCAATCTGACAAAACGACAATGCTGTAAGTTCATCAGCTGTTAAATGGCTAACATCATCAAAAACAGTGCTTAATTCATTTAAAACAGCCTCAGGAATTATACTAAACATAGGTAAGGTTAGCTTAATACGGTCGGGTTGGTTTTCAATTTCTAAATAAGGACGTCTCCAATGCGATTCCTGCCAACCCGACATAATTTTATCAACACCACTACCTGCTTTTTCAGCCCGGCCAATAAGCATAAACATATGCTGCAATGCCGGATTACGACATTCACTAATGCCACCTGCATAGTATTGATGTATGGATACAAGCAAGGTTCCCGGATTTGAAAACATAAATTTCTCCGTATCTATTTCAATAATAATATTTCCACTTAATGAATAATCGGCATGTACCAATGCATTTATAAATGCCTCACGTAAAGCAATATGAGTTGGCGATTCATCTACTCTTTCGTCTTTATTTAATTGGAAAGGTTTTGGCAAGGTTGATGAAAGTTTAGGCCAGACTTTAAGATAAAACTGAAATAAATTATTCTCCCATGTTCCATCAGGACAGATGCGATCGGTCCAGCGTATTTTTTCATCCATCGAAAGCCTTTCTCTGAAATCGGGAAAAAAATCTGGCAGGGCATCTTGTTCTTTTATGCTATCCGATTTACCGAACATGAGTAATCCAGCTAAAGTTATGCCTTCTTTCTTGGTTTTTCTGTCAATTCTGTAAGCACCTATTTTTCTGAATAATTCAATATCATCTAAAACATGCCAGGGATGGCCGGGCTTGGAAGAAACAAATAACTGACGAAATTGCTTTACACTTGTTTTATCAAAATCATCGATAGTAAAATCTTTTAAAACAAGACTGTCTCTTTGTAATTCAGCACTGGAATCGGCTAACATTCGTTTTACTTCCTCATCGGTGCATCTATAATCACCTTCATGGTTTCTTTTATAGGTATTACCTAAAGGATTTCGTGTTAAATATACAGGTCGTTCTGTGCGCGATGCGAATGGAATACGAAATACGAGCAGATTTTTATTTTTAATACTAATTACCCGAACATCATCATTCCTTAATAAATTGCGACTAACCGTATTTGGGTTGTTACAATCATTCCAAAATTGTTTTTTATATCGTTCAATCTGTTCATCACTTAAACCTTCTATATTTAAAATTCCCTTTTTTTCCTGTACTCCAATTACAATAATACCTGTATTGGTATTTGCAAAAGCAGAATATGATTTCCATAATTCTTTAGGAAAACCATCTTTACCCGATTTGTACTCAATTTCGAAATACTCATTAGGAAGAAATTCGTCATTCAATAACGAAAAGATTGATTGCTCATCGTCAATTTCAAAAAGACTCAACTGCTTATTAATCATGATAAATCAATTTTATACCCCAATTCCTTAAACACATTCAATAGTTCTTTTTTCGATTGAGCCTCGGCTTTCAGCAAATCGGAGAACTCCGCTTGTAAGGCTTTCATTTTATCATCGAAGTCAATGTTCTCATCCCGGTTTACAAACTCAATGTATTTGCTGGGTACAAGCGAAAAGTCTTTTTTTTCTATTTCTTCAAAGCTGGCCGAATAACAATATTCAGGTGTGTTTTCGTAGCCTTTATCTACCTGCTGCCAAGCATGGAAGGTTTTGGCTATTTGTGCAATGTGGTCAACGCTAAATTGTGTAAACTTCTTTTCAAAAGGCTCACCCATTTGGCGTAAATCCAAAAATAATACCTCTTTTTCACGGTTGCGGTAATGGCGTGTTTCGTCACCAATCTGTTTGGTTTGCTCTTTTTTGTTCTTGTTAATAATCCAAATGGTTACACTAATATCGGTTGTGTAAAAAAGGTTTCGTGGTAAAACCAATATAGCTTCAACTAGATTGTTTTCAATGAGCTTACGGCGTATTTTGTATTCATCGCCACCACCACTTAAAGCACCGTTTGCCAATACAAATCCGGCCATTCCGTTTTCCGAGAGCTTGGAAACCATGTTCAAAATCCAACCATAGTTGGCATTGCTTTTAGGTGGCACATCGTAACCACGCCAACGAGGGTCATCGTTCAATTCATTATCGGCACGCCAGTCCTTTTGGTTAAAGGGAGGATTTGCCATAATATAATCGGCCTTCAGGTCGGGATGTTGGTCGTTCTGGAAAGTATCGGCAGCTTTTTCGCCCAGGTTACCACTTATGCCACGTATAGCAAGGTTCATCTTTGCCAGTTTGTAAGTGGTATTGGTGTATTCTTGTCCGTAAATGGAGATTTCACGTTTGTTTCCGTGATGGCTTTCGATAAATTTGATGGATTGCACGAACATACCTCCCGAGCCACATGCCGGGTCATAGATGATGCCCTTATAGGGTTCAATCATTTCGGCAATCAGGTTTACAATGCTCTTGGGGGTATAGAATTCTCCTTTACCTTTTCCTTCGGCCAAGGCAAATTTCGATAGAAAGTATTCATACACACGGCCAACAATATCCTGTTGTTTGTCCTTAATGGTGTCAATATCGTTAATGGTATCGAGCAGTGAACTGAGCTTGGTATTGTCCAAGCCCAACCGTGAAAAATAATTGTCGGGCAAAGCTCCTTTTAATGCCTTATTGTTCTTTTCAATATTGTGCAAGGCGGTATCAATTTTCAAAGCAATATCGTTTTGCTTTGAGTTTTTGATGATGTATGACCAACGTGAAATCTCATCCAGATAAAACACGTTAGACATGCCGTAAAAATCGGGCATGTCTATGTATTTTTCTTTTCCATCGTCAATCAGCTTCTGCCTATGTTCTTCAAACTTGTCGCTGGCAAATTTCAGGAATATCAACCCCAACACCACATGCTTGTATTCGGCAGGTTCAACACTGCCTCGCAACTTATTTGCCGAATCCCACAATGATTCTTCTATGTTTTTTCCGTTTCCGTTTCCGTTCTTCTTTGCCATTATCTATTCCTGAATTTTTTTCATTACAAATTCTAACGCACTTTTTGCTACCGCTTCATCTTCAACAATCTCATATACTTGTCCGGCTAACCATAAAATCAGGAGCTCATCCACATCGATATCAAATATCCTGGCTAACTCAATTACATGTTCACGTTTTGCCCTTCTATCGCCACGTTCAATCTTGCTGTACATGGGAGAGTCAATCTCTAATGCAGCAGCTAATTGTCGTTGAACCATTCCTTTTTCCTCACGGAGTTCTTTGATACGTTTTCCTAAAAACATGCTAATTAATTTAAGACTTGTCAGAATTTGACTAAAATACAAAAGAAAAGAAAACAAACGATAAAAAAGCGGAACAAAGTTCTCAACAGAATTCAACATTTATAAAATAAGTGCAAATCATGTAAATAGGGTAAATTTCTATGAGTATCGTACAGATATTCAGATAAAAAGAAGTTTACTTTGTACTACTTTTTTTGTATAGGCATGTAAATTGTACCGGAAAACAAATTGCATCAAGTAAACTAAGTAAAGCTAAAGTAAATACTTAAAGTACTGGATTTCTGATATATTCATTTGTTTATTTACAAGATTTACATATTTTACTCATAAAATAAGCTTTTCGATTTGTATTAAATTTCAGGCAAAAAATAAGGATGCCGAAAAACATCCCGATAAATAAAAAAACACCTTATTCAAATTGCCAGCTCTACACCATCAATTACAATACCCTTGGTTTCCTGTGCATCTTCGTATTTAAACATATAACAACTTCCCAGGGTGGCATGAGTATAACTTTTTACATTACGGCTTTTTTGTGATGTGTTTGCTATAAACGACTTATTACCGTTTGCAGTTAACAACTCTCTCAATGAGTTCATCTCCAACAAATGCAGTTTGTTTTTATTTACATAGTCGGTATAACAAGGATAAAGCAATTTAAACCTAAGTTGAGCGGTTGTAGTTATGCGAACAAACGCTTTACTTAGGTATAACCCCGATGTAGATTTTGTTGTATTTCACTAATGAAGTGTAGTGAAATACTTACAAAATCTATATCGATTGAGCGAATCGCTCAATTTGGGTTAAAATAGTTATTTCTGTCTACCTTTATGGTAATAATCGAGATAACGACTTATTTTTTCCGCTTTTCTCACGTTTCCTAAGTGTTACCTTCATAATTTTTCGATATTAAAGAGTTTATCAATTTCAATTTTTTTAATTATAGTCCGACCGCCAATCTTCGAACCCGATACTTTAGCTTGTTTTATCAGGCGTTGAATAGTCCATCGGCTAACCCCAAGCAAAATGGAAGCTTCACTAATGCTTAGGTTTTCACCTGCTTTGCAATAAAAGAACCACTGCAGTAGTCGCATAATTTTGCTAAGCTAAAATTACTACTCATCTTTTCCTATTTTGGTGCACCATGTAGCAACGTGGTGCTATATGGTGCAATTTTTCGCCACTTCTGAAATATTTGATGCCAGGGCAACAAATTTTCATTCTGGACAACATATTGGCAACAATAAAAATTAAAAAATATGAAATTATGAAATGTCAAATAGTAAAAATAAGTCTTTTAAGTAGTTGATATAGTGTAAGAAAAAAAATAAAGTGAAAATATAAAACACCAAACCTACTTTCCGATACAAAACCGGCTAAAAATAAGACCGAGTACTTCGTCGGTAGTAATTTCGTTGCCGGTAATGCCCGACAAATGGTGTATTACCTCGCGTATGTCCATAGCGGTAAAATCGTTCGACACTTTATTTATTAATCCGGTACGTGCCCGCTGCAAAGCGTTTTGGGCATTTTGCAGCCCTTGCAAATGGCGTAAATTACTAACTACAACATCGTTATTGTCGAGCGTATCGGCGCCAAGCTCATGGCCAATGGTTTTAAGCAGGTGGTCAATTCCTTGTTTGTTTTTTGCCGATATGTAAACTTTTTGTGCACCGTTAATTGTACCAAAAGTTCGAGGGGTGTTTGTAAGGTCGGTTTTATTAATTACTGCAATAATTTTTTTGTCGGCTCCAGCCCGCTTTTGCAGCGATGCAAGTGTTTTTTCAATATTTTGCAAAGTGTCGGTAGCATTAAAAAGTGCCAAAACAATTTTTGCTTTATCGATAGTTTTATAGGTACGCTCTATGCCTATTTTTTCAATACTGTCGGTAGCTGTACGCAGGCCGGCTGTGTCGATAAACCTAAAATTTATACCATTGTGTATAAAAGTATCTTCAATAGTGTCGCGTGTAGTACCGGCAATTTCGCTAACAATAGCTTTTTCGTCGTTAAGTATAGCATTAAGCAGTGTCGATTTGCCAACATTTGGCTGGCCAACAATTGCTACCGGAACACCATTTTTAATGGCATTACCAAGTTCAAACGATGTAATAAGTTTATCGATAACTGTATTAATATTGTCGAGCAGTGTCAACAGTTGGTCGCGGTCGGCAAATTCAACCTCTTCTTCGCTAAAGTCGAGTTCGAGTTCGATAAGTGCTATAAACTCGACAAGCTGCTGGCGTAATTCTGTTAATTGGTTCGATATTCCGCCCCGCATTTGGTCAATAGCAATTTTGTGTGCCGCGCTACTGCCCGATGCAATTAAATCGGCAACAGCCTCGGCCTGTGCAAGGTCCATTTTCCCGTTAAGGTAAGCGCGTTGGGTAAACTCGCCGGGCAATGCCATGCGTGCCCCGTTTTTTATCAGTAAATTAACTATTTGTTGCTGAATATAAGCCGAACCATGGCACGATATTTCGGCCATGTTTTGCCCGGTAAACGAGCGTGGCTGTTTAAATACCGACACCAATACCTCGTCGATAATATTATTGTTACTGCCAATTGTACCAAAGTGAATGGTGTTGCCTGGCGCATTTGCAAGTTTAAGCCCTTGTTTGGCGGCTGTAAAAACTTTGTCGGTTATGGTAATAGCATTAATGCCGGTAAGCCTTATAACGGCTATTGCCCCGCTGCCTGGTGCTGTCGATATTGCGCAAATAGTGTCGCTTTCCATATTAAAAGTTGCTTTTTTTTCGATTGTCAAAAGTAACTTTTTTTAACATGATAGCGACACTATATTTTGCCAATAATACCCAAATACCTAAGTAAAGCGTTTGTTCATTTAGCTCCAACCGCTCAACTTAGGTAATAATTAATGTATTAAACTGTTTTAATTGTTGTTTAAGTCAAACAACACGGTTTTGCCAAGCGAGTCGGCAATATGCGGAAAAGCTTGTGCCATTTTTTTGTATAAATCGATACCGGTTTGTGGCAATGCTTTGCCGTTGTAAATGTTTACCAATTGGTTCGATGTAATAAAATTGCCATAAAAAAAGTTGTACATAAATGTAAAGTTTTCGCCTTTTCCAAAATCAATATTTAAAGGGCTTGCAGTAATTATGTAATTACTTTCGAACAAAGTAGTATCGGGCCAGGGACCGCCCCAGTTATCGGTTTTTAAAAAAGTATGATCAATATTCGGGTTTGGTTTACGTGGTACAATAATAATATTGTTATAAAATTTTGTTCCATAGCAAGGTCCCGATATATGTATAGTTGGCGAGAACCAACCGGCCCGCTCGGTTTTATAAGGTCGCAAGCCGTCGTTAATACTAATATTGTTTGCTATTAAAGTATTAACAGTACCAGCATTATAAACACCGCCAATAATATCGCCTTTGTTGCAAACAAGTAAAAAACCGCCGGCATTGTCGTGGCTGTAATTGTATTGAATTATGGTGTTAATACAGTTCCAGTCAGAGTCGAACCCCTGCCCGTCCCATTTAGCATTATGCCCGGCCACTTCGTTGTATTGTATAACAGTATTGTCGCAACTCCATGGCCAAATGCCGGCAGCGGCCTCGTTGTGCGACAAAATATCGGGGCAGTTACGCATAATATTGTATTCAATTAAAGCTCCGTCGCAGCCAATGGGTACAATTCCATCGCCAGGCACACCTTCAATAACATTATTGCGAACAACAACACCTAAACTTGGGAACCATTGTTTGCGGTTAGTATAACCATCGCTAATAATTCCGTTGCGCCCGCAATTAACAATATGGCATTTTTCGATTGTAAGGTTAACAAACCTTGTAAGCACCGAATCGCCCGAGTTATGCCAGTAAATAGCAGCTCCGCCACCATTGTCTTTAACTAAACTGCCATTTACATTATGTACCTCAATGCCGTGCAGTGTAATGTTTTTACTTTCGCCGTAATTGTGGGCAATAATATGTACGCCATATCGGCGGGGCTTACGGTCGCGACCGTTGTTTGTAACTCTAATATTACTTAAAGTAATATTTTGGGTGTTTACAATTTTTATTGCCGAACTGTAAATACCAAAAGCCTCGATAACAGGTAAACTACCGCTGCCATAACTATCGTAAACTATAGGTTTACTAATTGTACCTTCTTTATTAATAACTAATTGTCCTTTAAAATTTGAGCCGCGTTTAAACAAAATTTTGTCGCCGGGTTTAATGTCAAGGTTATTAATTTTTTGTACCGATGCAAAAGGCTCCTCAAGGCTTTGCCCGTTGTTATTATCGTTGCCTGCAATTGAATCGACATAATAAACCGTTGGTTTATTGCACGATACTGCAATTATTGCAACTATTATAAAAAATTGTAACTGTTTAATCATAATTATATATTTTAAAAATTCGACAGTTTGCTGTAAAGTAATTTTGTTAATTATTAATTCAACAACTGTTTAAAATAAAACCAGCTTTTACATTTGTAATAAACTATACTTGTACCCAAATTGAGCGATTCGCTCATAGGTTATAATTAACATAAAATAAGTAAACACCTACTCCACAATATCAAAGCAGGCATTTACATATTACACAACTATTACCTAAAAAAAGCGTTTGTATGCTTTGCTACAACCGCTTAACTTAGGTATTAAACTAAATAACAATTTTAAAACACTCGCGATTTGAGCCGCTAAAAACTGTAATTATATACACGCCATTTGTAATGTTTTTAGTGGGTTTTAATAAAATTGTATTATCAATAATATTGGTTAAAACCGGCACATTAACACCCGCCAAATTGGTAACTACAATATTTTTAATGTCGTTAATGTTAGTTTTTGTCAAATTATTTTTTTTCGATACCCCGTTATTTGCATCAAAAGTTAAAGTAACCTTACCAGTGTAATTACTTGAGCTATTAACCGATGGCTGCCAAACTCTTACCCAATCGCACTCGTAAGTACACGGAAAAACTGCCCCTACTGGCGGGTTGCCGGCCCAGCCACCAATAGCAAGGTTTAAAATAAGGTACATATTTTTTGCCTGCGATACCTCTTGTTTATTGATAAATGATTTTATTATTTGGCCATCGAAATAAAACCGCATGTAATTTGCACCCCACTCAACACCGTAAGTATGAAAACCAGCCGATTTGTCAACCCCTGTATGCGTACCTCCCCACGATTTCTCGTTTTGCCAGTCGGAACCATAATGATAATAATAGTGATGAGTGTTACGGTCGGCAGGTATTTCGAGTATATCAATCTCGGGTGGCCAGCTTTTATCGTAGTTAAGTGCCCAAAAAGCCGGCCAACTGCCAAGCGTGGCCGGAGCTTTAAAACTACCCTCGATAAAACCTGTTGTAAATTTAAAACTGTTGTATGTACAAATAGCCCCGCTGGTATAATCAAAACTCAGGTATCCAAACGACGACTCCCATTGGTCGGTGCCGCTGGTTGAATTAGGGTGTTTTTTATTGGTAGCAGTAATTATAAGTTTTCCATCGGCAACAGTAACCTGCGCGGGGTCAATCCATGCACGGTGGTTATGCGACAAACCGTTGTTCGGAAAATGGTAAGGGTAACTTGGCAACCATTTTGTAAGGTCAAGTTGAGTGCCATTAAACTCGTCGTAAAATTTAAGTGCCCAATTACCGGTTGCGCCTTGCGGCCCATTTTGACTAAAAAGCCGTACAAATAACAACAATAGTAAAAAAGTTAAAACTAATTTATTTTCAATATCTTTTGTCGCGTATTTCATTATTGTATAGGGTGGTAAAAAAGCCCCCTAAATTGCCAAAAGCAATTTTTAAAGGGGCTTTAACTTGGTGTGTATGATGAAAATTAATAACCTGGGTTTTCGACAAGTTTTGGGTTGTTATTTACCCTGTCTTCGGTAATTGGCAGGTAGTACATGCGCGAAACATTAAAATACCGGGCAAAAGGGCTTGCCCCAAAACTTTCGCGGTCGTCGCAGTTAAATACCTGGTAACGATAAGTATTGTCGGGCAAACGCCAAATTGTGTTAAGGCCATGAAACTCGTTGTTCATAACCTGGTCGGCAATACGCCAGCGGCGTAAGTCCCAAATACGGTGGCACTCAAAAGCAAGTTCAACCCTGCGTTCGTGGCGTACTTGTTCTAAGTTTACGCTCTGCAAAGGAGCAATACCGGCACGGTCGCGTATATCGTTAATTTCGGGCAGTGCATCGGCATCTAAACCAAGTTCAACTGCAGCCTCAGCATAATTTAGCTTAATTTCGGCCAGCCTGAACTCAATCCAGTCGGCATCGCAGGCTTTCCAATCCGATTTTAAGTTTTCAGTTTTCAGAAACTTTTTAATGTAAAAGCCTGTTTTAGTGGCATCGCGGTGAACCGGATAAACACTTTTGCCAACATTGGCAATGCTTTTTACAACACCATTATTGGTCCACGAGTAGTAACCACCGGCATCGCTTTCCTGAACAGTATAAACACCATTGGCATCGGGGGTTTCTAACACGTATAGCTCAAGACTATCGTTGGCAATTGGGTTACCATTAAAATAAATGGTAGCATGCAGACGGGGGTCTTTTTTAGCTAATACCTGGCTAAGTGGCCCTGTAGTATTTTGCCAGTCAATTTTACCGTTGGTGCCATCAATAAACTCGTAAGCATCAACCATATCGAGTGTTGGGTTAATAAAGTTGCCCCAGCCGGCACCGTATAAATGTGGCGCGTTAAAGGCATCAAAACTATGTCCGTAAAGCGAGCCAACAAACTGACGGGCAAAAATAACCTCGCTGTTATAACTTTTCTGAAAAATATTGCGATAGTTTTCGGCCTTGTTTTCATCGTCGCGGTAAAGCGTGTAAGGGCCTTGTGTAATAATTATTTTGGCAGCATCATAAGCGGCTTTAAAATAACTTTGGCCATCGCCATTAATACCAACAATACCATTAAGGTCAACACTACCATATTTTGCAATGCTACCGGCGTAAATACCCGCACGCGACAATAAAGCCAGAGCTGTAAAGTTATTAACACGCCCTGTTTCAGTTTCGCCGGGTTTTGGCAATATTTTCGATATTTCGTCGCACTCGGCAATAATAAAATCGTAAACCTCTTGCTCGGTATTGCGTTTTATATAAAGTTCATCATCGGGTGCATCAATAGCCTGAGGCACGGTAATAATTGGCACACCGCCGTACCGTTTTACCAATTCAAAATAAACAAAAGCCCTTATAAAACGTGCTTCGGCAGCATAAACGCCTTTAAGGCTGTTGTCGAGGTTACCTTTGTTTATATAGTATAAAAACTCGTTACACGAACGTATAAGGCTATAGTCCCAATATTGGAGCGGGCTGCTATTACGCGACCATCCGTCTTTGTTCATTCCCATCGATTGTGTCCATGAGTACGCGCCACGGGCTTCGTCCGACATGGTAACATAAGCAGCCGGTTCGTCGTGTGGTTCGGCATGGTTATCGTCTTGTGGCCAGTAGCCCCAGTTGTAACCCTCGATAAACAGGCGTTTTGTAGGCGCGCGGTGGTACAATTGCACAAGGTATGCTTTTATGTAGTCGGCATCGCCCCAAACGGCTTCGTCGCTAACAATATCAAGTGGTTCTTTGTCCATTAAATCGGTACACGAGAACGTGAACATTGATAAAATGGCTATAATAATTAATTTGCTTTTCATATTTTTAATATTTTTTATTTGGTACATACTGTTAAATTAAAGGTTTAGTACTAAGCCAAACATGAAAGTACGCTGTTGCGGATAGTCCCAACCACGGGCTTTATCTGGTGTTTCGGGGTCGTATGGGTAAACATCGGTAAATGTAAGCAGGTTAACACCGCTAAAATAAACGCGTAGTTTTTCGATTTTAATTTTTTGCAGTAATGCTGCCTCAAAACTGTAACCAAGCGTTACGTTTTTAAGGCGCAGGTACGAACCGTCTTGTAACCAAAAAGTTGAAGTGTAGTAGTTGTTTGAGTTTCCGGCCGGGCCACAGGTACGCGGAAAACTTGCATCGGCCGAGTTGTTTTGCTCTGTCCAGCGGTCCATAAACATTGCCAAAGGCGTAGCTCCGTTAAGGAACGGGCGTTGAGCCTCGTTTTGAAACATTATGTTATAATTCGATGCTCCCTGCCATAACATCGATAAATCGATACCTTTATACTCGGCACCTATATTTATACCATAATAAATTTCGGGTATGGTGCTTTTGCCAATCTCGTGATAGTCGAGGTCGTTAATTAGCCCATCGTTATTATAATCGGCATATTTAATATCGCCAGGTTTAATGTTATGGTTTTTACCATTATCTAAATTACCGTCTTGGTCAACAGGCCAGTCAATAATTTCTTGTTCCGATGTAAAAATGCCCAAAGCCTCAATACCAAAATAACGGTTAACATTTTGTCCCGAATTTTGATAACGGGCACGTGTTTCGGCATCGGCATACTCAGGCTCGTCGTAGTTGTCCCATTTTGCACGTGCAAACGACATGTTTCCTTCAACCCAATACCTAACATCGGCAATTTTATGTTCGTGCCCAACCATAAGTTCAAAACCACGGTTGCTTTGCGAGTTTAGGTTAACATAAGGTAGTGTTGCGCCAAAAGTGTATGGCAACGATTTGTCTTGTTTACCTAAAATACCATCGCGGTAACGATAAAATAAATCGAACTCGGAGTACAGTTTACGGTTCCACATCGACAAGTTATAACCAATGTTATACATTGTCATTGTTTCCCATGTTGAGTTAACATCGGCTAAACCTTTCGATACAATACCTTTTTGAATGTCGCTACCAAACACGTAAGTATAATCAACGTTATAACCGGTAAGGTAATTAAACGACGAAATATTATCGTAACCCATTTGTCCAACCGATGCACGTAATTTTAGGTTATCGATAAATGCAAGGTTGCGTATAAAATCTTCTTCGCTAAGTCGCCAGCCAAATGTAACAGCCGGAAAAAAGCCCCAACGTTTATTGCTGGCAAATTTTGGTGAACCGTCGTAACGGAAAAGAGCTTCGACAAGATATTTTTCGGAATAATTATAGTTTATACGGCCTAAAAAGCTTTGGCGGCCTGTTTCGCTTTCCGAACCATTAATGCCTTGCTCTTCGGTTGTGCTCATGTTTAGTTGGTCGATAGCCGAGCTTATAAAACCACCTGTTTTTGATGCCGAAAAATTTGCCGAGTTTCCATCGATACCCTCGTACAACGCAAGCACTTTTATGTTATGGTTATCGAACTGTTTTTCGTAGTTTAACGAAAACTGTGTAGTTTTAAGCACATCGCGTTTGTAAGTTTCTTTTAACGATATTGAACTTTTAGCAGCAGCAACAACCTCTTGGTAAATTCCCGATGCAGGGTCGTATAAATAGTAACTGTGGTTTTTATTAAACGATTTTGCTTTATCGTCGTAAGTGGTGTAATTAAAAAAAGCTTTTGCACTTAAACCGTCAACGTAAGGTATTTTATAATCGGCGGTAAAACTATTGCTAAGGTTACGGTAATTACTTTTACTATAACCGGTTACATTTGCCTGCGACACGTAATTAGGCGCAATGCCGGCACCACTGTACGATGGTTTCGATTCATCGGGGTAAACTGCCGGATACATAGGCATTGCAAATCCAACTTTTTCCATTATCGACGATAAACTGGCAGCCGGGTATTCGCGTTGCTCGTCGCGGTAAGCAATATCGAGCGACACTTTAAGCCGGCTTGTTAAATCGGCGCTAATGTTTGAGCGTATATTGTTTTGCGAGTATTTAGTATCGTTGCTTTTTAAAATACTCTCTTGCACTAAATTACCATACGACATAAAATAGCTCACCTTTTCGGTTGCGCCGCTAACGTTAACATTCGACCGGCGTATAGGTGCTGTTTTACGGAAAGTTTCGTTATACCAGTCGGTACTTTGAGCCTTACCCGATAAATACGCGTTAATAGTATCCTGACTATATGTGCCGGGTTGGTAATCGTTAACAAGTTCCATGTATTGTGCAGCGTTAACATACTCGGGGTACACGGTTGAGCCTTGCCAGCCATACGATGTTGAAAGTTCGACATTAGTTTTTTCGCTTTTTTTACCTCGTTTTGTTGTAACCAAAATTACACCGTTACCTGCACGTGCACCGTAAATAGCTGCCGATGCATCTTTAAGCACCGAAAAACTTTCGATATCGTTAGGGTCAACGCGGCTAAAATCCATCTCAACACCGTCGACAATACACAACGGGTCATCGGCAAAGCCACGTATGCGTATAGTAGCTCCATCGTATCCGGGTTCGCCACTATTTTGTTGCACAATAACGCCTGGCAAACGGCCGGCAAGCGAGTTTGTTGTGTTTGCCACCGGCATCTCTTTAAGTTTTTGGCCATCAACAGCAACAACCGCGCCTGTAAGGTTTACTTTTTTTTGCGAGCCATAACCAACAATTATAACTTCGCCAAGCTCCTCGAGCGATGGCAATAACGACATGTTAATTGTTGTACGGTTGCCAATTTCGGTTTCCTCGGTATTGTAACCAATAAACGAAAAAACAATTACCGATTGGGGCGATGGAACACTAATGTTATACGAACCATCGACAGTTGTAATGGTACCAATAGTGGTGCCTTTAACCAAAATCGACACACCGGGCAATGGTAAGTTCGATTCGTCGGTTACCTGGCCGGTTACCGTAATTTGCCCAATTGCGCAATAGGCCAAAATTACCGATAAACATGTAAGTAAGATTCTTTTCATACTCTGATTTTTTTTTGAGTGTAAATACAATTATAATGTTAAGCGAAATAACTATCACGTTTTTTCGCTATTGCAAGGTGTATTAAATTACAGTAATGGGTTGTACAAAATAAACCAAATAAAGGGGGCAAATTGCCACAATTATTGTTTGTTTTTTATTGATAAAAGGGGGTAAATTGTTAAAATTAGTATTTTATTTATTTAGTATTCAAACTATTGCGGTATTTTTGCGGTGTTAACCCGAATTGTTTTTCAAAGCAATCGCGAAAATATTTAATGTCGCTAAACCCTGTTAAAAAAGCCACATCGGTTACCGATTTTTCGTTGTCGGCCAAAAGCTGAGCAGCTTTATCGAGCTTAATTTTGCGTATAAAATGGTTAATTGAGTATCCGGTTAAAGTTTTTAGTTTTCGATAAAGCGACGAGCGGCTAAGGTTAAGCATTTGGGCAAGGGATTCGGCACTAAAGGTTTCGTTAAGCATGTTGTCTTCAATAAGCTTAATTGCTTTTTTAAGCAGTTTTTCTTCGTACCCCGATATTTCGATGTTTGAACCTTCGATAACCATTTTTTTGCTAAAAGTGTCTTTAAGTTTTTTGCGCGACATTAATAACGACCGCACTTTCTCTTTAAGCACCGCGGGGTCGAAAGGTTTCGAAACAAAGGCATCGGCACCAACTTTAATACCTTGCAGCTCGCTTTGCGACGAGTTTTTAGCTGTGAGCAAAATTACCGGCGTAGTTTGGGTTTTTAAATTATTGCGCAGTTTATGGCAAAACTCGTACCCGTCGGTATTTGGCATCATAATATCCGAAATAATTATGTCGGGGTTGTGGTTAATTGCCATATCAAACCCTATTTTGCCGTCGGGAGCCTCAATAATATTGTAGTAAGGGGCAAAAATACTGTTAAGGTAACCGCGTAGTTCGGCATTATCGTCGATAATTAATAATGTTATTGACGGGTTCGCGGCTTTAACGCTATTTAACATGGGGTTTTGCGATGCTGTGTTAAATGTTGCAGTTTGGTTTGGCAAACAATAATTTTGGTTTTTAATTTTTTGATTGTCTAACAAATGGGTATCGCCAAAAGGCAAATAAACAATAAACTCGGTTTTTATACCTGGCTGGCTAAAAACCTCAATTTTACCATTGTGTAGTTCAACAAAACGCCTTGCCAGTGCTAAACCAATACCCGAGCTGCCATTTGCATTTGGGCGGTTAACCTGATAAAAGCGATCAAAAATTTTGTCTAAATCGGCCGCGGGTATACCAATACCATTGTCAACAACATGTATGCATGCAAAATTTGGTAACTGGTTAATTTCAACATTAATTATACCGTTATAACCGACAAATTTAAAGGCATTGCTAATAAGGTTATTAACAACAACTTCAATTTTTTCGCGGTCGAACCAAATTCCAGGTATTGTGTCGTCTTTACCAATAGTAAATTTAATTTGGTTAACATCGGCAATATTTTTAAACGACAGAGCTACCTCCGACACAAAATCGCCAATGTTTAAAAGCTCGGCCTTTAACTCCATTTTACCGTTTTCGGTTTTTCTAAAATCGAGCAACTGGTTAACTAATTTCATAAGGCCTTGCGAGTTTTTTGCCACAAGGTTTATTTTGTTTTTAATATCGGGTACTAACTGGTTAAAACGGCTGTCGGCAATAATATCGGTTAACGGGCCAATAATTAAAGTTAACGGAGTACGAAACTCGTGTGCAATGTTTGTAAAAAACTGGAGTTTCATCTCGTTAATACGGTGTTCTTGTTGGTTAGTAAGCTGTAGTATCTCAATATTACGTTGTAGGCGCATTTGTTTAACAAAATACCTTCGTATTATTATAAATATGGTTAAAATTATTATGTAATAAAATAAGTAAGCATACCATGTTTTGTAATAAGGGGCTTTAATTTTTATGTTAATTGGGTTTGGCATTGTAACCCATTGCCCGTTATTGCCCGATGCTTTTAAAAAAAGTTTATAGTCGCCGGGGTTAAGGTTGTTAAAGCTAACAAGCCTTTGGTTACCAAGGTTAACCCAGTTATTGTTGTACCCCTCGAGTTTATAAGCGTAATGGTTTTTTTGCGGGTTTACAAAATTAAGATAAGCCAGCTCAAACGAGAACTCTTTCTCGTTATGCGTAAACACAATATTGTTAGTACAGTTTATCGATTTGTTTATAATAACCCGGTTATTAAATTGCTTGTTGGGCTTAATTGGTGTGTTATGCACTTTAAAGTTAGTAATAACAACATTTGCACCGTACACTTTTTGCGATATTAACGCTGGAACAAAACTTACAATTCCGCCTTTGCCTCCAAAATAAACAGTGCCGTTTGTGTCAATATATCCGCACACATCAAATTCGGTTATGCCAATGCCGTCGGTTTTAAAAAACGACAAAAAATTTTGGTTTTGCGTATTAAACCCAATAATTGCATTGCTCGAGTTCATCCACACCTGGTTTTGTTTATTTACAACTATCGACATTATAAAATTATCGGGCAAACCATCGTTTGTGGTATAGGTTTTTAGTGCGTAAGTGCCTGCATTATTTGGAGTTAAAATATTAATACCGCATGGTGTGCTAACTAAAATATTATTGCTTTGGCACTGGTTAATACTATGTATAACATCGCAGGTAAGGCGTTTGCCCTGCTCAATTAATTTGTTCGAGTAAACTACCAATGTGTCGGTAATTAAATGTAGCCCGCCATTGGTACCAACCCAAACTTTGCCGGTATTGTCGGTAAAAACATTGTTAATTGTTTCGTTTTGCAAATAATTGTAATTACCAGGCTTAACCTCGAAATGCTTTACAAGCGTATAATTACCATTTTTATAGTTAAACATGTATAGCGAGTTCTCTTTTGTTCCAATGTAAAGTTTATTGCCACTTTCGGCAATACCGGTAATTTTTTTAATTTTAAAATCGTTATTATTGTAAATTACATGACAGGGTATTAAAACAGGTTTATTATTTATAAATTCAATTTGGTAAAAATAATTATCGCCATCGACCCAAATTTCGCCATTTTGGTTAAGGTACACCAAATTCGATTCGAACAAGTGTGTGCCCGATTCGGGATAAACCTGCTCAAATTCGTTATCGCCATTTTTATAAATAATTCCGTGCGACAATGTTGACACAAAAAGCCATTTAGTATGTTTTAACACCGACAATGCTATTGGCTTGTTAACTTTATAATTAAAAAGCGTGTTATTAAAAGGTTGTTTTTTACCAAGTTTAACAACTCCGTGGTTATTTGTTCCTATCCAAATATTGCTGTTTGGGTCTTGGTAAATATCGAGTACAACATCGATAATTTGTTGCTCGTTGTTTTGAAAAACCTGTAAGTCGATTTTTTGAAAAACGCCCGATTGCGTGTTAAACTTCCACAGCCCGTTGCCCCACGAACCAACCCAAAACTGGTGCTGCCTGTCGACCAGCAAAGTAAAAACATTAAAAGTGCCGTCGTTG
>CAZJCR010000043.1:19630-20925 GCA_964544385.1 uncultured Bacteroidales bacterium
AGGTTTGTGCGGAGTAAAAACTCCGTTGCTTTTGTCAAACTCAACTAAACCGTGTTCCCACGAACCAATCCAAAATTTGTTTTCAACCGGGTCTTCTTCAATCGATATAAACCCCACATAGTTGTCGTTGTTTGGTTCAATACCAATAAATGGCAATTTTTCAAAATTGTTCGATATTTCGCTGTATTTCCAAAGCCCAAAATAGCTTACCGCCCAAACAGAGCCGTCGCGTGCACAAAGTATGCCGCCAACATTCTCGCCCGACGGGCCTGCAAGCGTGTTACACAAATAGTGCTTAAAAGTATTTGTGTTATAATTGTAACGGCTAATACCACCGTTCCAGGTTCCTATCCATAAACTTGTATCGGCTCCCTGGCAAAACGATATTGCCCGGGTACCGCTAACACCGGCCTGGTTACCGGGTGTGTATGGATAATATGTAAACTGCTCGTTTTTAACATCATAACATTTTAAACCACCAGTTTTTGTACCTATCCAAATATTGCCGTAAACGTCGGTAAACAACGACTCAATGCGCGGGCAGTTTACAGGTTGCCTAACATCGGGCGTAAAGTTTACCTGCTCAAAATTATACCCGTCGAAACGGTTTAGCCCGGCCGATGTTCCAAACCACATAAAGCCATGGTTGTCGCGTGTTATTGCCGGTACACGGTTGTTCGACAGCCCGTCGGTTATGTTGTAAACATGCGTTAATCCAACCGAACCCAATGCAAAACCATTAATTAATAACATTATAATTATTAATACATTATGTGGCTTGTATAAATTATTCATAACAACTTGTTCATTTTTATTTAATAAATATAACCTAAGTTAAGCGGTTAAAGCGCAGCAAATAAACGCTTTACTTAGGTTAACCCCGATGTAGAGTTTGTTGTGTTTCACTAACCAATAAGTGTAGTGAAACACTTACAAAATCTAAATCGATTGAGCAATTAGCTCAATTTGGTTATAAACCTTTGTACCAGTAATTTTACAGCAACCTGTTTAAGCCTGTTGGCAATTATACCAAAAAAATAAAGCTTATTGCCGTAATAATTTATTCAACATTACAAATAATATATATTACTCATTATATAATACTTACAAAATAATTAATACCATTTTGCCCCCTTTTGTAATGTTAAGTTTTGCTTAAATTACCCCTTAAAATTGCTTAACCTATAAAAATTATACAATAATTATTTACTTACTTTTGTTTTAAGCAATACAATTTTTAATATTGTATTATTTAATACATAATCAAATAGTAACAAAAAATTTAATCCTTAAAA
>CAZJCR010000044.1:0-8088 GCA_964544385.1 uncultured Bacteroidales bacterium
GTTTGCTTAACGATTATAAAAACGACACAGCCTTAACCCACCTGCTTACTATTATTAACAAAAATGCTCACAGGCTGCTAATGCTTATAAGGCAACTGCTCGAGATACGCAAAATTGAAACAGGTAACCAAAACCTGCAAGTTGAGCTGGCTTATATTAAACCATTTTTAACCGATATTTTTTCGTCGTTCGAAGAGCTTGCAAATAAAAACAGCATAACCTACACTCACAATTTTGATATACCACAATCGGCCTGGATTGACAAAGAAAAACTCGAAAACGTGCTTTACAACCTGTTGTCGAACGCCTTTAAATTTACACCGCCGGGCAAAACTATCGAGTTTAACGCTACAACAAAAAAAACAGGCAATATCGATATACTTGTAATTACAGTTGCCGATACCGGCGAGGGAATACCAGCCAGCAAAATTGATAAACTTTTCGACAGGTTTTTACAAGTTACCGATTCGAAAAAACACCGCAGCGCGGGTGCAGGCATTGGCCTGTCGTTAGTTAAAAGCCTTGTCGGGATAATGCACGGCACAATTACCGTTACATCGGAACATGAATTTGGCAGCTTATTTAAAGTTGAAATACCATTTAGCCGAGCAGCTTTTGCCGACCACGAAATTGATACTACCGGGCAAGTATACGAATCGGTTATTAAAGATAAAGTATCGTTTTTGTACGACCAAATTAACAGCCCAAGGCCTGTTTATTACGAGAGCCAGGAAAACACCATTGAACGCATTTTAGTTGTTGAAGATAATATTGAGATGCGCTCGTTTATTTGCTCGTGCCTGGCAACATACTATAAAGTTATTGAAGCCGAAAATGGCCTTACCGGTTACGAACTTGCCAAAAAAGAATCGCCGGCTCTTATTGTAAGCGATATTATGATGCCCGAACTTGACGGCCTTGAGTTGTGCCAAAAAATTAAAAACAACCTGTACACCAGTCATATACCTGTTGTGCTGCTTACCGCTAAAACCGATACTACCGAGCAAATTGAGGGACTCCAAACCGGTGCCGACGATTATATGACAAAACCTTTTAACAGCGATTTACTGCTTGCCAAAATAAAAACTATTATCGAAAACCGTAACAAAGTACGCGCTAAATTCGGTAAACTTGAGGATGTTAACCCCGACGAGCTTACAATATCGAGCCTCGACAGTAAGTTTTTTGCACGTGCAAACGAGGTGGTACAAAAATACTACACCGAACCATCGTTCGATGTCGACCTTTTTGCATCTGAAATGTTAGTTAGCCGTAGCCAGCTTTACACTAAACTTAAAGCAATTACAAACCTGTCGGCAACCGAGTACATTAATACTTACCGGCTTAAAAAGGGTATGGAACTGTTAAAAAATGGCTCGATGCAGGTGGCCGAGGTGGCTTATGCAATTGGCTTTAACGACCCTAAATACTTTAGCCGCATTTTTAAAAAATACTATCACCAATCGCCATCCGACATGGTGCCTAAAAAATAATAATTGCAAATTATATTATTTAGCGGGGGTATGGGTAAAAAAAAGGGACTGATATTTAAGCATCAATCCCTTTTTTATTTAACTCTACATTGGGGTTAATACTAAGTAAAGCGTTTGTTCGCATAGCTCAAAACGTTCAACTTAGGTTAAACTCAAATTAAAAATTTAAAAGTGTGTAGTTTATTTAAGTTGTATCAAAATTACCGAGTGAGCCGGTATAGTTACCTCAAGTTTACCATTTTGCGGGTTTGCAACTTTAAAACTATCGGGTTTTACTGTTTCGGGTTTATCAAAATCGTTATAATCGTTAATATTTTTAGCGTTTATAATTTGCCCTGTTGCTGTTTTTAAATCTATGCCGGTAATATTTACATTTAATGTAATTGCTTTATTTGGGTTGGCATTGCTAAGGGTAATGTTTATAACGTTGTTTTTTATCGATGCCGACGAGCTTATAGCCGGTATTTGTTTATCATTGTAAACATAGTTCTCGGTGTTAAGGTTCGATGGTAAAAGCATTGCATCGTGGTGAACTTTGTACATTTTAAAAATATAGTAAGTAGGTGTTAGCACCATGATATTATTTTTTGTTAAAACAACAGCCTGCAACACGTTAACCATTTGAGCAATGTTTGCCATTTTAACCCTTTGGGCAGCATTGTTAAACATGTTAAGTGTAATTGCAGCCGACAAAGCGTCGCGCAAAGTATTTTGCTGATATAAAAAGCCGGGGTTAGTACCTTTTTCAACATTAAACCAGTTTCCCCACTCGTCAACAATAAGGGCAACGCGGTTTTGGGGGTCGTATTGGTCCATTATAGCCGAGTGTTGTTTAATTAAAGTGTTCATACGTTGTACATCGTGCAGGTTGCTAAACCATTCGGCTTCGGTAAAATTTGTGGCATTGCCCTTAACCTCCCAGCTATGTGCAAACGAGTAATTATGCAGCGACACTCCCTGTACTAACCAGGGTCTGATGGCAATTTTTTGCATTATAACACGCATCCAGTTATAGTCGTCAACATTAGGGCCGCCGGCAATTTTGTATTTTGCGCCGCCGCAATAAGTAGCAAACTGGTTGTAAAGGTCGGCGTAGTATTCGGGTGTCATATTTCCTCCGCAGCCCCAGTTTTCGTTACCAATACCCCAGTATTTAACATTCCAGGCATCGTCGCGGCCATTTTTTTTACGCAGGTCGGTCATTGGGCTTTTATTGTCCGATGTTACATATTCAACCCATTGTGCTGCCTCTTGCACGGTTCCCGAGCCAACATTAATGTTAATATATGGTTCGGCGTTAATAAGCTCACAAAAGTCTAAAAACTCGTGTGTGCCAAAGCTGTTGTCTTCGGTAACACCGCCCCAGTGCGTGTTAACAATCGACGGGCGTTGTTCTTTTGGACCAATACCGTCTTTCCAGTGGTAAGTGTCGGCAAAACAGCCGCCTGGCCAACGTAAAACAGGTACGCCCATTTCTTTAAGGGCAGTTATAACGTCGTTTCTAAACCCGCGTGTATTTGGTATAACTGATGTGTCGCCAACATAAATGCCACCGTAAATACAATTTCCTAAATGTTCGGCAAAATGCCCGTAAATTTCTTTGTTTATTTTAGTTTGGGCTTGGTCAACATGCAGGTTAAGGATATTTTGTGCTATTGCAATGTTTGTTGTAATTAATAAAGTAAATAAAAAGCCTGTGTGTTTCATATTTATTAAGGTTTTAAAGTATTTTATTTGGTAACCGCTCAATTTTTGGTGTTATTATATTTTTTACCCAAATTGAGCTAATCGGGGTTAATCATAAGTTAAGCGGTTGTTTGCTATGCTTTAACCGCTTAACTTAGGTTTTAGTTTTCGATGTTTGTTGCAGTTTAAAAATTATGTTTGGTATGTATTTATGTTCAAAAAATTAAGGACACTTGTTTTTTTGCAAGTGTCCTTAATAAACTTTATGCAATTACTACCTAATTTGAGTGTTTACCGCAAAGCTAACAAGTTGGGTATTTAAGTATAACCCCTATTTAGGGTTTGTTATATTTTACTAACTCAAATTAATTAAAAAGCCTGCCAAGTTTAATTGGTTATGCCTAACGCTCAATTTTGGTACTATACAACTATTTTGTTTTTCCTATTTTGGCCGATATTGTTGAGCCATTGCTTAAAAACTCGCGTTTAATGTAAATACCGGGAGCAAGGTTATCGAAATTGGCGTTAACTTTTGCGCCACTAATTGTAAAGTATTCGGTGGCAATTACTTTAGCCGGAGCAATTGTTTGATTAATATGGGTAAGGTCCGAAAAAGCAGTTGCAAATTTTATGTTTTTAATGTAGCTAAATTGTGCATCAAAATAAGTACCGTCTTCGCGTGCGTTGTCGCTCCACCACGAACCTGTGCCAAATACAAGTAATTGCGCGTTTTGCAAAAATGTAAGTACGCGAGCCTGGTCGCTAAGGTTGTTTACAATTGTAATGTTGGTGCTGTTAATGTCGTAAGCTAAAGTGTTGTTAACATAAACAGCAAAGCTTGTGGCGTTAAAGCGCAGCTTAACGTTGCTCCATTTGTTACCTCCTAAAAAATCGGTGCCTATGCCATAATCAATAAGGTTTGCATCGTAATACTCGCCGTCGTTGTAGCCTAAATAGCTGCCGTTTGTAAAGTACATACGGCCCAAAGTTGCATCGTAAATACTTAAAACCGCGCCCAAAACTTTTATCGAGTCGGTACCTTTATAGTTATTAATGTCGAACGAAATTTCGTACTCGGTTGCCGACGAGCCTAAAAACGGGTTTGCCATCGATAATTTTGGAGCTGCAATTGTTGATGCTGTTGTTGCAAGGTCAATAACAAGTTCGTTGTCAACGGTTGTGGTGTAAGCCGCGTCAATTGTTGTAAGGTCGATAGTGGTTTGTGCATTAATTACAAATGCCATCATTAAACTAAACGTTAAAAAGTAAATTTGTTTCATAGTACTAAATTTTTAGTTATACATTGTTTTTTTGTCAAAACAAATTTACTCCAGGCCTTAATTATTATTGAGGACGATTATTTTTTTAGGGTGGACTATCAACCAAAATCAATAGTAAGTTGCTTTTTGTTATTTCCTAAAATCAGCAAGTAAAATACTACAAACTGTAGTGAATAAAGAGAACCGCAAAGTTTGACCTAAGTTGAGCGTTTGTTTGCTTTAACCGCTCAACTTAGGTATTAGTTTATTAATATAGTAATTTTTATTTTTTGCATTTTAGCTTATACAAAATTCCCATATTATTTAATTCGGCAACAGTACTGTCGGTTTCTTCTATTTCAAAATACTTTTTAATCATATTTTCAAACTGGTGTGGTAGCAAATTGAATTTATCGGGGCGGCTCATATACTCTTCAATCAACATCATTATTCGGCCCGATTGGCTTTTAATATTTGGAATGTCGAGTACTAATTTTCCGTTTGGTTTTATTATCCTATGGGCTTCTTTTATTATAATTTGCACAAAGTCTTTGTCGTAATATTCAAGCACACCTATACAAGCACCAATATCAAAGTGGTTGTTGTTAAAAGGGGTTTTATGTACGCTTGTGCAAAGCAACTGGCCTATTTGCAATTTTTTTTCATCAACAAACTTATTTAGCAGTTGTATGGTTTTTTGGCTTATATCAACACCATTGTATGTCGATGGCCACTTGTCATAACCGTTAAAAATAAGGTTTAACGAACAGCCAAGGTCAATAAATTCCATATTTTTTGCAGGTAACAAATAACTGGTAATTAGTTTAAGCGAATTGCTTTTTGTGGTATTTTCAAGTTCGGTTTTCCATTTCAAATAATCAGGGTCGTTTGTAATGTAACTTGGTAAGTTATTGTATAAATTAATACCTTTTTTCCCAAAATCAATAGTCCTGTCGTACGACTTTGCAATTGCTGCCAGTTTATTTATCATTATAATATGGTTTTAAAGTACAATAGCTTGCCCGGGTTTAAGTATTGAATAACTTAATTGTTTTTGCGTGTTTAGCTTAAAAAGCTTGTAAATGTTTGTTATTCACCTGTTTATTTTTTTAATATCAATTTTGGCTGTTTTTTGCCAAACGACAAAAAATTTGTTAAACATAATATTGTAATTAAGCTTATATTATTAACAATACCCGGTATTGTTTTATTTTATTCGTGTAAAGAGCAATTGTTTAATTTACTATACATTTTGGTCGCTGCTAATTACGCCATCGGTTAATTTTATAATACGTTTGCCGTATTGTGCAAACTCATTGTTATGTGTTACCTGTATTATTGTAATACCCTCGCGGTTAAGGTTTTGCAGTATTTCCATTATTTGTTTGCCCTTATCGGTATGTAGGTTGCCGGTAGGCTCGTCGGCAAGTAGCAGGCGGGGTTTGCCAACTATTGCTCGTGCTATGCCAACAAGTTGTTGTTGCCCGCCCGACAGTTGTGCCGGAAATAAGTCTTTTTTTGCTACCATGTTAAACCTGTCGAGCATATCGGCTATCATTGCTTTGCGTTCGCCGCTTTTTATGCCTTTATATATTAATGGTGTTTCAATGTTCTCGTAAACAGTCATTTCGTCGATAAGGTGAAACGCCTGAAAAATAAAACCTACATAATTACGGTGGAACTCAACCTTTTTTTTGGGTTTTAAAAGGTGTGCAGCCTGGTCGCAAAAATAGTATTCGCCCTCGCTGGGCTCGTCGAGCATGCCTATAATATTTAGTATTGTCGATTTTCCGGCACCGCTTGGCCCCATTATCGATATAAATTCACCCTCGGTTACACGTAAGTTTATGTTGTTTAGTACATACGACCGTTGAAACTTGTTATCGTAATACTTGCTCAGGTTTTTTAACACTATCATATTTTTAATTTTTAGGTTATGTTTTGTTGGTTATTATTTAAAGTTACTTATTTAAAGTTTTAATATTACCCAAATTGAGCTAATTGCTCAATCGATTCAGATTTTGTAAGTAATTTTCCTACACTTTGTTAGTGAAACACAACAAACTCTACATAGGGGTTATACCTAAGTAAAGCGTTTGTTTGCTACGCTTTAACCGCTTTACTTAGGTTACTCGTATCGCAGTGCTTTTACAGGGTTACGCGTTGCTGCCCGCCAGCTTTGATATGTAACAGTTGTTAGCGCGGCCAGTAATGCGGCTACTCCCGAAACTACAAATATCCACCAGCTTACGCCGGTTTTATATGCAAACCCCGACAACCACTGTTGGCAAATGTAAAAAGCTACTGGGGTGGCTATTATAAACGATATTGTTAATAGTTTTACATAATCGGAATTAAGTAAACCCATAACCTGTAAAATGGTTGCCCCGTTTACTTTACGCACGCCTATCTCTTTTGTGCGCTGTTCAAATGTAAAAAGAATAAGCCCGTATAAGCCCATTGATGCAATAATTATTGACAAAACTGTAAGGTAAAGAAAAAACTTGCCAAAACGCGCCTCCGACCGGTATTGGCTGTTAAACTGGTGGTTTGCAAATGTAAAATCAATATTGTCGTTGGGGTAATGTTTGTCCCATATTTGGGTTAGTTTTTTTATCGATGCCTGGGCGTTACGCGAGTTTACCCTAACGGCAAAAAAACCAAACTCCCATGGGTAGTTATTGTTCCAGATTATTGGGTAAATAGGTTTTTGCAGCCCCTCGTTGTTATAGTCCGAAACCACGCCAATAATTTCGAGCGCGTTGTTATTGTTACGCCTGTAAATTTTTTTGCCTATGGCACTATTGGCATTGTTAAAGCCTAAAAGTTTTATACCGTTTTGGGTTATAATTATTTTGTCGATATTTTTTTCGGGGTTAATATCAAAATCGGTACCGGCAAGTAATTTCATTTTATAAGTATCAATAAGGCCGTGGCACGCGTTGTTTTCAAAAAACAAAACGTCGGGGGTAGCACCATTTGCCGGGTTTGTAAACTCGTTGTAACCATACCGGGGTTGTTGGCCGGGCACGTACATGTTATATGTTGTCGACACAAAACCGGGGTTGGTTAATAGCTCATCGCTAAAGGCTTGGTAACGTGCACGTTTGTTGTTGTCGGAGTTTAGCGATGCAGGCCCGGTTAAAACAATTACATCGTTAAGTTCAATGCCGTTGTTATTGTTTTTCATAAACCATATTTGTTTAAATACCAATATGGTGCAGGCTATAAATATTATCGACATTGTCATTTGTAAAACTATTAACAGGCTTTTAAAGTTGCCGCCATTACTTTTTTTTGCCGATAATATTTTTATCTGCGAAAGCGAAAAACCGTTATAAAGGCTTGTAAATACCATGCCTGTAAATATTGTAACCCCTGCTGTTAAAACCATTGTTAACAAAGGCACCCGCGCGTTGGTAATTGCTATATTAAAAAATATTGCAAAGCTTTTTAATAGTAATAAATATAATATTGTCGATATAATAATTGCAGCCATTGTTAATATAAAACACTCGGTTAGTGCCTGCAAAAACATGTGTGCCCGCGACGCACCAATAAGCCTGCGCAGTTTTATTTGGTGGGCTTGTACCTGGTTATGTGCTGCCGACAGGTTTATATAGTTTGTCCAAACTATTATCATCATAATT
>CAZJCR010000044.1:8098-20648 GCA_964544385.1 uncultured Bacteroidales bacterium
ACAATAGCAATAAGGTTGTATAACGATAAGCGCGTTGTTTGCGCGCCCATTTCGCCGTCGATGCCCGATAAAAAATGAAGGTTGGTGAGTGGTTGCAGAGTAAAATTAAAGTTGCGGTTGTTGTTGTTTAAAAAGTTCATGTGTGGCGTTGCAAGCTGGTTTATTTTTTGCGCCACGGTTTGGGGGCTCGTGTTGTTTTTAACGCGTATATAATTCCACCAGTTATTACCGGTCCAGTCGCCTGCCGGGCTTAAAAAGCCCATCTCGGCCCATGTTTTTACCGACGCAAAAAATGTTGCTGTAAGGTGCGTGTTCGATGGTAAATCGGCAAATACTCCGGTTATTTCAATTGGCATACCCTCGTTTACACGCATTATTTGGCCTATGGGGTTTTGGCTGGCAAAAAATGTTTTAGCACATGTTTCCGATATAATGCCTGTTCGCGGGCGCGTGTAGTCGGCAACCCCGTCAACCATTTTTATTGGCATTACTTTTTCAAAACCTTGGTCAACCCAAAGTACATCTTGGTTGGCAAAGCTTATGTTACCAAAGTTTAGCAGGCATTTTTCAAAGTATGCTATGCCATTGTCCTCAATTTCGGGAATACTGTTTTTTAATGCAAAATAAAGTGCCCGTGGGGTTTTTGCGCCGTTATAAACGTTTTCGCCATTTTTATCGATAGTTAAGTTTACACGGTAAACATTGTTGGGCTGGCTAATAAAGCTATCGAACGAAAACTCGTAAAGTAAATAGTGTTGTACAAATAAAAACGATGTTAAACCTAAAACAAGCCCGCACATATTTATTATACTTATGTGCTTGTATTTTAATAAACTGCGTATTGCCGATACCAATATTATTTTTAGCATATTTTTTTGCCTTATTATAAATATTATTTAACAAAGGCGGTGTACCAAAAATAATTCCAAATTGTAATATATTGGTATGTAGCTTGTTGCGATGGTGTAATTTTTAGTTGTGTAAAATTATTTTACAAATAGTGTAAATAATTTAGGCATGTTGGCTTTTTTAGAGTTGTATATTTACAAGTAATAAAATTGTTGTGCTTTAATAATTTACATACCTGTATAAAACAAAAAAATTGTTAAGTTTTGCCTTTCGGCTTAACTAACAATTGTCAATTTTTTTAGGAGTTTCCCCCCCCCTTTTTTGGGGCAAACCATAAATGGTTTTTCCCCTTTTTTCTTCGTCAAGTTTACTTAGTGCAACTGCTTGTGGTTAACTGTAAATTTAAAAGCAATTACTTTGTTATTATTTTGTGTAGTCAAAAGCGTAGTTTTGGTTACCAGTGCTAACAATTACTTTATAGTTACCGTTCGATAAGTTCGAAAAATCGAATACTTTTTTAACACTTTCGTTTACATTGGTATAAAGCAGTTCGTCGCCCATTGGTGAAAGTATGCGTATGCTAACACTGTTGTTCGATGCATTAGGGTATAAAACAACTGCCTTTTCGCCCATCGACCTAAAAACAGGTGCTGTAGGTACAGCGTTGTTAACTAAAACTTTACCATTTTTTACTTCAAATTCGCGTACAACTACATTACGTTTTGCCGATACTTTAACAGTGTAAACACCATCTTCAAGGCGTGTAAGGTCAAATACTTTCGAAAAAGCTTTAGGCGATTCAACCATTGCATTGTAATATAGGCTCGAACCATCTTCGCTTTCAATTGTTAACGAGTGTTTACCATCGGTAAAGTCGGCTAATGTAATTGTTGCATGTGCATTGTTTTTTGAAGCGTACATGTAAACTTTACCGTTAGGTGCTGTTTCGTTTCCTTTGGCCATTGTAAATAATGGTAACATTATTAAAGCCGATATTAACAAACTAAATAATACTGCGAGTGCTCTCGATCTCATCAAGGCGTTCTCATTTGTTTCAATTGTTTTCATATTCTTCATTGTTTTTTTTGTGAATAAATTTTTAATCAAATTTCTCATGTCAAAAATACGCTCCAACTAATAGCTTTGTTATGCTACATAGTTTTTTTTAACTCAATTAACTTTAAGTTAACATTTGATGCTTTATAACATATGTTGATTATCTGCACTTTACAGCAATGCAAACTTTTGCATAAAAAATTGCATAAAATTGCATAAACCTAAAAAAAACTGATGTACGTCATAAAACAGGCTGTTTTGCAATCGTTTACACAGGTTATACTTTTAAACAATTTTAGGTGTGTTTGGTTTAAAAACGTCATTTTTTTGGTTTGCCAACAAAAAAACTGAAACTTTTTGCACTAAAAAGTTATCGTAATCAATATATTCAACCGTTCATTTTTTTGTGTATTTTTGATAAATAATAATCCATAACCAAGCCTTTTTAATCAATAAAATTATAACCAAACTTTTGTTACCATGAAAAATTTTGCACCAGCATTAATTTTTGTAATTGCCTTTAGCAATGTTTTTGGCCAGGTTATTTTCGACCCTGCACTTACCGATGAATTACATTTACCGGCAGGCTTGCCCAACAATATGCAAATTGTCGATATCGATGGCGAAAAATTTTTAAAAGTTGCCCTTAGCAACTGGGAAACAGTGTTACAGGTAACAAGTACAATTTGTAAACCAAGCAACATGTTTTATGCAAAAACAATATTAAAACATGGTAACCAAAATAATACTGGCGATAATATTGTTGAAATAAGGCTTGCCCAAAGCAGCTGGCAACAAAATAACCTTTTTATTTGTGGCAGTACAAGCTATAAACCTATCCAAAGCCCACAAAACCAATTTGGTAATATATATTATAACGACATCGCTATTAATACCTTACAGTTTGTTAACCGTAATACCAACACCTGGCAAGCAATCCCGGGCGATACTCTTTTTATTGGTAAAATTGAAGCCTACCAAATGAACGACAGTGTAATTTTTGACCCATCAACTGTTGACTTAACTACTTTGCCAAAAGGAATGCAAATTGTTGAAGCCGATGGCAAAAAATATCTTAAAGTAATAACTGGCAAGTCAATTTCGGTATTGCCAATTAAACGTTTTAATACAAGGCACAAAAACAATGTAAAAACCAAAATTAAATATAGCCAGGGCTCAAGTGGTTGCAGTGTAAGCAATGCTCATGTTGTTACTAACCTTTTTATTAGTCCTAATAAACTTACCGAACACTTTTCCGATGTAATTAATAGTGTTGATAAGTTTACCGATATCGATTCGTTATATTTTATGATAACTGCCTTAAAAAAGAGAAATGGTATTGAAAATGCTGAGATTTATATAGATAAAATTATAGCTTACGAGAGTTATAATCCCGGCGGATATTATATGCCATATGCAATAAAAACTGTTGACATAAATTATTGTACTGGCCAAATTGTTACCGATGCCGTGCCCGAAGATGTTTATGGTCAATTGCAGCCTGTAAATAATGTTGCCTATGGTATTGTCGATAGTATTTATGCTGGCCCCGGTGTTACTGTAAAACCAAATAGTGATAGTTACGCCAGTTGGTCGGCTGTTTGGGACGAACATGTTGTCAATATTTTTGTCGATGTTACCGACAGTGATGTTGTTGAATTGTACCAAAACACCACAGGCATACGCCCTGTCGATGCTGTTGAGCTTTTTATCGATCATTTGCCAAACTACGGGGCACTTATTGGTAACAGCGGGGTACGCAAATTTACCTTTTGCGCCGGTCAGGCATCGCCGGCAACCGGCGGCAACGGTATGCCATTGTTTTATGGCGATAACGATAACACCAATATTAATTTTGTTTATAAAAAAACATCAAAAGGTTATGTTTTCGAGATAGCAATACCTATTGTAGGTTTTTATCGTACACCCGAAAATACTGTTGCCGATGCTATTGAAGAGTATAATTATCGCGAAGAAATTGTTAAAGGATATAAAACTGATTTCTCAAGATTGGGCATCGGTTTTAATGTTGTAAATATTGATAAAAACTACCAGGTAAAATCGGTTTTGTGCTGGGCAAATAATACAGGTTTCGATATTATTGAACAACTAAGTCCCGATTATCGAGGGCGTTGCGAAATGGTTGGGCGTACTTTTACATCAGTAACCAGCAAATTGAACAGCAATGGGTTTAATATTTATCCAAACCCGGCACAAAACCAAATAACAATAAACACCAACAATACTGAAATTATGTTTGTAACTATTTATGACTTAACAGGTAAAGTTATGTTAAAAAATGCTTATACCGGTAAAAACAATGCAACTATTAATATCGATAGTTTTTTACCAGGTGTTTATGTTGTTAAAATAAACTGCAAAAACGGGGCATTGTACACTAATAAAATAAATGTTGCCAGGTAATTAGCTTTACTTTTTGTACCTATAATGGCCAATTATTTGATAGCTGAACAGACAGTCGTCAATAACCTGGCCGGCACCAATATTATGGATAATTAGCGGCCGGTTTACACCGGTTGTTTTTTTGTTGCTAACAATGCCAATGTGTGTTATACCAACACCTAAGCTCCAGCATACAATATGGCCGGGTTTGTAGTCGTCGGGGTTTTGGGTTATTTTTAAAACTGTTCCGTGCCGTCCAAAAAATGTCATCAGGTTTTGCACACGCCGGTGGTCAATATTATGGTCGGGTTTTTTAAGGCCCCATATTTTTGGATATTTGTCAAAATAGGTTTTCATATCAACATTTACCTCGTACTGTAAATCAATCGCAAGTTTACGATAGGCGCGTATAATAACATCGGTGCAAACTCCTTTATTTGCAGGTACATCGCCATTGGGAAAGTTTATTTTATAGTATGTTGGGTCGTATTGTACAGTTTGGTTTGTTAGTGTTAGGGCCGAGTCGGCAAGTATTGTAAAAAAAGTTGTTTGGGCTAAAACTATATATACTGAGCAAATAAGTACAATTACAATTATTATTTTTCTCGACATAGTAATTTTATCAATTATACCATGCAATTTAAAAAATAAAAACCAGCACCATTAAGCAATGCGGGTTATTATTTTTTATATGTTTACTATTACCCAAATTGAGCTAAAGGCTCAATCGATTTAGATTTTGTAAGTATTTCACTACACTTGGTTAGTGAAACACAACAAACTCTACATCGTTGTTAACCTAAGTAAAGCGTTTGTTCGCTTAACTCCAACCGCTCAATTTGGGTATTACTCTTTATTAAACCAAACTTTCATTTGTGTAATGCCGCGGTTAGCCCAGGCATAATACGGAATAAGCATTACAGGGGTTTGTTGGTTTGCATTGCCGGCAATTACTGTTATACCGCCTAATAAACTATTATTGGTTTCGGTAGTAAGGCTGGCATTTGGGGCAAAAGTAAGTTTTAAAACATCGGTAGTATTGTCAACCTGCTCGGCACAATAAACTAAAGGGCCATATTCAAAAGCAACCAAACCATTATTAGTTTTAACAATATTATTAGTAACAACTTTGCGTATTTTCATTGGCAATTCTATTTCAATATTATTGTTTTTCGTCCAGTTTCGGTTTATTGCAATATAACCGTTATCGTCGGGTTGTGTTTTTTCGGGTAAGCCATTTACCATAACCACCATAACAGGTTTTATAGTATCGCAATAACTATATAACCCCGACGGTAAAGGTTTATTTAGTGCCCAACCCGGAACGCGTATTTTAACTGTAAAACGGGTTGGTGTTTTTGTTTCAATATTAATAGCAACCTTGCCTTGCCATGGGTAATTTGTTTGTTGTTTTATAGTTATATTGTTACTGTTAATATTAATTTCTGATGTGTTTGATGCAAATAAATTTATGTAAAGGTTATTGTTTTGTGTGGCATAAATAAGTTCGGGCACAGTAGGTAAAAAACGCACCAAATTAGTAGGGCAGCACGAGCAGTCGAACCATCCTTGGCGTGTACATGCACCATGGTTAAAATTATATTTACCGTCCGACTCGAGCGGGTTTGGGTAAAAAAACTTTTTGCCATCGAGCGATATACCCGAAATTAAGCCATTATAAAGCGTACGTTCAATAATATCGTAGTATTTTGAGTTACCTGTAAGCAAAAACATACGGTGGTTCCACTGAACGTTGCCAATAGCGGCGCAAGTTTCGTTGTAAGCGGTATTGTTAGGCAGTTCGTAATTTTGGCCAAAAGCTTCGCCGTCGTGGCGCGAGCCTATGCCACCGGTTATATACATTTTTTTTTCAACAATATTGTTCCAAATTGAGTCAATAGCAGCACGGTAAGCCGGGTCGTTTTTAATTGCAGCAATATCGGTCATACCGGCATACATGTAAACTGCACGTACAGCATGCCCCACGGCCTCGGTTTGTTCAACCACGGGCATATGGTCCTGGCTGTATTCGCCGCCAAGCTTGTGTGTAAGCGAGTCGCCGCGCAGGTCTAAAAAATATTTCGATAAGTTTAGATAGTTGGTGTTACCAGTAATTTGGTAAAGTTTTATTAAACCGGTTTCGGCAATTTGGTGGTCGGGTGGTATTTGTACACCGCCTGGTTTAAAAGTATTAACAAGCAGGTCGGCGTTTTTTATAGCAATATCTAAAAAATTACGTTTACCTGTTGCACGGTAATGTGCTGCCGCGGCCTCAAAAAGATGCCCGCTGTTATAAAGTTCGTGTCCGCCGTTGCTGTGCCACCGCTTGTTTGTAACCTGTACCCATGGGGCAGGTGGGTTTAGCGGGTCAATTGTAAACCATGTAGTTAAGTAACCGTCGGGTTCTTGTCCAATTTTTATTATGTCGATAATGCTGTCTAAGTAGTTTTCGAGTTTTGTATCGGGGTAGCTAATTAGCGAGTACGATGCCCCTTCAATAAGTTTATAAAGGTCGGTATCGTCAAAAGGCATTTTACCGCGTGTTTTTCCATCTAATTTACCACCTGCAATTAAAAAATTATCCATACGCCCTTCGTCGTGGCACTTGTCGAACCCGTATTTTATTGTTGTTTGTTGTATGGTTTTTATTATTGGCAGCCAAAAATTATCGGTAAGTTCAACTTGTTTTATACTAACAGGTTCAATCGGGTATCCATTTTTTGGGGGCTGTGTTTTAGTACAACTAACAAATAAAGTAATTGTTAAAATCATTAGTAATTTGTTCATAGTCATTTGTTTTAATTTTGGTAATATCGTATTATATAATGTGTTACAATTTTATTTGGTTTTTAAACCTATAAAATATCAATATTTATTTAAGCAAATATAGTAAAATATATTTTAATTGTTAATTTTACATTTATTATTAAAAAAAATAGTAATCAATAGCATACCATATATTATGTATAACAACTTACATTTATTTATATAGCAATAATCAGTGTTAAATATTCTAATTAGTTTAATATAAAACCTTTAAAACAAAAAAAATAATGAGAAAACTTTTTTTTATTACAATTGCCTTGTTAACAACAGCAATGGGTTTAACGGCGCAAAATGTTTTAAACCTTGAGGTAAACAACGCCAAAACAAAAATTAACAAAGAAATTTATGGCCATTTTTCGGAGCATTTAGGTACTTGCATATATGGTGGTATATATGTTGGTGAAAACTCTGATATACCAAACATAAAAGGTTACCGTACCGATGTTGTTGATGCCCTTAAAGCAATGAAAATACCAGTTTTGCGGTGGCCCGGCGGCTGCTTTGCCGATACCTATCACTGGAAAGACGGCATTGGCCCAAAAGAACAACGCCCATCGATAGTTAACGTGCATTGGGGCGGTGTTACCGAAGACAACAGCTTTGGTACCCACGAGTTTTTAGATTTTTGCGAACTTATTGGCACCGAACCATATCTTAGCATTAACGTTGGTTCGGGAACAGTACAAGAGGCTGCCGAGTGGGTTGAGTACGTGTCGTCGGCTAACGAAAGCCCAATGACCGAGCTACGCAAAAAAAATGGAAGGCAAGACCCCTGGAACGTTAAATTTTGGGGAATTGGTAACGAAACATGGGGCTGCGGTGGCGACATGCGCCCAGAATACTATGCCGATGTGTACCGAAATTACTCGTGCTACGTGCGTGGAAACAACCTGCAAAAAATTGCCGTAGGCCCATCGGGCGACGACTACAACTGGACCGAAAAAATGATGCAAAACCTTAAAGACAAAAAAAACCTGGTACAAGGGCTGTCGTTACACTATTATACTTTACCTACAGGCGATTGGAGTGCTAAAGGCTCGTCGGTAAACTTTGGCGAAGAGCAATGGTTCCAAACCCTTAAACGCACAATGGTTGTTGAAGAGTATATACGCAAGCATCTCGAAATTATGGATAAATACGACCCGCAAAAAAGTATCAGCCTTGTGGTTGACGAGTGGGGGACATGGTACGACGCTTTGCCAGGAACAAACCCCGGCTTTTTACAACAACAAAACTCGTTGCGCGATGCCCTTGTTGCTGGTATTAACCTTAATATTTTTAATAACAATGCCGACCGTATTTCAATGGCAAATATTGCTCAGGTTATTAATGTTTTGCAAGCAGTTATTTTAACCGACAACGAAAAAATGGTTTTAACACCTACTTATTACGTGTTTAAAATGTACGCCGAGCACCAAGATGCCAATTTAGTTCCATCAAAACTTATTTGCAATGATTATGAGTTTAATGGCCAAAAAATTCCCGCACTTAGCTCCTCGGCATCGGTAAAAAATGGGGTACTTACTGTTACTATTAGCAATGCCGACCCTAATAACGACCATGTATTAGACTGTAACCTTTTAGGACAAAACTTTAAAAACGCTACCGGCAAAATTATAAACGCCAAAAATATTAACGACTATAACGATTTTGGACAACCCGAAAAAGTTAATTTAGCCGACTTTAAGGTTGATGCACCCAAAAATGGTAAACTTACCGTTAAAATACCTGCACACTCGGTTGTTATGCTACAATTAAAATAATATAAATAACCCCCCGCATTATTAATATTAGTGCGGGGGTATTAATAATTAAACTAAATATTTATGATAAACGTGTTAAAAAAAATTAGTCTGCTGGCAGTTTCGGCATTTGTTATTTTTAGCTGTAGCCAGCCACAAAAAACAGTTTTCACACCAACTGTCGAAAAAATTGATGCATCAAAATTTACCGAAACAATTGACGGTAAGCAAGTTAATCTTTACACCCTTACCGGTAAAAATGGAATAGGCCTTAAAGTTACAAACTATGGTGCGCGTGTAGTTGCCCTTTGTGTTAAAAACGCACAAGGTAACCCCGTTGATGTGGCTTTAGGTTACGATAATCTTGCCGGTTATCTGCATAAAACCGAATACTTTTTTGGTGCCGCTATTGGCCGTTACGGAAACCGAATTGCCAACGCCAAATTTACTTTAGACAGTATTGAATACCAGCTTACAGTTAACGACGGCGACAAACAATTGCATGGCGGGGCAAAAGGTTTTAACGATGTTGTTTGGAACGCAAAACAATTGTCGGAGTCGAAAATTGAATTTACTTACCTGTCGGTCGATGGTGAAGAGGGTTTCCCTGGAAACCTTAATGTTACCATGACATACGAACTTACCGATGATAACGCCCTGCGCATTGATTACACCGCTACTACCGACAAACCAACAGTTTGTAACCTTACAAACCATACATATTTTAACCTTAGCGGCGAAGGCTCCGAAACCATTAACGACCACCTGTTAATGATAGCCGCCAACAACATTACCCCGGTTAATAACAATTTGATACCCACAGGCGAATTAATGCCTGTTGCTGGTACTCCTTTCGATTTTACTCAGCCAACACAAATTGGTTCCCGCCTTGCCGATACCTGCGACCAAATAAAATTTGGGTTTGGTTACGACCATAACTGGGTTTTAAATAACCAAAATGGCCAATTGGCTTTAGCTGCTACATTATACTCCGATAAAACAGGTATTTTTATGGAAGTATTAACCGATCAACCCGGCGTGCAATTTTATGGCGGTAACTTTTTAACCGGTGTCGACAGTGGTAAGGTTGGAAAACCATACGTGTACCGCAGCGGCTTGTGCCTCGAAACTCAACACTACCCAAATTCACCTAACATAAGTACTTTTCCGTCAACGGTTTTACGCCCCGGACAAGAGTATAAAAATGTTTGTATATACAGGTTTTCAGTTAAATAATACGCAATTTGAGCAGTTTGCCCATTCAATTTAGTATTTGTAAACATTCCGATTAACCGTGTTATCGAAACTTATTAAACTCTAAATTGTTTGGTATACCTAAGTAAAGTAATTGTACGCTTTGCTTTAAATGCTCAACTTAGGTAATATTCTGTTTTAGGTTTTAAAAGCTGCCAAAAGTAATATTGGCGGCTTTTTTTGTAAAATATGTTACGGGGTATTTATTACCAATATTACCTAAATTGATTGATTCGCTCAATTGATTTAGACCAAATTGAGCTAATGGCTCAATCGATTTAGATTTTGTAAGTATTTCACTGCACTTAGTTGGTGAAACACAACAAACTCTATATGGTGTGGTATACCTAAGTATTGAGATTGTACGCTTTGCTTTAACCGCTTAACTTTGTTATTAAAGTAAAAACAAATTATTTGGGAAAAATGTACAATGGTTTTTAAAACGAAAGTTGACTTGGAAGGATTCGAACCCTCACATACAGAGCCAGAATCTGTTGTGCTACCATTACACCACAAGTCAATAATGGTGCGGCAAATATATAAAAAAACTTAAAAAAGTAGCAAGCAGTAGTAAAATTTAAATATTATTTTTTGAGCAGTGTAGTTTTACTAAAAACAACAAATTCAAATTGTAATAAAAATGCTACTTTCGCAAAAAAAAAGCAATGCCGGTTTACCAATTACCACGCGAGCCTTTATTTCCGCACCCCGACGAGGCCGAATCCGATGGTTTGTTGGCCATTGGTGGCGACTTATCGCCACGACGCTTAGTAGCAGCTTATGCATCGGGTATTTTCCCGTGGTATAACGACGGCGACCCAATTCTGTGGTGGTCGCCTAACCCGCGAATGGTATTGTGGCCATCAAAATTTAAAACATCAAAAAGTTTATTGCAGCAAATAAACCGCAAAACTTTCGACATACGTGTCGATTTTGCTTTTGACGAAGTTATATCGCGTTGCAAAGCCGTTACACGCCCGGGGCAAAACGGCACATGGATAACCGACGAGGTGCTTGATGCATATATAAATATGCATAAAATGGGGCTGGCTCACAGTGTTGAGGCATGGCAGGGAAATAAGCTTGTTGGTGGTTTATATGGTTTGTCAATTGGTACAATGTTTTATGGCGAGTCGATGTTCCATTTGCGTACCGGTGCATCAAAGGTTGCATTTTATTATCTTGCAAAAATAGCAATAAAACTAAATATCGAACTTATTGATTGTCAGGTGCCAAACCCTCATTTGTTTAGCCTTGGTGCCGAAGAACTTGAACGCGCAAAATTTCTCGATATTATTGCCAATGCTATTGAACAGCCAACAATACAAGGCAATTGGGGCAAATTACCCCAACTGCAAAATATTTAGTGTTTTTTTGTAAAAGGTTCAACAGCCCTGTTGTATATTCCGTGCATGTATGCTATTGCCATTCCGTAGTTTGTAACTGGTATACCGGCATCAACTGCAGGTTTAAGCCTGCTAATAATTTGTTTGCGGGTTATCATACAGCCTCCGCACTGTATTACCAAAGCGTAGTCGGTAATTTTTCCGGGTATCTGGCTTAAGCCTGCAACAACCTCGAAAGTAATTTGCCTGCCAGTAAATTTTTTAACCCAGTTTGGTATTTTAATACGGCCAATATCGTCGCACGATACCCGGTGCGTGCACGATTCAAGAATAAGTACACGGTCGCCGTCATTAAGTTGCGATATTGCTGGTGTGCCTTTTATATAATTTTCGAAATCGCCTTTAAAATGTGCAAGCACGGTGCTAAAACTTGTAAGCATAATATTTTTAGGTACCGATGCATTGGCTTTTTCAAAAACCTGGCTGTCGGTAATAGCCAAAACTGGTTGAGGTTTAAGCTCGGCCAAAAGCTCGTCGAGCTCCGACTCTTTACAAACAACCGAAACAGCATGGTTGTCTAAAACATCGCGTATAACCTGAACTTGTGGCAATATCATCCGTCCTTCGGGGGCTTCGGTATCAATAGGTGTAATAAGTAAAACAATGTCGCCGCGTTTAATAATATTGCCAAGCAACGAGTTTTGCATGTAAGCGGTTTCGGGAATTGCATTTTGCATTGCATTAACAAGTACATTGGTATGGTATCCGCTTTTTGTGCTAAAGTTAATAATGTTTGTACCTGTTTGGTTTTTAACCGTTTGTTCAAAACTACTGGTAGCCGGTTCAATGTCGGCTTTGTTATGTACAATAATGTAGGGTACTTCAAATTTGTTAAACTCGTTAATAGCTTTAGTTTCGGGCTCGCCAAACTGGTTATTGGCTACAATTAACACAGCCAAATCAACTGTTTTTATAGCTGCTAAAGTTTTATCAACGCGTTTTTGTCCCAGTTCACCGGTGTCGTCAATTCCGGCGGTATCGATAAAAAGAACAGGACCGATCGGAAGAAGTTCC
>CAZJCR010000045.1:0-20587 GCA_964544385.1 uncultured Bacteroidales bacterium
TAGTTAAATACACCATGGTCATCCCAACCATGTTCGTCATCACCAATAAGGTAGCGTTTTGGGTCGGCCGACAATGTTGTTTTACCTGTTCCCGATAAACCAAAGAATACTGCAACATCACCCTCTTCGCCAACATTTGCCGAGCAGTGCATCGATGCTATTCCTTTTAGTGGCATAAAAAAGTTCATAAGCGAGAAAATACCTTTTTTCATCTCGCCACCATACCATGTGCCACCGCAAACAGCCATTTTTTCGCTAAGGTTAAACAAAACAAAAACCTCTGAGTGTAAACCGTGTTCTTTCCAATTTGGGTCAACAGCTTTTGAACCGTTCATAAAAGTAAAATCGGGCTCGCCAAAGTTGGCTAATTCAAAGTGCGATGGACGTATAAACATGTTGGTAACAAAATGTGCCTGCCATGCTACTTCCATAATAAAACGCACTTTCATGCGGGTATCAGCATTGGTGCCGCAAAAACAATCAACTACATAAAGTTTTTTCGCTGTGTTTAATTGTTTGGTTACTATGTCTTTGCAGTCATTATAAGCTTCTTTGCTAACAGGTTTGTTAATGGTGCCGTCCCACCACATGTTTTTGTCTGTAATTTCGTCTTTTACAAAAAATTTGTCTTTTGGCGAGCGGCCTGTAAAAACTCCGGTATCAACCGAAACTGCGCCTGTGTTTGTTAAAATGCCTTTCTCGAAACCTTCGTTCGAGGGGTCAATTTCGGCCTGAAAAAGTTCTTCGTAATTTGGGTTATGAATCAACTCATAATTCCCTTTTAAACCATACTTGCTTAAATCGATAGTGTTCATACTTAATGTGGTTTTTATTTATATTTAATTATTTACTTATATTTATTTGTGCATTTTTTTTATTGCCCCCAAATATATCATTTTAATTCTTTCTTTGTGTTGTTTAGCATGAATTTTAGGTATGAGTTGCATCATTTTATAATATGATTTTTACATTAAACTAATTATATTATATGGTTAATGGCTTGATTTTATTGATATTTTGTGTTTTAACTTTTTTATGCAAAGGTTTGCTTAAAAAATTAACAAATATTTTTTATTGTTAATAAATAAATATAATTGAACAAAAAAAAAGACCCCTTTATTGGGGTCTTTATATTTTTGTAATACCTAAGTTGAGCGGTTGGAGCTAAGTGAACATACGATTTACTTATGTATAACCCCAATGTAGAGTTTGTTGTATTTCACTAACAAGTGTAGTGAAATACTTATAAAACCTAAATCGATTGAGCGAATCGCTCAATTTGGGTAATAGTTTAGTTATGAACGAGGGTGAAACCTCTGAATCGTATCTTTTAAAAACTCTTTGTCAAGGTGAGTATAAACTTCGGTAGTGGTAATCGACTCGTGGCCTAACATGTCCTGAATTGCCCTTAAGTCGGCACCGCCTTCCATAAGGTGTGTAGCAAACGAATGGCGGAATGTGTGTGGGCTTATTCGTTTGTTTAAATCAATTTTTGCTGCAAGGTCTTTTATAATTGTAAACACCATTACCCTTGTCATTTTTTTACCACGACGGTTCAAAAATAAAATGTCTTCGTCACGTTTATCTACACGTAATGTTGAGCGGTACAACTGTATGTAGTTAATAATAGCATATTTTGCTTTTTTGCCAATTGGGATAAGGCGCTCTTTGTTGCCTTTACCTTCAATTTTTACAAAACCTTCGTCAAAATTAATATTCGATACTTTAATGTTAACTAACTCCGACACGCGCATACCACAACCATATAATACTTCAATAATGGCAACGTTGCGTAAACCGGTTTCCGATTCAATGTCGTTTGCTTCAACAATGCGGGTAATTTCCATCGGTGATAAAACCGTGGGCAATTTGCGACCTATTTTGGGGGTTTCAATAAGCATGGTTGGGTCGCGTTCAATAATATCATGTATCAATAAATATTTGAACAACGATTTTACTCCCGATAACGCACGTGCTTGTGAACTTGCACTCATGCCTGCCTCGTTAAGCATGTCAACAAAACCACGGACATGTTCGTGACGTATTTTTTTAACATCTAATTCAACACCTTGTTGTGTAACAAACTGTTTAAATTTTTCTAAATCTTTAAAGTATGCATCGATGGTGTTTAATGATAAACCTTTTTCAAGCTGCAAGTAGCTTTTGTATCCATCAAAATAATTTTCCCAACTCATAATTTTTTATTTTTAATGTATTCTGTTAACATGTAAGTTCAAATTTTGTTCAATATTACAACAAAAAGTTTACAATAATATTAATTTTTAACGTTTTTTTCAATTTATTACACTATAACCGGTTTATTTATTTATTATTAGGTTATTTTGTAACTGGCATAAAATATATTCAGTAATTTATTTTTATTATTTATTACACATCGGTCCTTTATTTTTTTCTTTTTTATTTAGTTTGTAGTTATAACAGTTAAAGTAGTTTTTTATTGTAATATTATTTTTAAAGTATTGTTATATACAATGCAATTTTGTTTTATTTAGTTTAATATTTTTGATATGGAAAAGATATTGGCCGAATCGCGCATTTCTGAATTACGTTTATTAATTAATAAACACAACTATCTGTATTATGTTATGTCGGCACCTGTTATTAGCGATTTTGAGTACGATAAACTAATGCACGAGCTAATTGAGCTCGAAAAAAAATACCCCGAATTTCACGATCCGGCTTCACCGTCGGTAAGGGTTGGTAACGATATTAACCAAAATTTTGAACAGGTAAAACATGTTTACCCTATGTTGTCGTTGGCAAATACATACACCACGCAGGAATTAATCGATTTTGACCAGCGTGTGGCCAAAGCATTAAACAATAGCCAATATATATATGTATGCGAACTAAAATACGATGGGGCATCAATAAGTATTACTTATAAAAACGGTAGGCTTGTACGTGCAGTTACAAGGGGCGATGGTGAAAAAGGCGATAATGTAACCGAAAACATAAAAACAATTAAATCGATACCGTTAAGCTTATTGCCTGGCGATTATCCAAACGAGTTCGAAATGCGGGGCGAGGTTTTTATTGGCCGTAAAGGTTTTGAACTTATGAACAAAGAACGCGACGAGGCCGGTGAACCTTTATTTGCAAACCCGCGTAACACTGCAAGCGGTTCACTTAAAATTCAAAACTCGTCGATAGTTGCAAAACGGCCGCTCGATTGTTACCTGTATTATATTTTGTCCGACAATTTACCCGGCGACTCGCATTATGCTAATTTGGAACTATGCCGCAAATTGGGTTTTAAAATACCCGAACACATGAAATTGTGCAGCTCAATTAACCAGGTTATCGAATTTATTGATTATTGGGATAAAAACCGTGTAAACCTGCCTTACGATATCGATGGTATTGTTATTAAAGTTGATTCGATAAAGCAACAGCAGTTGTTGGGGTATACAGCAAAATCGCCCCGATGGGCAATATCGTATAAATTTAAAGCCGAGCAAGCCCAAACAATACTACAATCGGTTAGTTACCAGGTTGGACGTACCGGTGCGGTTACCCCAGTGGCAAATTTAAAACCGGTTTTACTGGCTGGTACAACTATAAAACGGGCATCGTTACACAATGCCGATATTATTGAGGGACTCGATTTACATATTAACGATACAGTAATTATTGAAAAAGGCGGCGAAATTATACCAAAAGTTGCCGGTGTTGATTATACTAAACGTTTAAAAGATGCCCAAAAAGTTATTTTTATCGATAACTGCCCCGAGTGTAAAACTCCTTTGGTTCGAAACCCTGGCGAAGCCGCTTTTTATTGCATGAACGATAAAGGTTGCCCGCCGCAGATTAAAGGCAAGATACTTCATTTTGTGAGCCGTAAAGCTTTAGGCATTGAAAGTATTGGAGAGGAAACGGTTGAACTTTTATTCAATTCGGGGTTGGTAAAAAATGTTGCCGATTTATACGAGTTAACAATAAATAAGCTAATCCCTTTAGAGCGAATGGCGCAAAAATCGGCAGCAAATATTATCGACGGGGTTGAACAATCGAAAAATGTACCTTTTGAACGGGTTTTATTTGGTTTAGGTATTCGATATGTTGGCGCAACAGTGGCTAAAAACCTTGCTTTTGCTTTCAAAAATATCGACAATTTGCGTAAAGCTGGTTTTAACGATTTAATAAATATTGATGAAATTGGTGAAAGAATTGCGCAAAGTGTTATCAATTATTTTGTCGATTACGATAACAATATTGTTATAAACCGTTTAATTTGTTACGGGCTAACAATGCAAGTTGTTGATAATGTATTGAAATCGAATAAATTACAAAATTTATCGATTGTTGTTAGCGGCAAATTTGAACATTATAGCCGCGACCAAATTAAACAGGTTATTGAAGAGAATGGTGGCCGGGTTTTAAGCGGCATATCGCCGAATACCAGCTTTTTATTGGCCGGGAACAATATAGGCCCAAACAAGTTAGCAAAAGCGCGTGCACTTAAAATAGACATAATTAATGAAGAGGAATTTATAAAAATGCTTGTAGTTTAACATTTTTTTTTATATTTGTCGGTGCAAAGAGGTTAAATTTTACAAAAAGCAGGTTTATGAAAGAAATTTTTAAAGAAGTTAACGGGTTCGACGGCTATTTTGTGTCGAACAAAGGTGTTGTAAAAAACATCAAAATATTAAAAAGTGGTAAAAAATCGGAGCGTATTATTACTATCGACCCAAATAAAATTTGTGTCAGGTTAAAAGATGCTTCGGGTGTGTACCAAGCCATTAGGTTGGCAAATTTAGTGGCCGAACATTTTTTAGAAGAGCCAAGTAACGGGCGAAAAAAGGTAGGCCATAAAGATGGTAACGAAGAAAACAATGTGGCAACAAATTTATTTTGGGAGGGTTTTAACCGCGACGAAATAATTAAGATTCAGGATATGATAGACAGAGGTTGGACGATGGGCGATTTATCGCGTAAGTTCCGAACCAGTCGTCAACATATTCGTAAAGCCCGTTTTTCAAAAGTAGCAGAATAAACTATTTTGGATAAAAAAAGGCTGTCGTTTTTCGACAGCCTTTTTTTATTTTAGCAACCACCGCAGCAGCTGCTGCAACCCCCGTCGGAGCCACAGCTGTGGTTCATTTCGTCGGGACGTGCATCGCGCACTTCAATTACTTTACCTTTAAAATGCAAGTCTTCGCCTGCAAGGGGGTGGTTAAAATCCATTCTAACCTCATCGTTAGCAACTTCGAGCACAATACCATGAAGTTTGTTGCCATAGCTGTCCATCATTGGTATGGCATTGCCAAGGGCAATAAGTTCAGGGTCAACTTTTCCGTCAACTTCAAAAGCGTTCATTGGTACATTAACAACTGCATCTTCGGTTACAGGGCCGTAAGCCTGCTCGCTGGTAAGTTTAAAATCGAAAATATCGCCAACTTTTAACCCTTCAAGGTTTTTTTCAAAATGTTCTAACATATTTCCTGCACCAAATAAAAAGGTGAGTGGACTGTCTTTTTCAACTTTTTCAATTAATTCGGCATCAGCATCGTCGTATTTTAACTCATAGGTTACCGATACCATTTTGTTTTTTTCGATAATCATATTAATATATATATTTAATTAAATACTTAACTATTAAGTTTGCAAAGTAACATCTAATAAACTGTTATTCAAAATAATTATGTTAGAGATGTTTTTTTTTCTAAAATAGGGCAGTAACCCTAACAACAGGGTTTGTGTATGGCGAGTAGTATGAGTTGTTAAAGCTCCATAACAATAATAATAATAACTTTGAACGTTGCCCAATAGGTTGTATAAACCCTGCACCAATTAACGGAATGTTTATCCATAAACGTCCGTCTTGGTTTGCAGTATATAATTTTTTGTCAAGGTTTAAAAACTCGTATTCGGCATAGGCTGCTAAATTGCTACCAAAAGCATACATTGTATAAATACTTGTACTGTATATAATTGTCGATGTGTTTAACCCCGAGTAATATTGGTATGACAGTTTTGTGCCTAAGTAAAGGTTGTTGATAGGTTTATAGGCTACTGTTGGCGATATATTTATCCCTGTAAAGGTGCCAAATTGAATGCCTATACTGCCGCCAAAAGTAAATTTATTGCTTAATGTTGTTTTTTTTTCGATTGCACCTTGCGAATATGCATTTACTAATGCAATTAAAAAGCTAAAAGTAACAATTATTTTATGCATCATAATTTATAAACATATATACTTTTTTGTGCTATAAATTTACAATTTTGTTTAGTTATTATTACTATTTAATGTTTATTTACATAATTTAGCTTGTTATTTTGAAAACCATATTTAGGTTTTACAGTTTTTATATGATATAATGTATAATATTGAATATGAATATTTTAATTACTGGTACAAGTCGTGGAATAGGTTATGAGCTTGTAAAATTATTTATTGAACAGCCTGGTTATAATGTTATTGCTGTTTCGCGCAACATAGCTCCTTTGAGTTTACTTGTTAAAAATTTAGATGATAACCCCACGGGTTCGACACTTGTTCCTATAAAATTTGATTTAACCGATATTAATAATTACGATAGTTTTTTGCATGTTTTAACTGAACATGTAAAGCATGTTGATATTATGATAAATAATGCTGGTTTGTTGGTTAATAAACCTTTTGAAACTATGGATTTTACTGAAGTTATAAGGCAATATAATGTTAACGCTATAGGGCCATACCTTTTAATACAAAAGTGTTTGTTGCACTTAAAAAAAGCAAAGCGGGCGCATGTTGTAAATATAAGCAGCATGGGTGCTGTGCAGGGTAGCCTTAAGTTTTCAGGGTTGTCGGCTTATTCGTCGAGTAAAGCAGCTTTAGCATCGATAACCGAGTGTTTGGCCGAAGAATTAAAACATACAACGGTAAAATTTAATTGTTTGGCATTAGGGGCAGTTAGTACCGAGATGCAACAAGATGCTTTTCCGGGTTATCAGCCACAAATATCGGCTTTGCAAATGGCAAATTATGTAATGGGTTTTGCATTAACCGGGCACGAGTTGTTTAATGGTAAAATTATTGAGGTGTCGTGTACTACACCTTAATAATAACTCAAATTGAGCTAATGGCTCAATCGATTTAGATTTTGTAAGTATTTCACTACTCTTGGTTAGTGAAACACAACAAAATCTACATTGGGGTTATACCTAAGTAAAGCTTTTATTTGCTGCGCTTTAACCGCTTAACTTAGGTATAAGTTTTACAGGCAAGTTCACCGCGTAAAACCATTAATCCGTTTTGTGCAAGTGCGGTCATCTCGTCTTCGCCGGGATAAATAAAAACAGGGGCAATAAAGCTTACCATTTTTCGAATATATTCCATCATTTTTTGGTTATTGGCAATACCGCCTGTTATTAAAATAGCGTGAACCTCGCCATGTAAAACTGCAGCCATTTGTCCAATACTTTTACCAACCTGATATGCCATAGCATCGAGTAATAGCTTTGCTTTTTCGTTGCCATCGTCGGCTTTTTGTTCAATTTCGAAACACGAGTTTGTACTAAAATATGCCATTAAACCACCATTACCGGCAATAAGTTTTTTAACCTGGCTGTAAGTGTATTCTCCGCTAAAACAAAGCCGGGCTAATTGTCCGGCAGGTAATGAACCTGAGCGTTCGGGCGATAACGGGCCTTCGCCGTCGAGCGCGTTGTTAACGTCGATAACTTTACCTTGATAGTGCGCGCCCACAGAAATACCGCCACCTAGGTGAGCAACAATAAGGTTCATTTTTTCGTAAGGCAAGTCGCGGCTTTTTGCAAATTGTCTGGCAACGGCTTTATGGTTAAGTGCATGGAAAATTGATATACGTTGAAAACCGGGCAAACCGGTAATCCTTGCAACATCATGCATTTCGTCGACAACTACCGGGTCGGCAATAAAAGCTTTTGCGTGGGGCAATTTTAAAGCCATATTATATGCAATAAGGCCGCCTAAATTGCTGGCATGTTCGCCTAAAATACCAGCCTCTAAGTCACGTTTAAGTGGTTCGTTAACAATATATACACCACCGTCGACAGGTTTTATTAAGCCGCCCCGGCCAACAATAGCGTCAAAATTTTCGATATCAATCTCGGCATTTTTAAGTTCGTTAAGTATATGTTCTTTTCTAAAGTTAAATTGGTCGGTTATATTGTTAAAATTTGCCAGTTCGGCTTGGTTGTGTCTTATTGTTTTTAAAAAAATTGATTTTTCGTTATAGTAAACAGCAATTTTTGTCGATGTGGACCCCGGGTTGATTGCTAATATTTTAAACCTTTTCACTTTGTATGGTTTTAGTTAATTGTTTGGTTTGTTGTTACTAAAATTATAAACAATAATTTAATGTTTATTTGTTTAAAGCAAGTAACGAACACAAAGCTATTGAGTTAAGTTTAGTAAGTGTAGTGTCGCCGCGCGACGATAATACGCAAGGTACTTTAGCACCGGCAACAAAAGTTGCTGTTTGGGCATTGCTCATTTTTGTTGTCATTTTGTAAAACACGTTACCTGCATCAAGGTTTGGAAAAAGCAGGCAGTCGGCATTGCCAGCAACATTGCTGTTTATATTTTTTGTTTGTGCAGTTTGCATGTCAATTGCGGCGTCGAGCGATAATGGGCCGTCGATAATTGCGCCGGTAATTTGGCCACGCTCGGCCATTTTGCTAATTAATGCAGCCTCGGCCGACGAGCTAATGTTTGGTAATACTTGTTCCGATGCTGATATTATTGCAATTTTTGGGTTGTCGATACCTAATGCATTTGCTGTTTGGGTAAGGTATTTAATTATTGCAATTTTTTGTTGTAAGTCGGGTTGTGGTATAATTGCAACATCGCTAACAATAAGTAGTTTATTGTAATAACTACTTTCAACAACTGTAACGTGGCTAAGTATTGCTTTGGGGGCTAATAACCCGGCATCTTTATTTAAAATTGCCCTCATGTATTTGTCGGTTGTTATAAGGCCTTTCATTAAAATATCGGCCTGGCCTTTGGCAACTATTTGTACCGCGGTTTCAGCGGCTTCAATGTCGGTATTGGCATTTACAATGTTAAATTTGTTTATGTTAATATTAGCGTTTTTGCATATGCTAATAATTGTGTTTTTATCGCCAACTAAAGTTCCTTTAACAATATTTTTGTCGATAGCAAGGCTTACAGCTTCAATTGTGTGAATGTCGTTTGCCCATACGGCAACAAGGTGTTTAATGTTGTTTGGGTTTATATTGTTGTACATTTGACTGAGCTGTGTAATTGCCATAGTGTATAGTAATTTAGTATTATTGAATTTACAAATTTAGTTTAAAGGCTTATAAAGTTGTTAAAATAATAGTTTTTGGCCGGCTGTTTTAAAGCATCAATAAAAAAGGCATTGTTAAACAAACAATGCCTTAAAAATTAGTTGATTATTACCCAAATTGAGCTATTTGCTCAATTTATATCGGGGTTGTACCTAAGTAAAACTTTTGTTCGCTTTACTTTAATTGCTCAACTTAGGTATTAAATTAAATAATGCCATTAATAACTTTAATAGTGTCGGTAGCAATAACTTTTTCTTCGTTAGTTGGTACAACTAAAACTTTAACCCTCGATTGTGGCATATTAAGTTCTTTTAGTTTTCCGCGAACGCCGCTATTACTTTCTTTGTCGAATTCGATGCCCATAAATTCCATATTAGTGCAAATCTCTTCGCGTGTTTCGGGGCCGTTTTCGCCAACGCCTCCGGTAAAAATAAGAATATCAATACCGCCCATTTTGCTGGCAAATGACCCAATGTAGCCTTTTACCCTTTGGTGGTACATGTTAAGGGCAAGTTCGGCGCGTGGATTTTTGTTGTTCCATGCCTCTTCTTCAATATCGCGCATGTCGCTCGATATGCCTGAAATACCTAAAACGCCGCTTTTTTTATTTAGTACTTCGTTTGCCCGTTTTAAATCGAGCCCTTCTTTTTCCATAATATAAAGCAGTGCGCCCACGTCGAAGTTGCCAACACGAGTACCCATAATAAGCCCCTCAACAGGTGTAAAGCCCATTGATGTGTCGATTGATTTGCCGTTTTTAATTGCACAAATTGAGGCTCCGTTGCCAAGGTGGCAGGTAACTATTTTTGTATTATCGATGTTCATTCCTAAATAGTCGCAGGCTTTTTGTGCAACGTATTGATGGCTTGTACCATGAAACCCGTACCGGCGGACTTTATGTTTAGTGTAAAACTCGTAAGGTATAGCGTACAAGAACGATTCGGGAGGCATAGTTTGGTGAAACGATGTGTCGAACACAGCTACCTGTGGCACATTAGGCAATAGTTTTTCCATGCTGTGTATACCGGCAAGGTGCGCGGGGTTGTGTAAAGGTGCCAGTTCGCAAAGTTTTTCGATACGTTCTTTAACAATGTTATCGATTAATACGCTTTTTGTGAAAAACTCGCCCCCGTGAGCAACCCGATGCCCAACGGCCTGAATTTCGAGTACATCGTTAATAACTCCATGCGCCCGGTTTGTAAGTGCATCGAGTATCATGTTAATACCAGTGTCGTGGTCGGGTATATTTTCGGTAAATTTATATTTTTTGTATTCACCGTCGATAAGTGGTTTGTGTGTAAGTGTACCTTCGTCGAGCCCTATACGTTCAATTACGCCTAAAGCTTTAACTTCGGGGTCTTCAATATTTGTCATGTCGAGCAGCTGGTATTTAATTGACGAGCTGCCGCAGTTTAAAACTAAAACTATCATTATGTTATTATTAAGTATTATTAAATAGCAGCGGCTTGGTTTGCTGTAATTGCAACAAGGCTAACAATGTCGTCGACCGAGCAGCCCCTTGACAGGTCGTTAATAGGTGCTGCCATGCCTTGCAATACCGGGCCAACTGCCTGTGCCCCGGCAAACCTTTGTACAAGTTTGTATGTAATATTGCCAGTTTCGAGTGTTGGAAATACTAACACGTTAGCGTTACCGGCAATTTTGCTACCTGGGGCTTTGCTGGCTCCAATAGCTGGAATAATAGCGGCATCGGCTTGTAATTCGCCGTCAATTTGCATGTCGGGAGCCATTTGTTGGGCAAGTTTTGTAGCTTCAACAACTTTGTCAACCATTTCGTGTTTTGCACTTCCTTTAGTTGAAAAGCTCAGCATTGCAATTTTTGGTTCAAAACCGCCAATAGCGCGTGTTGTTTTACCGGTTTCGACAGCAATTTCGGCGAGTTCGGCAGCTGTTGGGTTTGGGTGAACAGCGCAATCGGCAAAAACCATCATGCCATTGTTACCCCATTTTTTGTCGTCAAAAATCATTAAAAAGGCACCCGACACCACGCTAACACCGGGTTTAGTTTTAACTATCTGAAAAGCCGGTCGTAAAACATCGCCTGTAGCGTTAGCTGCACCGGCAACTTCGCCATGGGCGTCGCCCATTTTAATCATCATAGCACCTAAGTAAAGTGGGTCTAAAAGTTGTTTTTGTGCTTGTTCGCGTGTAAGGCCTTTGCTTTTGCGTAATTCAACAAGTTTATCAATGTATTGGTCGCGTTTTGGGTAGTTTGCCGGGTCAACAATTGTTGCTTTTTTAATGTGGCTTAACCCTAATCGGGCTGCATCGTTTTCTATGTCAATTTTTTTACCGATAAGTATTAAATTGGCAATTCCTTCGGCTAAAATAATGTCGGCAGCTTTAAGTGTACGTTCTTCAAAACCTTCGGGTAAAACTATAGTTTTGTTATGCAATTTTGCATTTTCTTTAATTTTTGATATTAAATCCATTGATAATCAATTAAGTAAGTTTATAAATAGTTAAAGCCAAAAATATATTTTAAAGTTGGTTTTTTGTAAAAAAAACTATTTTTTGTTTTATTTTATTTTTAGGTATCTGTTACATATATAAAATAGTTCCGATGGGTCAATTGGTTTGTTCAATACGTTTTTCATACCTGATTTTAGGTAACGTTCTTTTTCGTCGCCTAATGCAAAAGCGGTTTGGGCAATAATTATGGCTTTTGGGTTTATTTCGAGAATTTTTTCGGCGGCTTCGATACCGTTCATTTCGGGCATTCGAATGTCCATAAGTACAATATCGACATTATTATTAAATAAATTTATTGCTTCGATGCCATTTTTTGCGTGAAGAATAGTGGCTTTTGTTGGTTCAATAAAGCTTTCGAGTAAAATAAAGTTTGTTTCTTCGTCTTCGGCAATAAGTATTGTAAAGCCTTGCCAGTTAGTTTTGCTGATGTTTGTAATTGGGGGGGCAATGTTTTTGTTATGGTTTGCTTTTACTAAAGGGATTGTAAATGTAACGGCGGGTTTTCCTGAGTTTATTCCTTCAATTTTAATAAGCCCGCCAATCATTTCGACAGATTTTTTTGCAATTATAAGCGATATTTCGCTCGCCTCTTCGATGTTCGAGAATGTTATTTCGTCGATAATTTTGTTTGATATAAGTTCGTTAAACAGAGTGTTTTTGTTTGTAGTGTTCTCGCTATGTACAAAAACCAGTATGTAATTGTTAATTATTTCGAAACCTATGTAAAGGCTTTCGGTTGTTGTGAACCTTATGCAGGCGTTAATAATGTTTTTAATTATTTGCCTTAGCCTAAAAGGGTCTGAGTATATAAAAAACTCGTCTTCGATAGAGCCGAGGCTAAAATTTACCGATATTGAGTCTTTGTTTACCTGGTTTTTTTTGTTTTTTGCATATTGATAAGCGTCGTTAATAAGGCTGTTTAGGTTAAAGTCGGAGTATTTAAGGTGTATTTGGCCGGCTTCAATTTTCGAAAAGTCGATAATATCGTCGATAAGATCAATAAGCCGATGCCCGTTAGTTTGTATCATCGAAACTATTTCAGAAAGCTGGCTTTGGGTAAGGTCGGGGTCGCAAAGTAAATCGCTAAAACCAATTATACTGTTCATTGGTGTGCGTATTTCGTGGCTCATGTTTGCTAAGAACGACGATTTTATACGGTCCGACTCTTCGGCTTTTTCTTTTGCTTTGGCAAGTTCAAGTTCGTATTTATAATGGCTGGTTATGTTATGAACAATTCCAAGTATTGCAAAAATATTTTTGTTTTTGTCGTGTAGTGGTATTTTTGTTAGCTCAAATTTTTGTTTTTCGTCATTTGGTAATTGTTCCCAGTGTATACCGTTCCATGTTGAGCCCGATTCAAAAACATTATTGTCGGTAGTAAGGTTTTCGTTGGCAAAATTGTCATTAAAAATTTCGAAATCGGTTTTTCCAACTACATCGGCTTCGGTTAAATTGTTAAGTTTAAAGAATGTTTTATTGGCTCCTAAATACTGGCCTTTCGAGTTTTTGTAGTAAACGCTGTCGGGCAGGGCATCTAATATAGTACTGAACAAAAAGCCTGGCGATAGTTTGCGTATAAGGTTATGCCCTTCGACAAGGGGTTTTATTAATATGTTTAGAATATATGTGCCAGGTTGGTTTGTAATGTTAACCGGGTATTTTATTATCCAGTTTGTAAATGTTTGTTCGTTAACAGTTAGCGACACCGTTTGAATATAAACTTTGTTTTGGTTAAAAAAGGCTTTTTCGTCGGTTTCCGATAATTTATTTGCATCGGTTTGGTTAAATATTTGATTTATATTAAGGTTTTCGGGCAATGAATTTAGTTGTAAACCGTACTGTAAAAACTCGTTCGAGCAGTGGATAATTTTACCCGTTTTATTGTTTATGAACATCCATATTGGGGCGCGGTCGATAATTTTTTTAAGGTATTTGTTTTCAATATCAATAATTATTGGCGTGTTATTGTTTTTGGAGCTATATGTAGTTGAGTTGGCGGTACTTTGTTTAATGTCGTAATGTAGTATGGTTATATAAAATGCCAAAATAATTATAATAATTGACAGTACACATATTATAATAACAAACGCCACGGGTGGGGTATCTTTATGTATAATGTTTTTGTTGTGCTCTAACCATTTTGAGTTTATTTGCTCGTAACGGTTATTTGTAATAATTGTTTCGGTTCCAAGTTTTATGTCTAAAATTGTTTGTTTTAGGGTGTTTTTTACAGCAAACCCGCATTTTGCACGTAAATATGGTGTTTTTATAAAATCAATATTGTTTAGCCCGCGGGTTTTAATAATATTAAACCCGGTAAGTTTTGGCATTATGGCACAGTCGTTAATGCCCGACGATAGCATATCGAGTGCTGTTTGATAATTGTTTACAAAAAGTATTTTATTTGTTTTGCGTAGTTGAAGGGTTTTGTATGGTAAATCGTCTTTTACCATAATAACGCGGCGGTTGTATAAGTCGGTAAGGGCAGTTATAGGCGAATTTGCTCTAACAAAAACATAATATTCAATTACATGTGGTAATTCAATAAACTGGTATCCTTGCGGGGTTTTATCGGGGCTTGTAAATCCAAAAATATCAATTTTCGATGTGTCATAAACCTGGCTCACAAAATTACTGTTTTTGTAAACAGGGTTAATAGTTGTAAGCAACTCTATCGAAAAACCATCGAAACTGTTATTTTCATTTATAAACGAATATGGATATAAGTCGTTGTTAAGGTATACTGTAAACGTGCTCGACAGTACATTTACAGGTTTTACTATAAATATATTTAATAATAATAATATCGATATACTACCAAGTAGTTTATTTAGTTGTTTTTTTTTATTTATAAATTGCATAACCGTATAGATGTTTATAACAAAAATAGCATTTTATCGTATTTATCAAAGCTTAATATTCAATAAACTATTAGTGTTTTTTAATGTTTTGAAAACTGGTATTTATTTTTAAACTTTACACGTTTTACCAATTATTTTATGATTAATAATTATATGTTATGATTTTCAGTAAATTACTAAAAATAACCACTTTAATAATTTTTACTTTTTATTGCAATATAGTTCTGCCGCAGGTAAGTTATGGTGGCAAACCTGTTTCGTGGGATCAGGGTTTAGGTAAAACAAAAGTAAACCAGTTAATGCCTGTTAATATTGAAAAGCCAGCAACATTGCCCGATAGTGAAAGCATTTTGCCATTTAAATTTGCCGAGCTGGTACAAATAAACTACGGCCTTGACAACTCGGGGCAATGGGATTTTTTGCCCGATGGGAGCAGGATATGGAGGCTTCACCTAAAATCGGTTGGCGCATATTCACTCAACTTTACCTTTAGCAAGTTCAGGCTTCCGGTTGGTGCAAAAGTATTTGTTTACAGCCCCGACCACTCCCAATTGTTAGGCTCGTTTACTTTCCAAAATAATAATAAAAACAATGTTTTGCCGGTAGCACCTATTGCCGGCGACGAAATTATTATTGAATACTTTGAACCTTATTATGCCAATTTTAAAGGCGAGCTTTTTATCGATAATGTGGGGCACGATTATCGTAATATTTTTGGGCATAAAGATGGTCAGTTTGGAGTATCGGGCGATTGCAATGTTGACATTAACTGCACCGAGGGTAACGAATGGCAAACTCATAAAAGGGCTGTTTGCCGGTTAATAACAAATAACCATGAGTTATGCACAGGTACACTATTAAACAATACCCGTAACGACCAAACTCCATACTTAATTACAGCTAACCATTGCATAAACTCGCAATATCTTGCATCGCGTACGCTGTTTTATTTTAATTACGAGAGCCCTTCGTGTAATGGTGGCGACGGCTCAACAATACAATCGGTAGCAGGCGCGCAATTAGTTGCTACAAAAAACAACGATAATGGCTACCTCGATTTTACATTATTAAAACTAAACACTAAAGTGCCATTAACCTACAGGCCTTATTTTGCTGGTTGGGATGCCCGCGATATTTACCCAGGTAAAACAGTAACAATACACCACCCATGGGGCGATGTAAAAAAAATATCGGCCGATTACGATAACCCTGTTTCGGCAACGTACACCGGTTATGAGTACGATTTGTTTACGTTTTGGCATATTAAAGAGTGGGATTATGGAACTACCGAGGGAGGCTCGTCGGGTAGCGCATTATTTAACAGCGACAAACGTGTAATAGGTACGCTTACAGGTGGCGAGGCTGAATGTGGCTCGTCGGTAAACGATTATTATCAAAAACTACTTGTTTCGTTCGATAAGTACCAAGCCGACACTATGCAGCTAAAACACTGGCTCGACCCCGACAACTCGGGTGTTAAGGTTTTAGATGGTTACGAACCGGTAATAAATACCAATAATATAACCGATAAAATAACAATTGCCAATTACAAAGCTACCGACGCTTTGGCATACTATATTGCAGGCGAGAGTGCTGCCGACGGTTATTTGGCAGGTAACAACATTTATCTTGATAAAGCTAAAGCCGAATATTTTAGTAAAACAATGTACGACAACCGAAATGCAATTACCGGAGCTTACATTTTGTTTGGTACTGCAAAAGGCCGCCCCGACCAACCTGTTGAGGTTTATATTGTTGAAGATAACTTAGGCTTACCATCGGACAATATTGTTGGAACATCGACACTTACTATGCAACAATGTACCGAGCTGGCCCAGGTTGATTATGCGTACTTTAAATTTGATCCTCCGGTTATTACAAACAAATCGGTTTATTTGGCACTTAAATTACCGCAATATGCAGGCGACACCTTAGCATTAATTACAACCGCCAATAGCCAAAACAAAGTTAATACAGGTTGGGAGCTTAACAGGTTAAACCAATGGTATCCTTATTCCGACAATAATAACTCGTGGGGTATAAATGTTTCGCATTTAATAGTACTCGAAATAGGCAGGTATGTTTCGGTTAGCGATAATAAAACCAATGACAATAACAATATTTTAAATGTTTACCCCAACCCGGCAACAAATAATATTACTTTTAACATAAAAGCAATTAACCCTAATACCGGCGTTTTATTTGTTTACGATGCAATAGGGCGGGTTTTATACAAAACAAATAGTTTTGATGATAACACAGTTAAAATTAATTGTTCAACTTGGGATAATGGTTTTTATACTGCTGTATATACAAATGGTACAAAAAAAAGCGTGTCGAAAATTGTGGTACAACACTAAGCAAAAGTGTAAAAATAATTGGCAAAAAAATTCCAAACAGTTGTTACTGCAATAGCACCAAGTTTCGATACATAAAAATTGAACCTGAACTTATCGGTTAATATCCATAAAACAAAACTATTAATACCCAGGCCCACAAGCGATACAATTAAAAATTGTGAATATTCGCGAAAAACTTCAGGGTTTTGACTGTCAAATGTCCAAATTCGGTTTAATATCCAGTTTGTCGATGCTGCAATTATAAAACCAATAGCATTGGCTAAGTACTTTTGCAATTTCAATTTTTCTTTACATAACCATGTAAAAAAGAAATCGACAATTACGCCACTGCCACCAACAACACCAAATTTTAAAAATTTTAATATAAAAGCTGTATCAATAGTAATTCCAAACATTCTAAAAATAATTTGGCACAAATGTAATTAAATCTTTAATTGTACAATAAGAGTTTTTTTGCATCTTTAACCACAAATTTAACAACAACTAAGTTGAGTGGTTTAAGCAACGCTAACAAGCACTTTACAAAGTATAAAACCAATTTGGCTTTTTTTGTGCTTTACTAACATAGTTAAATGCTTACAAAGTTGATGTTTATTTAGCGAATAGCTCAATTAGGGTAATAGCTAACTTGCAATTTTACAGGTTTTAACAAGTTATATTTAGTAGTTTAGGTTTGTTTTTTGTAATATTTTAAAGGTAAATGTTGTTTAATAAACACATTGCCAATTAATTAACTAATTTTTATTATAGTGAAGTATATTTGTAAATTTATTTTATGGGTATGTGGTTGGAAGTATATTGGTAAAGCCCCCGACGAAAAAAAATACGTTGTAATATCAGTTCCACACACATCGATGTGGGATTTTGTATGGGGTAAAATAGCTTTTTGCAGCCAGGGTGTAAAACCAATAATATTTATAAAAAAAGAGTCGTTCTTTTTTCCGCTTGGTATACTATTACGCGCTTTAGGTGCAAGGCCGGTAAACCGCCAAAAAGGTGCTCCGGGTTTAATTGAACAAATTATCAGCTATTTTAACAATAACGATATTTGCCATGTTTGTATTACCCCCGAGGGTACACGCAAAAAAGTAACTAAATGGAAAAAAGGATTTTACTACATAGCTTATAAAGCAAACGTACCTGTTTATTTAGGTATTGTCGATTATAAACAAAAACACCTTAATATTGGCGAACGGTTTTTACCAACCGGCGATATTGAAACCGATATGAAATACATTTGCCAATACTATAATAAACTTAAACCACAGGCAAAATATCCCAATATGTTCGATTATAATATACAATAATACATTTTATAAAATATGGTAAACCCGTTAAAAATTGCTTATTTTCAACAAGACATTATTTGGGAGGATCAACAGGCAAATATAAATAAAATTGAAAAATATATTGACGATAACTGTACGGCCGATATTTTAGTCTTGCCCGAGACATTTAACTCGGGTTTTACAATAAATGCCCCAAAAGTGGCACAAACAATTGATGGTGATTTAATTAACTGGTTAAAGCTAACAGCTGCAAAACATAACATTGCAATACTTGGGTCGGCAATAATAAAGCACCAAAACGGTTTTGCCAACCGGCTTTTATTTGTATTGCCCAATGGTAACCTGTATTGGTACGATAAACGCCACCTTTTTAGAATGGGCAACGAACACAAAATTTTCACCCCGGGCAATAATCGCTTAATAGTTAACTATTTAGGCTGGCGAATTTGCCCACTTATTTGTTACGACATTAGGTTCCCGGTTTGGAGCCGCTGTAAAAATGATTACGATATATTAATATATGTAGCAAACTGGCCTGTTGAACGCCAAAATGTGTTCGAAACTTTAGTTAAAGCCCGTGCTATCGAAAACCAATGTTATACTATTGGCGTAAACCGCGTTGGTACCGATGCAAACAACCTTGAATACATAGGCGGCAGCATGGTTGCCGATTTTTATGGTAACATAATGTCAAGGGCTGTTGATTACCACGAACAAATTAACACCGTTGAACTTAACTATGAAAAATTACAAGCTTATCGCGATAATTTTCCGGCGTTTAAAGATTCCGATAATTTTGTTATATCATAAAACATAAATATTTTTATTATTAACATAAACTTATAAAAATGGAAAAAAGTATTAAAGGCACAAAAACCGAACAAAACCTGTTAAAAGCATTTGCCGGCGAATCGCAAGCCCGCAACCGTTACGAGATGTTCGCTAAAATTGCAAAAAAAGAAGGGTACGAACAAATTGCCGCAATTTTTCAGGAAACTGCCGACCAGGAAAAAGAACATGCTAAACGCTTTTTTAGGTTTTTAGAAGGCGGAATGTTAGAAATTACTGCCGCATACCCAGCCGGAAAAGAAGGAACAACATTCGAAAACCTTAAAGCAGCCGCAGCAGGCGAAAACGAAGAGTGGACAGAATTATATCCTGAATTTGCAAAAATTGCCGAGGAAGAAGGTTTTAAAGCGGTAGCAACAGCCTTTAAAATGATTGCTAAAGTTGAAAAACACCACGAAGAACGTTACCTTAAACTTGCCAATAATATTGAGGATTTGGTTGTATTTAAAAAAGACGGAAAAGTTATGTGGAAATGCCGCAATTGTGGTTACGTTTACGAAAGCGAAAAAGCACTCGAAACATGTCCGGCATGTTTACACCCAAAAGCTTATATGGAACTTAACTGCGATAATTATTAGTTTTGTTAAATATAAATATGTATAAAGGGTATGGTAACATATCCTTTTTTTGTCTTTTTATTGAGCGTTTTGCCTTAAAGTATTCTATTAGTAACATAAACCCGTATTACGCATTATAAAGCGCGTTATCGATTAATACCCAGATTGAGTGGTTCGCTCAATCGATTTAAATTTTGTAAATACCTACAATCAGCAAGTAAAATACTATAAACCGCAAATAATAAAGAGAACCGCAAAGTTTGACTCACTTAAAAACAGTGATGTTTTTCTCTGTGAACTCTGTGGTTAAAAAAATATACTTGCTGATTTTAGAAAATATTTCACTTCAATTAGTTAGTGAAACACAACAAAATTTACATCGGGTTTATACCTAAGTAAAGCGTTTATTTGCTACGCTTTAACCACTCTACTTAGGTAATAAGATGTAATTCAGTGTTATAATTAACGCATAAAACATTTTCTAAATCGTGATTATCCCAAATAAACAATAAAGTTCGGCTCAATAGGACCTTATAATGATTTATTTGGGATAAAAATAATCATTTACATACGGTTCTTGTAAAAAAACCACTATTTTTGTCAAATTACTTAAAAAGGTAAATGTTAAATTAAAGTGTTGATAATAAAGAAAATAATATATTAAAATGAGTGTAATTAATAGCCTTTTAGCTAAACTTTTTGGAAACAAATCGGACCGCGATATTAGAGAGATAATGCCTTTTGTAACAGCAGCAAAAGACGAATATGCCAAACTTACAAATATTACAAACGACCAACTTCGTGCAAAATCGCTCGACCTTCAAAGCCGGATTAACCAATACATTGCCGACGAAAACAACAAAATAGCCGAA
>CAZJCR010000046.1:0-20573 GCA_964544385.1 uncultured Bacteroidales bacterium
TCCTGTCGAGCAACTGGATTAAATTAGTCTTGAAACACTCGATTTCAGTCCTGTTTGGTTTTACTTTCAGAAAAGCTTTATTTAATGATTTCCGAGGTTTCAAGATTCGTATTTGCTCACTCATAAATTAATTTTCATTTGTGTTTGCTAACCGCTTTGGCGGTTTCCATTAATCAAAAATCTGTTTAAATGTTACCTAAGTTGAGCGGTTGGAGCTATGCGAACAAACGCTTTACTTAGGTATAATCCCGATGTAGAGTTTGTTGTATTTCACTAACCAAGTGTAGTGAAATACTTACAAAATCTAAATCGATTGAGCGAATCGCTCAATTTGGGTGTTAATTAATATCCACAAATATACAATTATCTACGGGTGCGTCGGCAAGAAAACTGCTCTTTTGTCCCGATAAAAAAATCGGAATATGTTGAGGCTTGCAAATCCCGATGTTCGGGACAAATTATGCTGTTTTGTGCGTGGGCTGTTCATTATGATATTCTGTCGTTTTCAATTTTTCTGTCTTTAAGTAGCAAATTGTCTGCTGTGTCGTTTTTTTAAACTGATGGCTAACTTATTTATATATAACAATTTGTAATTTTAATGCGATAATTCTCCTGTTTTTTTACATATTTTATACATAAAAACTAACCCTGCAATAATATTATTATTGCAGGGTTATAATGTTTATTAATAAGTTTAATAACTATTTGGCTGTAACCATCATTTTGCCCGTTGCTGTAAATAAACCGGCTTTAAGTGTATAAAAATAACAGCCTTGCGCAAGGTTGTTATTGTCGAAATTAATTGTGTGTTGGCCTGCAGTGTATTGTTTGCCGGCAATTTGGGCAACTTGTACACCTTGTAAATTGTAAATTTTTACCGACACAAATTGTTTTGTTGGTAGTTCGAACAAAATTTTAGTGTTCGTGCTAAACGGGTTCGGGTAGTTTTGAGCAAGGTTAAAACCTTTGGTTTTGTTTTCGATATTAGCACCTATAACTGTATATTCGGGGGTGCAGCTTTTGGCTGGTTCTTCGCCAATTGCAACTGGGGCAATGTCGGAGTTTTTTACGCATATTTTATCAATGCCAACACCACTTTCGGCGTAAGCCAGTGTAATGGTGTGGTCGCCGGCTGTAAGTTGGTGGCTGCCAAGGCTTAACCATTGCCACCCCTGGGTTGCGCTGTTGGTGGCTAAAACAAAATTGCCGTCGTCAACTTTTACCCACAACTTATTTTTACCCTCGGTTGTACAGTTTAAACGTGCAAATAAGTAGTAAGTAGTGTCGTTTTCAAGTTTTACAGGTATAGTAATAACATCGGTTTCGGCAGTGGGCGCGGTTTCAGTGCTTGTAAGTCCGTCTTTTGGGGTTACATATGCAGTGTTCGACGCGTCTTTGTCTTCAAAAATATTCCAGTTTGTGCCGGGAGTTGCACATTCGGGTTCGGCATAAACGGCGTTGTAGCCCATTAACGATAACATTTTAACAGCATAGCGGCGGCCTATTTTGCGATACCCCTCGGTATCGAAATGCAGGTTGTCCGATGCATCGGTACAGCCCCTCGACGATATTACATACGCGTTTGGTATAGTTTGCGGCAGCTTGGCAATTATCGAGTTCATACTGGCGCAACTACCGCCTTGCGACGAATGTACAACTTCGCCGGCCAATAATGGCAACGAGTTTGGCTCTAAACCAAGGTCGGCTAAAAGGTTGTTATATACTATTTGTACTTTAGCAGGCCAACTGTTGTCTCCAGTGTTCGACTCGCCCTGGTGCATTAAAATTCCTTTTATTACACCTGTTTCCTGTGCTTTTTTTGCCATGTCAACAAGCCTTTGGTAGGGGTTTCCACCATACTCGTTAATAATGGGTTTCATCCATGATTCAGCTGTTGCGGCGTATGCTTCGTAACTATCTTTGTCGAAAAGTTCAATTTTACAACCAGCAACCGACACGTTAATAACGCCAACTTTAATATCGGCAGGCAGGTTTGCTACCATTGTGCGGCCAAAATAATCGGCTGGTGAAAAATTTGTACTGCACCGGCACAATGGCGGTATTGCTGTCGACCATTGGTACTGGGTACGCCCAAGGTTTGAACAGCCTATGGCGTCCATAACCATAAAACGTTCGTCAACAGTTTTGTCAACACGCAGTATTGCTCCCTGGCCTTCCATGTTCGATTGCCCAAAACATAAGTAAACATGAAAATTTGGGTCTTGTGCCATAGTGTTCAGATTAAATAAATTAATTACTATGCCCAATAAAAATAAGTTCAGTAGTTTTAATTTGTCCATACAAAATAGTGTTTAGTTTTATTAAAATTATTATAATGTGTTTTGTGGTTTTATTATGGTTATAAAAGTATTAAATGTATTTTTTTGGGTGATTATACATTTTAGCATATTTGTAGTAATTTTTTAAACAAAACAAGGTGGATTTTATTTAATGCTTAACGCTTAAATTGTATATATGATTAGTAATCAATAGCTAAAAGTATTAATTGCATTATAGTATTTGTTTAGCTATTAAATATTTCAATTGTATTTTATACATAAGTTGTGATGCTTTAAATGAGCAATAAAAAACTTACACCTAAGTTGAGCGGTTGGAGCTATGCGAACAAACGCTTTACTTAGGTTAACCCCGATGTAGAGTTTGTTGTGTTTCACTAATCAAGTGTAGTGAAATACTTACTAAATCTAAATCGATTGAGCGAATCGCTCAATTTAGGTTACAATTTAGTTATCATCAACAATTATTTAGTGAGCAAACCGCGAGCGGTGACAACTTAATTTGGGTTTGATTATATGTACTTGTTAAATAAAAATTGCCAACCAGAGCCAAAAAAAGTTAATTTAGCCGATTGTTTACTATTAAATTTCTATTTTAGAAACGAATAAACATAACAACATAAATATTTTGGCTTAAAGCCGAAAATTAAATAATAAAACAGGAATAAACACATGGACGAACAATTGTTATTAGGAGCCGAGGCGGTTGCTGTAGGTGCTATTGATGCAGGAATTTCGGGTGTGTATGCATATCCCGGCACACCGTCGACCGAAATTACTGAGTACATACAAAAATCGGGTGAAGCAAAGAGGCTTAATATAAGGTCGCGATGGTCGGCAAACGAAAAAACTGCCTACGAGAGTGCTTTAGGGATGTCGTACGCCGGAAAACGCAGCATGGTGTGCATGAAACATGTTGGGCTAAATGTTGCTGCCGATGCGTTTATTAACTCGGCAATTACTGGTATTAACGGTGGCCTTGTTGTTGTTGTTGCCGACGACCCGTCGATGCACTCGTCGCAAAACGAGCAAGACACCCGTGTTTACGGTAAATTTGCACTTTTACCGGTAATTGAACCAGCAAACCAGCAAGAGGCTTACCAGGCTATTATTTATGCTTTCGAGATGTCGGAAAATGTAAAATTACCAGTTGTTTTTCGAATAACTACACGCTTATCGCACTCGCGCGCTGTGGTTAAACGGTCGTTGGCAACAAAACAAAATAACCTTAACCCCGACACCGAGAAACGTAAATGGATACTTTTACCGGCAATTGCCCGTGTACGTTATTCAAAACTAATCGACACGCAAGCCGATTTGGTGCATTTGTCTGAAGTGTCGCCTTTTAACCGCTTAGTAAATGGTAAATTAAAAAACGGTGTTATAGCTTTTGGTATAGCTTATAATTATGTTATGGAGGTTAAACAGGCATATAATCACGACGTTCCGGTACTTAAAATATCGCAATACCCATTGCCCGAGAGCCAGGTAAAACAATTTATCGATAGTTGCGATAATGTTATTATTGCCGAAGAGGGTTACCCTGTTTACGAAGAACTTTTACGCGGTTACCTTGGCAATAGTAAAATTAAAGGCCGGCTCGACGGTACACTGCCCCGTACCGGTGAACTGTCGCCCGATATTATTGCTACAGCGTTTGGGTTTAATACCGGTACACCGGTTACTGTACCATCGGTTGTTGTACCGCGCCCACCCGAACTTTGTAAAGGCTGCAGCCACCGCGATATGTTCGAGGCTCTTAACGCCGCCTTGGCCGGTTACCCGCAAAAACACGTGTTGTCCGACATTGGCTGCTACACGCTTGGTGCCTTAAAACCTTTTAATGCAATTAATTCGTGTGTCGATATGGGCGCATCGGTAACTATGGCAAAAGGTGCAGCCGACGCGGGCTTGCATCCCGCTATAGCGGTTATTGGCGACTCTACTTTTACCCACTCGGGTATTACCGGTTTACTCGATTGTGTTAACGATAACTCGGCGGTTACCATAATTATCTCCGACAACTCAACCACTGCCATGACAGGCGGACAAGACTCGGCCGGCACTAATAAATTGTTCGATATTTGCAAAGGCATTGGCGTTAGCCCCGAACATATAAAAACAATTGTACCACTTAAATCGAACCTCGAGGCTAATGTGGCTATTTTAAAACAAGAGTTCGAATATAAGGGGGTATCGGTTATTTTAGCATGTCGCGAGTGCGTTCAGGTTGCTGCCCGAAACAAAAAACAAAGTAAATAACATTTAAAGTTTTAGATAATTTGAAACCATAATGTTAATAGTTATCTAAAGTAAATAACATAAAATATTTGCCCGATGAACAAAAACATTATTATTGCAGGTGTAGGCGGACAGGGAATTTTAACCATAGCATCAATTATCGACATGGCTGCAATGCGCCAGGGGTTGTTTGTAAAACAAGCCGAGGTTCACGGAATGAGCCAGCGTGGGGGTGAGGTACAATCGCACTTACGTATTTCTGATACCGAAATTTTCTCTGACTTAATACCCTTGCAAAAAGCCGATATTATTTTGTCGGTCGAACCAATGGAGGCACTCCGATATTTACCTTACCTTAAACCCGACGGTATTATTATTACTGCTACTAACGCTTTTAAAAATATACCCGATTATCCCGACGAGGATAAATTAACCAACAGTATTAAAAAAAGTGCCAATTCAATTTTTGTCGATGCTGCCGAAATAGCACGACAGGCCGGAAACCAAAAGTCGTATAATGTAGTTATGCTGGGCGCGGCATGCAAATACATTGGAATTAAAATTGAATTGTTTGAGTGGGCTATTGGACAGCTATTTGCCGCTAAAGGCCAAAGTATTATTGACCTTAACATTAATGCTTTGCGTAAAGGTTTTGAGTATGCCGAAAACTACAAATAATATTACTTAAGTGTTGATAGTAAACATAATACATTTAAAAAACTAACAAATAACAACCACATTACACAAATTAGCTATGTTCTGGAACAAAGATATTGAATGTGCCGACCGTGAAGCCATACGTGGCTTGCAAAACCGTCGGTTTGTACAAATGGTTGAACGTATGTACAATAATGTACCGTTTTACCGCAAAAAATTCGATTCGTTGGGAATTAAGCCTTCCGATATTAAAAGTATCGACCAGCTTAAAGATTTGCCATTTACCTATAAAACCGATTTACGCGACAACTACCCGTTTGGGCTTTTTGCCGTTCCGCAAAGCGATGTAGTGCGCGTACACGCATCGAGTGGTACCACCGGCAAGCCAACTGTAGTTGGTTACACCCAAAACGATATTGATATGTGGCGCGAAGTTGTTGCTCGCTCGCTTACAATGGCGGGGGTATCAAAAAAAGACCTTATACAAATATCGTACGGCTACGGCTTGTTTACCGGCGGGCTTGGCATACACTATGGAGCCGAAACCGTGGGAGCATCGGTTATACCAATATCGGGCGGCAATACAAAAAAACAACTTCAGCTTATGCAAGATTTTGGCTCAACTGTATTGGCGTGTACACCATCGTACGCTGCTTTTTTAGGCGAAAGCCTTACCGAGGCCGGTATTAGTAAAAACGATATTAAACTTAAAACCGGCATTTTTGGTGCCGAACCCTGGACCGAAGAGCTACGCGCGTTAATTGAAAAAGAACTTGGCATTAAAGCTTATAATATTTATGGGCTTAGCGAGGTTATTGGCCCGGGGGTTTCGATGGAGTGCGAATGTCAATGCGGTAGCCATATTCACGAAGACCATTTTTATGCCGAAATAATTAACCCCGAAACCGGTGAGGTTTTACCATACGGCCAAGTTGGCGAGCTTGTTTTTACAACGCTTACTAAAGAGGCAATGCCCCTTTTGCGATACCGTACCCGCGACCTTACCCGCCTTAATGTCGACACCTGTAGTTGTGGACGTACTTTAGTGCGCATGGACCGCATAATGGGCCGAACCGACGATATGCTTATTATTCGTGGTGTTAATGTGTTCCCGTCGCAGGTCGAGTCGGTTTTGCTCGAGATGGGCGAGGCATCGCCAAACTACCAGCTTATTGTTAGCCGACAAAACAACCTCGATACGCTCGAAATTAAAGTTGAACTTAACGAACAGTTTTGGACCGACGAAATGAAGGTTATTGAAAACCTGAAGAAAAAAATCAGCCACAGCATTACAAGCCAATTAGGTATTAGTGCTACTATTAAATTAGTTGAACCGCATAGTATCGAACGCTCGCAAGGTAAGGCCGTACGTGTTATCGATAACCGTAACCTTTAGTTTTTACAAACCAATAATTAACTAAAATATTTGCAATATGATTATTAAACAATTATCGGTTTTTTTAGAGAACCGTCAGGGCAGGTTAACCGAACTTACCCGTATTTTATCGGAGAACGGTATTAATATTTCGGCTTTTTATATTGCCGAGGCTACCGATTACGGAATAATGCGATTTATGGTTGGCCGTCCCGAGCTGGCACAACAAGTACTGCGCCAAAACGGTTTCTCGGTTAGCGTTACCGATGTTGCCTGTATTAAAGTGCCTAACAAACCCGGCGGACTGTTTAAAGTCCTCAGTATTCTGTCGCAAAACAATATCGATATCGATTATATGTATGCTTTTACAATGAACGATTCGGCAATGGTTGTTATGCGCTCCGAATCGACAAACAAACTTATTACCGTTTTACAAGACAATAAAATTGAATTGCTTAAAGCAAGCGAGTTTTACGAGATATAACAGGGGTTTAAACCCATTACTTAATTATTTTAATAATAACTTTTGAAAAATAAATAATGGCACATTTTGCTAAAAGTGTTGACAATATGCGGTCGTCGCAAATACGCGATTTAATGAGCCTGGCAACTAAACCGGGTATAATTTCGTTTGCAGGCGGTATGCCCGGCAACGACCTTTTCCCTATTGCCGAACTCGACCAAATTTATAATAACCTTACTATAGCCGAAAAACAGGTTGCAATGCAGTACGGGCCTACAAGTGGGTTGCCATGCTTAATTGAGTCGTTAACAAATTTTTTACAAAGCAAAGGTTTAGTAATCGGAAATAACAAGTTGCTTATTACAACAGGTTCGTTGCAGGCAATTAATATTTTGGCAAAAATATTTATCGACCCCGGCGACAATATTATTGTCGAAAACCCAAGTTTTATTGGCGCAATATCGGCCTTTAAATCGTACCAAGCCAATATTTTAAGCGTACCGCTCGATAATGAGGGCATTAATATTGACGCGTTACGCCAGTTGTTAAACTCGTTACAACGTAAACCAAAATTTTTGTATATAACTCCTTGTTTTCATAATCCGGCCGGTATAGTTTATAGTCCCAGGCGTAAAACCGAGCTTATACAATTGATGCAAAATTTTGATATTCCGGTTATTGAAGACGATGCTTACAGCGATTTATATTTCGATACGGCCGACTTGCCATTACTAAAACCAATTCAGGCAATGGAGCATGGTAATATCGAGGTTTGTTATACCGGTTCGTTCTCGAAAATAATTGGGCCAGGGCTAAGGTTAGGTTGGATGTTAGTGCCCGAAAATATTTATCAAAAATGCGAACTTGTTAAACAGTCGGTTGATGCATGTTCGCCAAGCTTTACGCAGGTTATTGCCGATAAATTTTTGCGTACCGGTGCTATCGATAGTTATTTAACGCGCATACGTGCCGAGTACAAGGAACGGGCACAGGCAATGATTGACTGTTTAACCGAAACATTGCCGGCTTATGTTAAATGGAACAAACCACGCGGAGGTTTTTATATTTGGTTGCAATTGCCCAATAATGCCAATGCAACCGAGATACTAAAAATTGCTATCGACAATGGTGTAGTGTTTGTTTCGGGTATTACTTTCGATCCTGATGAAACACGATGTAACACAATAAGGGTATCGTATTGCAACACACCTGTTGATGTTATTAAAAAAGGTGTTCCAATTATTGCCAGTGCAATAAAACAAATATGTGGTTAACCGGTTTTAGTGTGCCGCAACCAAAGGTATGCGGCGCCCAAAACCAAAAGCTTTTGACGACACCCTTAGTATTGGTGGCGACTGGAATCGTTTATACTCGTTAATATTAACCAGCCTAAGCACTTTTAAAACAACATCGGGGTTAAAGCCTTGTGCAATAATTTCGGGTGCGCTAAGTTTTTGCTCAATGTATTGAAAAAGTATAGCATCGAGTATATCGTATTCGGGTAGCGAGTCGCTGTCTTTTTGGTCGGGGCGTAGCTCAGCCGATGGTGGTTTTATTATTGTGTTAACGGGTATTACCTCGTTGTTTTTGTTAATATACTTAGCAAGTTTATAAACGTCGGTTTTGTAAACATCGCCAATTACCGACAGGCCTCCGTTCATGTCTCCGTATAATGTACCATATCCAACGGCAGCTTCGCTTTTGTTCGATGTGTTAAGTAAAATGTTCCCAAATTTGTTCGATAATGCCATAAGCATTGTGCCCCTTACTCGAGCCTGTATATTTTCCTCGGTAACATCGGGTTTAGTTCCGGTAAAAACAGGTGCTAAGCTCTGTTCAAAAGCGTCGAATGTTGGTTGTATCGATACATTATGGTATTTAACACCTAAGTTTTCGGCCAATTTTACGGCATCGGTAACCGAGTGGTTGCTCGAGTATTTTGATGGCAACAAAAGTACCTGTATGTTTTGTGCTCCAATTGCGCGGGCGGCTAATACCAAAACTACGGCCGAGTCGATACCACCACTTAAGCCAAGCGTGGCAGTTTTAAAATTCATTTTTTTAAAATAGTCGGCAATGCCTAAAACAAGCGCATCGTGAATTTCGGCTATATAGTTGCTGTTACTGTTGTCAATAGTTTTATATTGTTTGTTTATAAGTTGTTGACTGTCAATGTATTTAACGTCATCGGCAAATTTAGCAAGTTGCAACACGGTGTTACCATTTGCATCAATAACCATACTATCGCCATCGAAAATAAGGTCGGTATTTGCGCCTGTTTGATTAACATAAATTATTGGCAAATTAAACCTTTTTGTATTATCGATAAGTACCTGTTTGCGTATTTTGCCTTGGTTGTACGAGTATGGCGATGCTGCAATATTAATAATATATTGCGGGTTTTGGTTACTAAGCTGCTCTAAGGGGCATTTTTTGTAAAGTTGGCCCCGGGCACTAATACAGGTTATTGGCTGGTTGTCCCAAATGTCTTCGCAAATGGTAATTGCAAACCTTTCGCCATTAAGTTCAATAATATTTTGGTTTTGGCCTGGTTCAAAATATCGGTATTCGTCAAAAATATCGTAAGTAGGCAATAGCGATTTGTTAATTACCTGTTCAATTTTTCCGTTAACTAACAGGCAAGCCGAGTTAAAAAGGTTTTTACCGCGTGGTTGGTTGTTAGGTGTTGGTGCACCAACAATTGCGGCAATACCACTGCATTGTTGCGCAATTTGCAATAGCGCGTGGTTGCATTGTTCAATAAAGTCGGTTTGCTCAAGCATGTCGAGCGGTGAGTAACCGCAAATGCTAAGTTCCGAAAATACAGCTAATTGCGCGCCATTAGCTTTTGCTGTTTTTATGTGTTCGATAATTTTTTGTGCATTGCTGCTAAAATTACCAATATGATAATTAAGTTGTACTAAAGCTATTTTCAAGGTACAATAGTTTTAAAATATTACGCCAATATTTAATGCAATGTTGTTTAGGGTTGTTTTGTCGTTAACGGTTTTGTTTTTAGTCAAGTCGACAAAGCTGCTGTTGTATGTTATGCCAAAAGTAATTGCTGTGTTTTTCGATATGTAATAGTTTATTCCGGCACCCACAAGGTAGCTTAAGTTATAAAATGCTACCTCGTCTTTGCAGGCAACTCCGTCAATTTTAAGCTGGCTTACAGTTGATGTTGCGCCAATACGCAAGTGGTTTATAACGCCAAATTTTGCAAAGTAAACCAAATACCCAATTTGGTTCGATTCCATTTTAAATGTAAGTGGTATATCAATATATTGTAATTTGTATTTAACCGATGTTAAACCGGGAAAAGTGTCGGTACCATCGTTGGTTTTAAAAAGTATGGTATCGCTGTAAAGCAGTTTGCCACCTATGTTATTTATAGTTGCGCCGGTACTAAAACTGTATCTTTCGGCAAAAAACAAATCGGTTGTTAACCCAAAGTTGTAGCCAAACACTGCGCCATTGTTTTTAACTTTTGCCGAGTTCGAGTTTAACCACGATACCTGGGGGTTTGCTACCAATCCCATGCGTAGTTCCTGAGCTGTTATTATTATTGGCAGGCTCAGGCTTATTATTAATATGGCTATTGTTTTTGTCATAACAGGTTTTATAAACTTAAGTTTGTAAAAATTATTGGTAAAAAATAATTAAGCCAATATTTATATAAGTTTAGTAACTTTTTTATCGATAAAATATTTATCGATAACTAAATATTAACCACAGCAAACCTAAATGTTTTTTATATAACTCACAAGTAAAATGCTTTTTGCATTGTTATATTTGTAATTGTATTTTAGTACAAATTTTATTGTTTTTATTATGCGCATATTTATTAGTTTTTTTGTTTTAATATCATTGTTTTTTACATCGTGCAATAATAACAACAAGGCTGTTGATATTAAAAACTCGAATATTGAATTGGTTTTTAAGCCTTTTTACTCGGAGCTTTATAATTTACCACCCGACAGTATTTGGAGTTATGTACCATATTTAAACCAAAAATATGGTGTTTTTTTTGATACCTATAATACTGCAATAATTAATATTGGTGGTACAAACCAGCTCGATTATGATAAAAAACTTTTGTCGTTTTTAACCGACCCCGATATTTGCGAGGTTTACAACGATGTTAACAAAACATTTGAGCATCATAATTTTGTGCCAATTTTAAACAATGCTATTAAAAGGTATAACTATTATTTTCCGCAAAATACTGTACCTCAATTATATGCACATGTATCGGGTTTTAACCAAAGTATTGTTGTCGATACGGGTTACATAAGTATTAGTCTCGACAATTATTTGGGTTATAACCATAAATACTATCAAATGTTGCGCACCCAACAATATATTATGGCAAATATGCACCCGCAAAAAATTGTTTCCGACGTAGTTTTTGCCCTTGGCGTAACCGAGTTTCCATATACTCCAAAAACCGACGATTTGCTTTCGCAGATGCTTTATTACGGTAAAATACATTTGTTTATCGATGAGCTTTTGCCTAAACATGCCGATACTTTAAAATGGGGCTTTAGCAGTACAAAACTAAAATGGTGCAAGCGTAACGAACAAATGATGTGGTTGTATTTGGTCGAAAATAAACAGCTTTTTTCAACCGAACGCAAAGTTATTACAAGGTATATTAACGATGCGCCATTTACCACACCTTTTTCACGTTTTTCGCCCGGGCGCAGCGGCCGTTGGTTAGGTTACCAAATAATTTTGTCGTACCTTAAAAACAACCCGCAGGTTACTTTGTCACAGTTAATGTTAAATAACGACTATCATTTAATACTGAGCCAGTCAAAATATAAACCATGATTGATATTAATGACCAAAAAAAACAATTAAGGCAAAAAATTAAAGAGACAAAAAAAACATTTTCGGCCAGTGAACTTGTAAATATGTCGTTACCAGTTATTGGCAAACTTGAGCAAATGCCCGCTTTTATAACAGCAAAAACCGTATTGGCATATTGGTCAATGCCCGACGAAGTTAATACCCACTCAATTATAAATAGTTATTATAAAAGTAAAACAATACTATTGCCGGTTATGGCTGGTAATAATTTGATTTTGCGTGTTTACCAAGGTTATAACTCGCTTAAGCCCGATAGTAAATACGGAATATTAGAGCCCACAGGTAGTAATTTTGATAATTACAAAAGTATCGATTTAATAATTGTGCCCGGTGTGGCTTTTAGTTATAATAATTACCGGTTAGGCAGGGGCAAAGGTTACTACGACCGCTTGCTGGCTAATAATTCAGGTTATAAAACAGGGCTGGCTTTTAGTTTTCAAATGTTCGACCAAATACCTTTTGAACAACACGATGTAAAGCTTGATAAAATAATATGGTAAAAAAAGCCTGCTCAAAACAGGCAGGCTTTTATATTGAGCGAATCGCTCAATTTGGGTTTTAGTAATTATTTAATGCTAAAACCAAACTCCGATTCAAAACCTTTTAAATTATTGTTTGGAGTATTAACCTGTAAGCTCTCCTTACTTATATTTTTATTAATGTTTGCCGTTTTTTTGTTTATATCAATATTGTAAACATAAAAATTATCGATAACAAGTTCGGACCCCGATGCTATAAAAAAGCCAAGATAGTACCCGTAAAACTCTTTATAGTTGCCGGTATAAACTAAATTTTTGTTAATAAACATGTAATATTTGTTGTCGTATTTGCGCACAGTTAAAAGGTTGTACGATGGCGACGCTGCTGCACCTGCTGTCCATTCTTTAAACATGTTGTATTTTTCAAAATAATAGCCAATAATATATTTGCCCGAGCCGTCGAAATTTAAGAACTGAAAATTAATATCAGTATCGCAGCCCCAAATAAGCCCGTTGTTATATAAGTTTACTTCGTCATATGCAGCAAGGCCCATGCGCGATTCAATCTCCCAGTTACCAGTACCTGTAAGCGTGTTTAGCGATACTGCCGAAACCCCGGCACTTGAGCGGTAGCAATGGTAGGTTCCGTTATCTATTAGGTAAGCATAAGTTTCGGTGGTGCCAACAATCCAGTTTTCGGCTTCGTCAAATTTGGTACCATAAAGTATAGTATAGTAATCAACACTTATTCCGTCCCATGTTTCGGGATTAACGGGAGCCGTTTTTTCCGAAACTGTAATAGTTTTTTCGGTTTCGTCGGCTAAATTTTTATTGTAAACAATAAGCTTAACCTTAAAAGTGCCGGCGTTTTCAAATGTATGGGTTGGGTCTTTGGCAACCGATTCGGAACCATCGTTAAAGTCCCAATTGTAAGTAACACCGTTTGTTGAGCAGTTAGTAAAATGTACCTCATCGCCCACGTATACATTATCGGCCGATACGGTAAAACAGGCAACCGGCTGTAGTGGTTCTTCGCGCAGCTCACACGAACCTAAAACCATTAAAAGTATAGCCGTTAAAAACTTAATAAAGGGCACTCTTTTCATAATGATTATTTTTAGTTTAAATAGTTTATTAGTATGCAATTTACATATTTTATTATAAAAAGTTTATTAGTGGGCATAATGGCTTATATTTATTTGTAATTTTGATTAAATTATTGTAAATATTAACCTAAATAACTTTTGTATGCCACATGTAATAAAACATTTTATACTTGTAATAGTTTTTGTTGCTGCAGGTTTTAATAGCTTAAAAGCTCAATTTCAGCAAAAATTTACATTAAATGCATCGGTTGTAAATGTTGTACCCGAAATTAATACTGTTGAACCAATTTATTCAATGGGCATAGGTATAGATGGCGGTATACAATACAATATTAACCGCAGGTTTTCGGCTTATGCATCGGCAAGGTTTTACTATTTATTTGGCGAAGACGAAATTGCCGACGAGTACTACGATAACCTTGCTTTGGGTGTAGGTTTAAAATTTAATATATTACCGGGTAAAGTTATTAACCCATACTTGTTTGCCGAGGCTAACATTAATTCAATTTGGTACGAGAAATATGTTGAAGCTGTAGGCAGTTACCCTGCTTATTACGACGAAGATTTTTTTAATACCATAGGCAGCCTTTGTGGCCTTGGTTTCGATATTAACTTTAGCTCAAATTTTTCGGTGTTTTTGCAAGCCGGGGGGTATTATACTTATAATGATTTACTTAATGGCCACATTCAGGCTGGTGTGCGTATTAATATGTTTAAATCAAAAAGTATTTAAACTATTGGTGCAACCTAATAATAGGTTTTTTAATCATTACCTAAGTTGAGCGGTTGGAGTTAAACTAACAAACGCTTTACTTAGGTATAACCCCGATTTAGCGAACAGCTCAATTTGGGTATAAATGTTTTAGCAATATTTATAGTGCTAAAACAATAAGACTTAATGTTTGATATATTAGCAAATCAAAACTTTTTTGTATTAATTACTATTGTATATTTATTACTGTATGCTCAATATTAAACAAAATAAGAACAATTAACACACATGTAATGCAAATACAAGTAATATAGTGATAAAACTATTTAACCATATATGTTACGGCATATTATCATTACCTTAAATTAAAAACTATTTACCAATGAAACCCTTAATTTTAATAAGCACGTTGTTAATTATTTTTTGTTACACAAATGCGCAGGTAACACGCAAAAACGTGGTTAATTTAAAAACCGAACTTTATTGTACGGCTTATAGCAATAACGGAAATTATATTGCTGTTGGTGGTGGTAATAAAGAGATTATAATTGTTGATGCCAACAATATTTCTGAAGTTACGCGATTAAAAGGAATGAAAGGTTTTGCCCTGTCGGTAGCTTTTTCGCCCGACAATAATTTTATTGCCGCCGGTGGTAAAGATAATAATTTAACCATTTGGAATATAAGTACAAAACAGGTTGTAAAAACACTAAAAGCACATAAAGCCCAGATAATGGGAATTGCCTTTAGCCCCTGTGGTAAATATATAGCATCGGCCAGCCACGACAAGCAGGTAATTTTATGGAACATAGCCACTGGCTTGCCCGAAAGGTATTATTTAGGACATACTAAAGAGGTAAACAGCGTTAGCTTTTCGCCCGATGGTAGTAGTTTAGTTAGCGGAAGTGCCGATGGGACAATTAAAATTTGGGACGTAAAAACCGCATCATTAAAAAAATCGATAAACGCGCACAACAATTGGGTTTGTGCTGTAAAATATAGTAACGACGGCAGTGTTATTGCCAGTGGCGGGTACGACCGCATTATTAACCTTTGGGATGCTATTAATGGTGAAAAAATTAACACTTTTATTGTTCACCGTAAATGGGTTCAAACACTTTGTTTTAGCCCCGATTGTCAGTATTTACTTAGTGGTGGCCACGATAATGTTGTTGTTTTAACCGATGTCCGTACCGGACGGGTGGTTTTTCAATCGCCAAAACTCGATAATTTTGTACTGGGCGTTGCCTTTAACCCTAATGGCGGTAGCTTCTCGTCGGTTGAACTGTACTCGGGTAAACTCGAAATTTGGGATACAAACACATTAGGAATAAAAAAATCTGAAAAACCAGTTGCACAAGCATCTTCAATTTCAGGTATGGTGCCGGTTGTTAATATATTGTCGCCTCGTTCGGGGGCTGTTGTTTCGGGGGCAAGTGTAAAAGTTAGTGCAAATATTAAATCAATATCGAGCCTGCGTACCATCGAACTATATTTAAATAATAAACTATACTCATCAAAAGGCCGCTCCGAGTTAATGCTCGAAACTAACGACTCGGAATTAACATTGTTCGACGAGCAGGTTATTTTAGCCGATGGCGATAACATTATCCAAATTAAAGTGAAAAATATTGCTGGCGAGGGAGTTTCGGCACCTGTTAAAATTGAACGATCGTTATCGGACCAAAAAGTACTTACATGGGTTAATCCGGCTCAAAACTTTAGCCAAACTAATTTGGCAAAGTATCAGTTAAAAGCATTAATTAACCCGGCGCATAGCATGCAAAGTGTCGAGGTTATTGTTAACGGACAAAAACAAATAACGGTGTCGGTGCCGGCTGCCGGCGGCATGTTTGTGCAAGACATTGAACTTAAACAGGGCGATAACAAAATTCAGTTGGTTGTTACTACGTCTGATTTTACAAGGCCGTCCGACGAACGGGTTATTAACCATGTTTTAGCCAACAAACCTGTTGTTAAATGGTTGTCGCCAATGGCCGATACAATTACATATGTTTCGGCAAATACTATCAGGGGTTATGTCGAGTCGCAGGTTCCTGTTGATAAAGTACAAATTAAACTCAATGGTTTGGTTGTTTACAATAAGCTTAAACCAGGTTCGTCGAATTATTTTATCGACCAACAATTACAGCTTTTGCCAGGGCAAAATACGCTACAAATTATTGCAGTTAATTCAAGTGGCGAAACAGTTTCGGGGGCACGTGTTATCTCGTTTCAACAAACTACAAAAACAAATATTAGTTGGTTTTTACCAAGCACCGATACAATTGTTTATAAGCCTAATTTAACTATTAGTGCCTGCATACAGTCAGTAAACCCGGTTTCGAAAGTTGAACTTTATAATAATGACGGTATAATGTTTACCGAAACTAATTTAAAACCATCGTCGGTAAAAGGATGCGATTATTTATTTTCAAAACCTGTGTATGTGGCACCTGGCACAAATGCCTTAAAAATTGTAGCAATGCATCAAAACGGTACAACCGAAAGCGAAATACGTAATATAAATTTTGTTATGCCAATACCGGCCACTATAAGCTGGGTTTATCCATCGGGCAACACTATTTCGGTAACCGAAAAAACTATCGAAATTAAAGCTTGTATCCGTTCAAATTCAAAAATTAATTCGTACAGCGTTTTTGTTAACAACCAGGTATTTGCTACCGAACAAAACCCCGGTTTATCAACCGACGGTTGTTATTATGTTGACCAGGCAATTGTTTTAAACAGTGGTATTAACAATGTTATTGTAAAGACAAAAAATATGGCAGGCGAGTCGATGAGCGCACCTGTTGATATAAATTTTAAACGCTCCGACCCATACCGCTATGCATTAATAATTGGTAACGAAGATTATAGCTCGTACCAGGTTGATTTGGCAAGCGAGAGTAATGTTGATTTTGCTATGCGCGATGCCCAGGCTTTTAAAGAATTGTGCATAAAAAAACTTGGTATTGCCCACGAAAATATATTTTATAAAGAGAATGCCCGGTTTATTGAGATGCGTACTTATTTAAAACGTATCTCTCAGTTTATCGAAAACTCGGGGGGCAAAGCCGAGGTTTTTGTGTTTTATGCAGGCCATGGTTTCCCCGACGAAAAAACCAAAGAACCTTATCTTGTTCCTGTCGATGGTAATGGTACCGACCTTGAAATTACTGCACTTAAGTTGTCCGATTTTTATTCACAGCTTACTGCTTTCCCGGCTAAACGGGTAACTGTTTTTATCGATGCTTGTTTTAGTGGCGGTGCACGTAACCAGGGCTTGGTTGCTGCAAGGGGCGTTAAAATTACACCAAAACCCGAGAAAGAATCGGTTAAAAAAAATTTAATTGTTTTTACGGCTAGTTCGGGCAACGAGTCGTCGTTGCCATATAAAGACAAACAACATGGTATGTTTACTTATTACCTGCTCGAAAAAATTAATTCCTCAGCAGGCAAACTTACTTACAAAGAGTTGTCGGATTATTTAGCCGAAATGGTGTCGCAACAAAGTATCCGTGTAAACGGAAAAACACAGCAACCTCAAACAAATGTTAGTGTCGAGGTGCAAAATGTATGGGAAAATTGGGATTTTTTTGAATAATGGCTGGCCGGCATTTTATTGCCGGCATTTTTTTAACTACGCCAAAACGATGGGGCAAATAGTATTAATACTGTAAAAAGCTCGAGCCTGCCCAATAGCATTAAAAACGAAAGTATCCATTTTGCAACTTCAGGAATGGCCGAAAAGCTATAGGCCGGGCCAACTAAACCAAGCCCTGGCCCAATGTTGCCTAACGATGTAGCTACAGCCCCAAGCGCGGTGTTCATGTCGATACCAAGGGCTGTTAACATTACCGACGAACCCATGAAAATTAATAAATAAAATACTATAAAGGCTAAAACGTTGTTAACTAAAGTTTGTGGTACTGCCTTATCGTTAAGTTTTAATGGTATTATTGCTTTTGGGTGCACTAAACGTTTTAACTCATACGCGCAATTTTTTAAAATAAGTGCTACCCTTATAACTTTTATGCCACCGCTGGTTGACCCCGACGAGCCTCCTACAAACATTAATAAAAAAATTAACGATACTATTAACGGTGGCCATAGCAAATAATCGTAGGTTATATAGCCGGTAGTTGTAATTATTGATACTACCTGAAATAGAGCGTCGCGGAACGACTGCTCAAAACTACCATGTCCCGAAAGCAAAAGACGGATTGTTATTATGGCCGTAAATATGAATGTTATTAGCAGGTAAATTTTAAACTCTTCGTTACGTAAAACTTTTTTAAAATTTAGTTTAAGCGCAAAGTATGCCAAAGCAAAGTTTACCCCTGCAATAAACATAAAAGCAATAATTACATATTGTATAAATGGGCTGTTATAATATGCAATACTAGCCTGCTTGGTAGAGTAACCTCCGGTTGCCATAGTGGTTAAAGCGTGGTTTATAGCATCAAACGGTCCCATGCCGCCTATCCATAAAAGCAAAGCCTCGGCGGCAGTAAAGCCAACATAAATTATCCAAAGGCGTTGCGCTGTTTCTTTAACTCTCGGGTGAAACTTGTCGGCTGTAAGCCCTGGTACTTCGGCCGAATATAGCTGCATGCCGCCTATGCCCAAAAACGGCAATACGGCTAACGATAATACTATTATGCCCATACCGCCCATCCACTGGGTAAGGCTGCGCCAAAACAAAATACCTTTTGGCATTTGTTCAATATTATCGAGTATCGATGCACCGGTAGTTGTAAACCCCGACATTGTCTCAAAAAATGCATTGGTTATTGATGGTATCGACCCGCTAATAATGTAGGGTAGACAACCAAATATCGAAAATACAACCCAAACTAAACTTACAATAATATAACCCTCGCGTTTGCCAAAATCTTTGTTGGCTTTTTTTGTTAGTTTATTTATTATAACCCCCGATGTTAGTGTAATTGCCAATGTAACAGCAAATGCATATAAATCGGAGCCTTTGTATATTATCGATACAATAAGTGCTAATGCTAAAAAAACCGATTCGATAAGCATTAAAAAACTCAGTAGACGCCAGATAATTTGCTTGTTTATCATTAAACCAATATTTAGTTAAAAAACCTGTCGAGCTTTTGTAACGCTGTTGGTAAAGCAAAAACAACAACCCTGTCGTTGGCTTTTATCTGGGTTTCGCCTACGGCAATAAAACTGCTTTGGTCGCGTATAACACCGCCAATTACAGCATCTTTCGGAAAATCAATTTCGCGGATTAACCCTTTGGTAATTTTCGAATCGGGCTTAACAATAAACTCTAAAACTTCGGCATCGGAACCTGTAAGGCACAAAAAAGATGGTACCTCGGCCGACATTGTGAACCTTAAAATATGGCTTGCTGCAATAAGTTTTTTGTTAATAACAGCATTTATACCCATACTCTCGGCAATGTGCAGGTAATTAATATTCTCAACCGATGCTATAACTTTTTTAACCCCAAGTTCTTTTGCCTGTATGCACGACAGTATGTTTAGCTCGTCGTTGCCGGTTACAGCAATAAAAACATCCATTAATGCCAAACCCTCTTCTTTTAAGGTTTGTATCTCGCAACCATCGGCATTTATTACTAACGAGTTTGTTAGCAGACTTGCAATGTATTGCGATTTTTCCTTGTTAATTTCAACAAGTTTAATATTCGAGTTTTTTTCGAGCAACTGTGCCGACCTTATACCAACCTGGCTCCCGCCCAATATCATAATATTGTTACTGGCCAGCCTTTTTGTGCCCGAGTATTCCATCATTTCTGTTATACCTTTTTGGTTTGTAATAACATAAACCAAATCGCCCTCGGCAAAAGGTACATCGGGCCCTGGTATCGACGTTTTGTTGTCGCGCGATATGGCAACAGCCCTAAAAACTAAATGTTTTGTGTTTACCGATACGTCGCGGAATGTTTTGCCAATAATAGGGGCATCGTGTTCAAGTTTTATTACAAATAACGATAATTTACCGCCAAAAAAGTTAAACACCTCCGACGTGCCGGTTTCATTAAGCAGGTTTACTATCTCGCGTGCTGCAAGTTTTTGCGGGTATATTAACGAGTCGATGCCCATGTTTAAAAAATGCGACTTGTTAAGGGGTAAAAGGTATTCGGCATTATCAACCCTTGCAATTGTTTTTTTTGCACCAAGTTGTTTGGCTAAAATACATGCAGTTATGTTAATTTCAACAGTATGTGTTAATGCTACAAATAAATCGGTACGTTTAACCCCAGCCTCTTTTAAATCGGCAAACGAAGTACACGAGCCATGTATAGTCATAACATCGTAATGTGCGCTAACATCTTGTAGCATATCTTCGTTTTTGTCAATAACAACAATCTCGTG
>CAZJCR010000047.1:0-20208 GCA_964544385.1 uncultured Bacteroidales bacterium
ATACCTAAGTAAAGCGTTTGTTCGCATAGCTCCAACCGCTCAACTTAGGTATTAATGATAATTAAAACTAATGATGCAAAAAAAATAATTATCATTTTATTATAATAAATTCCAATATTTTACATTTTATATATTAATTGCTCGAAATAATAATTTACTGTACCCAAAAAAATTGAGCATCAATAACCAAATATTTGCAATTGTTGTTTTATGAAATTTATTACAATTATTTTATTAACATTTTCGGTTACACTTTTTGCACAAAATAGTAATTCGTTGTTATGGAAAGTTAGTGGCAAAAATATGCCTAAACCGTCGTACCTGTTTGGCACTATACATATGATACCTAAAAACGATTATTTTTTTAGCCCCGTAATGCAAAAAGCTTTTAATAGTTGCCAGGTATTGGTAATTGAGGCCGATATGTTTAACATGTCGTTTAATCAAAAAATTGATTTGGCCAATAAAGTGTTACTGCCAAATAACAAAACACTTTTGCATTACATTGATACTACATTATACTCACAGTTTGTTAAAATTTTGACCGATAGTTTGGGAATTAGCAAACGTACTATCGAAAAAAAATATAATCGTGTTAAACCAGTATTTTTGTCGGCTTTAATTTTGCAAGAGTATATTGGTAAAACAAAAACCTACGAGCACGAGTTGTACAAAATGTCGAAAAAAAACAAAATGACTTTAATGGCACTCGAAACCGTCGATTTTCAGATAGAATTGACAAATAGTATTGACATTGAAACTCAAATAACCGATTTAACCAATATGGACGATTACCGCGGCTATTACCAAATGGTTAATTTATACAAAAATCAAAATATTGATAGATTGTATAATTTAAATGCCGGTAGTTTTGCCGATACTGTTTATCGTTATGCTTTTATTGATAACCGGAATAAAAACTGGATTCCTATTATTGAAAGTATTATGTTAAAAAATGCTAGCTTTATAGCTGTTGGTGCAATGCACCTGCCTGGGCAAAATGGTGTAATTGAACTATTAAAAAAACAGGGATATGTTGTTGAACCGGTAAAGTAGTATGTTATAGTTATTATTGCGCTTGATACCCAAATTGAGATAGTGGCTCAATCAATTCAGGCTTTGTAAGTATTTAACTTCACATAGTTAGTTGAAACGTAACAAACTCTAAATGGGGGTTATGCCTAAGTAAAGTGTTTATTTGCTATACTTTATCCGCTTAACTTAGGTAAAAGTTTTATGAATTGTTCCACCCTCGTTTTTCAATTTTACGATAATTTGGTTCGGGTTGTAATTGCTTTAGGTAATTGGCAAGTTTTGGCAGTTCACGGTCGTTTATGTCGCCTTCAAAAGCTTTAATATATATTGCGTTGCCATAATTATCGGTACATTTATAAGCCGAATCGTCGACAATAAGGGTTTGTTTTAAACTATAGCCCAGCTGTTTAACTTTTTTCAATGGTTTTATATAATCGTATGTGTTAGTATGTTTGTTGCTAATATTTTTTAGTTCAACATTGCGAGCAGTGCAACGGCTGCGTCCCCAAACAAACTCAAAACGGCAACCATCCGGGGTAATTGCCTGTGCAATTTCATTTACGTAATCATCGGTTCCGGTACTCCAAATGGCAAGTAAAAATATTTTATGCATTTGGTTTAAAAAACTGTCGAGCCCGGGGCGTTTGTAAACCATAAAGTTTTCGAACAATAAATCGGGTTTTCGCCCCCGTTCAGTAAGGCACGAGTGTATAAGCGTTTCGTCGAGGTCGAGTATTAGCAGTGCTTTATTGTTATAAGTGGTTTGCATATTAGCTATAATAAGTAGGTAATTAATACTGCATATTAAAATATTTTTTGGTTTAAGGCATACAAAATTATATGTAAACTATAATTTGACAGTAAAATAAAATTGCTGTCGAATTATAACTCACGTAAGGGGGCATTATTAATTGCCAATATTTTATACTTTTTTGCAATTGTAAATTAAGGTTGCACATAAATATGTTTGCTTTTGCTTTATGTTATAATATTATTTTTTTTACCAATTAGCTTGTTAGTATATAAAACTGCTTTGGTTTTTTTTAAATATTTGTTTTTATAAAGTTTAAATACCTTGTATACATATTATTATTAATGTAAAAAAATATCATAAAAAACGCGGTTATCGAAAATTGAACCCGATAACCGCGTATGTTTTTAATGCACGCCTGGTGTGTAAAACAATATTACAATTTAAAAGCAAAAATACAGGTTTTTTGTACAGTTATTTTTTGCATTTTTTACCAAAATGTACGATTAGAACAAATATTTGGTTTAAACCAACAAACTTAAACGTACTGTGTTTTGTAGCTTTGGAAACATTTTTATTAACATTTTATTTTTTTAATATGTACATAATTCGCTTACAGCTAATTATTTTTTTAGCAACATTTTTATTTTTTGCCTGCGACAACTCAACAAAGCCCGTTAATGGCAATAATGATATTGCCGACACTACGGTGCAAGAGTTTGTTTTTGGTTCCGACTTATCGTATGTTAACCAAATTGAAGACAAAGGAGGCGTGTTTAAAATAAACACTACAGCTACCGACCCATTTGCCATATTTAAACAAAAAGGTAACAATATGGTGCGCCTGCGTTTATGGCACAACCCAAACTGGGTTTACGATATTTACGGGCAAAATTCGGAGCTTTACAGTGGTTTTGCCGACGTTGCTAAAAGCATAAAGCGGGCTAAAGATAACGACATGGCTGTTAACCTCGATTTTCATTACTCCGACACTTGGGCCGACCCCGAAAAACAACACGTGCCACAGGCTTGGAAAAACATTACAAGTATTGATGTACTTTGCGATTCGGTGTATAACTATACATATAATGTATTACTAAAACTTCATAATCAAAACCTGTTGCCCCAGATGGTGCAAATTGGTAACGAAACCAATTGCGGAATGTTGCTTACACAAAAACTCGCGGGTTTTCCTAATCTGTCGGTTTGCGACGGAAACTGGTTGAATGCCGGAAAAGTTTTTAATGCCGGAATAAAAGCCGTACGCGATATCGATAAAATTGCAAAATGTACTACGCAAATTGCCTTGCACGTGGCCGACCCTAAAAATATCGACTGGTGGTTTAATAACATTATTAACTCGGGCAAAGTTACCGATTTTGATATCATTGGTTTCTCGTATTATCCATTATGGCATACAGCAATTACTTACGATGCATTGCCGGCTTTAGTACAAAGCGTTAAAGCAAAATTTAAGCGCAAAATAATGATACTTGAAACAGCGTATCCTTATACAACACAAAATGCCGATACTTATGGCAACCTGTTTGGACAACAAACCCCATTGCCAGGTTTTGCATACACCCCCGAAGGGCAAAAGCAATTTTTAATTGACCTTACCCAGCGTATGGTTAATGCCGGAGCCGATGGTATTATGTATTGGGAACCCGCCTGGATAACATCGCAAATGCGCGACCTTTGGGGAACAGGCTCGGCTTGGGAGAATTGCGCTTTTTTTAACTTTTCAGGTAATGCCACAGTGGCTTTTGATTATATGCAACACAATTACACCGAATAAACTATTACTATGCGTTTTTTAATTTTAAACTTATTGGTAGCTGTAGTTTTTACGGCTTGTAAGCACGATAGTATTAATGTAAATAACAGTAACATTAATTTTAATTATAACTGGCAATTTGCTAAAAACATTGCCGATACGGTTAATAACCAAATGTTTATCGATACAAATAACTATAATTGGGAGCAGGTTTCGTTACCTCATACTGCAAATATTGAACCTTTAGTTATTAAAGCCGACCAATGGCAGGGTATATGTTTTTATCGTAAATTTTTTACTTTGCCAGCCAATGCAAATAATAAACATGTGGCTATACAGTTCGACGGGGCAATGCAAATTGCACATGTTTATTTAAACAATAAACTAATTTATGTTAACTATGGCGGATACCTGCCTTTTTATGTCGATATAACTAATAATGTTAATTACAATAGCTTAAACTCGCTGGTTGTTATGCTCGATAACCGCGATAACCCGCAAGTACCACCCGGTAAACCAATAAGAACACTCGATTTTAATATTTACAGCGGAATTTATCGCAACGTTAGTTTAATAGTTAAAAACAAGCTGCATATTACCAATGCCGTTGCAGCAAATAAAACAGCTGGTGGTGGTGTGTTTGTAACTTATAATAATGTGTCGGCCGGTTCGGCTAATGTTAATGTTAGTGTCGATGTGGCTAATTTTGATAACATTGAAAAAAACGCGAAAATTGGCGCGCAATTGTTTTATAATAACAAACAAGTGGCACAGTTTTTTAGTAACCAAAAACAAGTTCCAGCCGGGCAAAGTGTAGCTTTTAATGCTAAAACCACGGTTGAAAAACCAATGCTGTGGAGCCCAAACCAACCAAATTTATATACATTAATTGTTAATGTTTATAATAATAATGTAGTTACTCACTCGCAAACACAAAAAATAGGCATACGTACATTTAGTTTTAATGCAAAAAATGGTTTTATTATTAATGGTAAACCACTTAAAATACGCGGTACAAACCGCCATCAAGAGTATCCATACATTGGTTACGCTTTAAGCGATAATGCCAATTACCGCGATGCCTATAAAATAAAACAGGCAGGTTTTAACTTTGTACGTTTGTCGCATTATCCGCAAAGCAAAGCTTTTTTAAACGCCTGCGACGAGCTTGGTATTTTGGTTATGGATGCTATTCCGGGCTGGCAATTTTTTGGCGACACGGTTTTTCAGCAAAATGTTTTTAACGATATAAGGGCAATGGTACGCCGCGACCGTAACCACCCTTGTATAGTACTTTGGGAGGCATCGTTAAACGAATCGGGTATGACCGAAAATTTTATGCAGCAAGCCCACAATATTGTACACAACGAGTACCCCGGCCCCGATGTTTATACTTGTGGCTGGCTCGATGGTGTTTACGACGTGTTTATACCGGCAAGGCAACATGCAAAGCCCCCTTTTTACTGGAATAACTATTTGGGTAAATGGCCATTGTTAATTGCCGAGTATGGCGATTGGGAGTATTATGCACAAAATGCAGGTTTTAACCAAACAGCATATGCCAATTTAACCGACGACGAACGAAACTCGCGACAATTGCGCGGGCATGGGCAAAAACGTTTGGCACAACAGGCGTTAAATTACCAAGAGTCGCACAATAGTAATTTGCAGGGCATTGCCATTGGCGATGCAAACTGGCTTATGTTCGATTATAACCGGGGTTATGCCCCCGATATTGAAGCATCGGGTATTATGGATATTTTTAGACTGCCAAAGTTTGCTTACTATTTTTATAAAAGCCAGGCCATAATTGGCGAAAATATTATGGCACAACCAATGGTTTTTATATCTAATTTTTATAACGACCCTTCGTTTTTACAATTAAAAGTATATAGTAACTGCCAACAGGTTGAGCTTTTTGTAAACAACAAAAGTTTTGGGCGTAAACAACCCGATACCGATATAAACTCGGTAAATTTAACTAACCCGCCTTTTACATTTGTGCTTAACTCGTTTGAGCCTGGGCAAATTGTTGCAAAAGCCTATGTTAATAATAATGTTGTGGCCACGCACACTGTAAACACCCCCGAAAAAGCCGACGGTATAAAAATTTGGCACGACCAAAGCGGGCGTAAATTACAAAGCAATTGTAACGATGCTGTGTTTTTATATGCTGCTGTTATCGATAAAAATGGTACTGTTTTGCCACATGCTGCCGATAGTATAAAATTTACTGCCACCGGCGATGCGGTTATAATTGGACAAAACCCCGCGCAAGCCGAAGCCGGTATTGCAACTGTATTGTTAAAAGCCGGGCAAACATGTGGTAAAGTTACTGTTGGGGCTACATCGAATAATTTAAAAAGTGCAAAAATTGTTATCGATGTAAATTAAACTATAATAATTAGTAGCATTAATAACAATGTTAGTAAAAAGCCATGCCAAATAGCCCGGCATTTAAGCCGGTTTGGCAGGCTGTTTATAAAAGCTTTAAACCGTAATTTATTAAAACTTAAATTAATAAACCTTTAAATTTTTAAACCCGATTAGTATGAAAAAACTATTACAATTACAATTGGTTTGTACAATACTGTTAGTTGGTTTTAATGTGCAAACATTTGCACAAAAAATTACCGTTAATGGTATTGTTACCGACCATGAAACAAACATTGCGTTGCCCGGGGTTAACGTGGTAATAAAAAATACCCAAACAGGTACAATTACCTCGGCTAACGGCGAATACTCAATTGCGGCCGACAATGCCGATGTGCTGTTGTTCTCGTTTATTGGTTATAAAACTGCCGAAATACAGGTTAATGGCCAAAATACTATAAATGTTAAGCTTGTTAGCAAAACAATTGGTGTTGACGAAGTTGTAGTTATTGGCTATGGTTCGGTTAAAAAAACCGATGCTACCGGCTCAGTAACCTCGGTAACAACTAAAGATTTTAACCGTGGTGCAATTACATCGCCACAAGACCTAATTGCCGGGAAAACATCGGGTGTGCAAATTACAGCTACTGGTGGGGCACCCGGGGCTGGTTCAACAATTCGCATACGTGGCGGGGCGTCGTTGTCGGCTAATAACGAGCCGCTTATTATTATCGATGGTGTCCCTGTTGATAACGATGGCATTTCGGGTATGCGAAACCCGTTAAGTACTGTTAACCCAAACGATATCGAATCGTTTACTGTTCTTAAAGATGCATCGGCAACAGCCATATATGGTTCGCGAGCATCAAACGGGGTTATAATAATAACCACAAAAAAAGGGCAAAGTAGTAACGTTAAGTTTAGTTATAACGGAAATACATCGGTTGGTTTTAAGGCAAACGAGTACAGTGTTATGTCGGCTGGCGACTACCGCCAGGCTTTAACTAACCGTTATGGCGAAAGTTCAAAAGCGGTGGCTTTGCTTGGTGATGCTAATACTAACTGGCAAAACGAGATATTTAAACCTGCATTTGGACACGACCATAATATTAGCGCGGCCGGCGGGGCAGGTAAACTCCCGTTCAGGGCATCGGTAGGTTACTCAAACCAAAATGGTATGTTAATAACATCGGAAATGGAACGCGTTACCGGGGCAATTAACATTAACCCGTCGTTACTCGACAAACATCTTACAATTGATTTAAATATTAAAGCAATGTATAACAAAAACCGGTTTGCCGGTACAAGTGCTATTAGCAATGCAATTTTATACGACCCTACAAAACCGGTAACCAACAATAGCGATTATGGTGGCTATACAACTTGGCTCGACGGTACCGTGCCTAACTCGCAGGCAACAACAAACCCGGTAGCTTACCTTAACCAGCGCGACGACCGTTCAACAGTTATGCGTGCTATTGGTAATGTTAAAATTGATTATAAAATGCACTTTTTACCCGATTTAAAAGCTACACTTAATTTAGGTTTCGATAAATCGGGTACCGACGGCTATGTTTTTGTGCCCGAGAATGCTGCTTTTGAATACCGTACAGCCTCCGACGGTACTAATAATAGTGGTATCGATAATGTTTATACTCAAAAAAAACTTAGTAAACTTATTGAATCGTACCTTACTTATTCGAAAGAGATTGAGTCAATTATGAGTAAGTTTGATGTTATGGGAGGCTATTCGTACCAAAGTTTTTGGCGCGACGACTATTCAAAATCAACAAGTGTAAATGGTCAATATGTAATTTCGCCCGAAAACAGTAACCCTACCGAAAACCTGTTAATATCGTTTTACGGGCGATTAAACTATGCTTTATTAAACCGATATTTATTAACCTTTACATTACGCGACGACGGTACATCGCGCTTTTCGCCCGATAACCGCTGGGGACTTTTCCCGTCGGCAGCAATTGCATGGCGGCTTAACCAAGAGTCGTTTTTAAGCAATGCTTTATGGTTGTCGGAACTTAAGTTGCGTGTTGGATATGGTGTTACAGGGCAGCAATATTTAACGTCAGACAATTACCCATATTTGGCCCGCTACAGTTATAGTATGGAAACTGCTCAATACCTGTTTGGTAACCAGTGGTATACTATGTTACGCCCATCGGGGTATAACTCAAACCTAAAATGGGAAGAAACAAATACTTTTAACATGGGTGTCGATTATGGTTTTTTTGATAACCGTGTTAATGGTTCGTTTGAACTTTATCAACGCGACACTAAAGACCTTATTAACGAGGTGCCGGTGGCTGCTGGTACAAATTTTACAAATTTATTGCTTACAAATATTGGTAATATGCGTAACCGCGGGGTTGAGTTTAATGTTAATTACCGTGCCGTTAGTACCGAAAAGTTGTTTTGCGAATTTGGGGCTAATTTAACTTTAAACCAAAACGAGATAACAAAGCTTACCATGGTTGATAACCCCGACTATCAGGGGGCAGTTTTAGGACGAATATCGAGTGGTACAGGTTATTATGCAAAAATTAACAGCGTGGGTTACCCGGCAAACTCGTATTTTGTTTATCAACAGGTTTATTGGCCCAACGGCAAACCGGTTGAGGGGGTTTATGTCGACCGTAACGATGACGGTGTTGTAAACGAAAAAGATAAATACCATTTTCATTCATCGGCACCCGATGTGTTACTTGGTATTTCGGCCAGGGTTAATTACCAAAATTTTGATTTTGCATTTACCGGGCGGGCAAGTTTCGGAAATTATGTTTATAACGATATCGAGGCCGGAAACTCTAATTATCAGTACGTTTATAATACAACATATGTACAAAATATTCCTACAAGTATTAGTAATACAAATTTTAACAAACAGCAATTACTTAGCGATTATTATGTGCAAAAAGCTTCGTTTTTTAAAATGGACAACATATCGGTTGGTTATAGTTTTGATAAACTTTATAACGATAAAATTGATTTACGTTTATCATTAACGGTTCAAAACCTGTTTGTTATTACTCCTTATCAAGGCCTCGACCCCGAAGTTTTCGATGGTATCGATAATAATATTTACCCTCGTCCGCGTTCGTTTATATTTGGGGTAAGCTTAAATTTTTAATTAATAAATATCAAAATAAACATCGATAATATTGTATATAAAACGCGGTTTTGTAATGCTTAAATGCAAAATTGGAATTTATAAATAGTGAAAAAGATGTTTAAACTGACAATTAAAAAATAAAAAATAAACAGATGAAAAAAGCAAATAAATATATAAGTATTGGAGCCATTGTAGCAGTTGTTGCAATGTATTCATGTGTAAACGACCTTGATGTTACCCCAATCGACCCCGATGTTACAACGTCGGCAACTGTTTACAATTCTCACGAAAGTTATAAACAGGTATTAGCAAAACTTTATGGTGGGTTAAGCCTTACAGGGCAAAAAGGTCCCGATGGCGACCCCGATATTCTTGGTCTCGACGAAGGTGCATCGAATTACATACGCGCTTACTGGTACCTACAGGAACTACCTACCGAGATGGCATTATGGATTTGGAACGACCCAGGATTGCCCGAGTTACAAACAAACACGTGGTCGTCGTCGAACGAAGTTGTTTTGGGAATGTACTCGCGCCTTTATTATCAAATTGCGCTTGCCAACGAGTTTATACGCGAGTCGGCAGGTAGCAAGCTTAGCGAGCGAGGTTTGTCGGCAACACAAAAAACCGAAGTTGAAATGTTTGCTGCCGAAGCCCGTTTTTTACGTGCATTAAGTTATTATCATGCTCTCGATTTGTTTGGTAGCGTGCCTTTTGTTACCGAAAACGACGGTGTTGGAGCGTATTTGCCTAAACAAATATCAAAGCCCGACTTGTTTAGTTATATCGAAACCGAACTTAAAGATATTGAAAATAAACTTGCCGAGCCTTTGCAAAACGAGTATGCACGGGTCGATAAAGCCGCTGCATGGCTTTTACTGGCTCGTTTGTACCTTAATGCCGAAGTTTATACAGGCCAAAAAATGTACACTCAGGCAATAACATATTCAAAACTTGCAATTAACTCGGGCTACCAGCTCGATAGTACCTACGCAAACCTGTTTTTGGCCGACAATTATTTGGCTAAAGGCATAATATTGCCCGCTGTTGCCGACGGCCTAAAGGCACAAACATGGGGTGGCATTACCATGATAGCCTGCTCGGCATGGTCGAAAGATATGGGAGCTGCCGATTATGGTATCGATGGCTGGGGCGGTAACCGCGCACGAAAACAACTAATCGATAAATTTACCGACCCTACGGGAGCTACCGACAAAAGAGCAATGTTTTATACAACCGGGCATACTGTTACTACCGACGAAATAACAGAGTTTACTAATGGATATGCTGTTGTTAAATATAAAAACATAACATCGCAAGGTATATTAGGCTCTAATAATAAACATATGGATATTGATTTTCCGCTATTGCGTGTAGCCGATGCATATCTGATTTTTGCCGAGGCAGTTTTACGCGGCGGTGTTGGTGCAACGCGCGACGAAGCATTAACTTTTGTAAACAAAGTACGCGAACGCGCTTTTGGCAACAATAGTGGTAATATTAACGATGCCGGTTTAACTTTAGATTTTTTACTCGATGAACGTGCCCGCGAATTTTATTGGGAAGGATATAGACGTACCGATTTGGTAAGGTTTGGCAAATTTACATCGGGGCAATATTTATGGGAGTGGAAAGGCGGTATTTACCAGGGAATGGAACTACCTGCTCATTTAAACCATTACCCTATTCCGGCATCTGACATTACAGCTAACCCTAATCTTAAACAAGATGGTTATTAAACCCAAGTTGAGCTGTTGTAGTAAATATAACAAACGCTTTACTTAGGTGTAATCCCGATGTCGAATTTGCTGTGTTTCACTAACCAAGTGTTGCAAAATACTTACAAAAAAAAGGTTGAGTGAATAGCACAATTATAAAAAAATAAAAAATAAACAGACGAATTTATTATGATTAAAAACACTGTTACTTTAGGTAAAAAACCACTTTTAAAATATACCCTCAGGTTCAACGTGGTTAAAACTAATGATGGTGTTAAAATGGTAATTTAACTTATAAATAATATACTGATGAAACGTTTTATAATAATTATACAAATTTTTTTACTGGCATTTACTGCTTGTAAAAAAGACGAAAAAATTACAGTTGGTGAAATTACTAAACCTGTTTTAAGTTTTTCGGGAGCGGCTTCAAGCATTGTTATCGATGCAAGTAATATCGACCTTAACTTAGGCACTTTTTCATGGACCGAAGCCACTTTTGGTTTTAGCAGCGAAACCCCTGTAAATATGCTGATGTTTGATATTGATGGCAATAACTTTGCATCGGCAATAATTTTGGCATCAACCACCGATTTACAAGCTACTTTTACAAATTCCGATATAAATCAAAAACTATTAGCAATGGGAGCTATAGCAGGCTCGCCTGTTAATTTGCAATTTAAAATTAAAGCATCGCTTAGCGATAGTTTATTTGCTGTGTCAGATATTTTTAACTTAACAGTAACTCCGTTCGAGGTTGCCCTTGAGTATCCTAAATTATACGTGTCGGGCGACCAAAATAGTTGGGGTTTCGACGATGCTAACTGTATTTATTCGGTAAAAAATAATGGCATTTACGAAGGTTACTTATATTTAACCGATAAAATAAAACTAAGTACGCAGCCCAATTGGGACAGTGCCGATGCAATTATTGGCGACCCCGATGTTAGTGGTACAACCGGTACGCTACAGGTTGGAAACTGGGGCGGAAACAATATTGTAATTACACAAGGGGCAGGTTGCTATAAAATTGTTGCTAACATTAACGAGTCAACATATTCGCTAACAAAGGTACAATGGGCACTTACCGGCGATTTTAACAGCTGGGCAATGTCCGATATGGTTTATAATACTGAAGCCGATTTGTGGGAACTTACAATTAATATTACAACCGGTGGGTTTAAGTTTATTGCAAACCAAGATTGGAATATGACTCTTGGCGACGACAATGCCGACGGTATACTCGAAAAGGGCACTGATGGAAACAATATAAAAATTACCGAAGATGGTGAATATACCGTAACACTTGATTTAAGCGGAGCTTTGTACAAATATAAAGTTGTAAAATAAAACCCAAACTGAGCAATTCGCTGTAATTTATTAGTTGTATATGCCTGAGGCTGTCCATAATTAACCGGACAGCCTCTTTTTATTTTGTAACAACGCAGTTTTTAACCCTAATTTAAAATGTTTGATACGGTTGGTTTAAATGCTGAATTACATATTCGTAATCGATTGGTTTAACTAATAAAACTAAACTTTTATGATAAATTTATTAATCGTGCACGAACATTATTATTACCCAAATTGAGCGATTCGCTCAATCGATTTAGAGTTTGTAAGTATTTCACTACACTTGGTTAGTGAAATACAACAAACTCTACATAGGGGTTATCCTAAGTAAAACTTTTGTTCACTTTGTTCCAAACGCTCAACTTAGGTATTAAAAGCATAATTATTAATCTAAACAATACAAAACGGCCAACTATTTTTTTAATATGGTTTATTGTCAAATTATAGAATTTATTGCGCTTTGTTTTATGCAATCGCTTTAAATTGTATTTACATTGTTTTTTTTAGGTGTTTTTATATTATTTGTGTATTTAAACATAAAAACATACTAGCCTGATACATAATTACTAAGGATATAATTAGTGTTTAGTTTTTTTTGAGTAAAAGCTGATAATTTTTACAAATTTCAAAAAATGGCTAATAACTTTCAAAAATGTGTAATATATTGTATTATGTAAAATTATTAAATGCAATCGATTGAAATAATTGCAAATAACTAAAATACAGTAATATACAGTTGATTAAAAAGTTGTTTGTAATACAAAATCAACCTAAAACGTAAAATTATTACTCCCAATACGTTTTTGTATAAAACAATACTGATTATTACACATTTATAAATACTTGTATCGTTACATTTGATAAAACAGGTAATTATTGCCATAGGTTTTTTTGGCGTGTGAAAAACCATATAAATAATTATTAGCAATGTTGTGTGTGTATAAAATGCAATAATATAATGCACGCGAAAAAAAAGGGAATCACTATAACTTAAATAAATAATGCATATTCTATGAAAAGAATCTTGTTAGGAATTGTTTTTATGGCATCTTGTTATTTTGCCCATTCGCAGGTCAAAATAACAGGTGAAGTCCGTAGCAAAACTGATAACGATGTTTTGCCTGGAGCAAACGTTGTAGTAAAAGGCACTACAACAGGTACTATAACTAATTTCGATGGAAAATACGAAATTGAAGCCCCAACGGCCGATGCCGTGCTTTTATTTTCATTTATCGGTTATCAAACTATTGAAGTGCCGGTTAATGGACGTACTCAAATTAATGTTGAATTAGAGTCTGATAACGTTTCACTCGACGACGTTATAGTTGTTGGTTACGGTGTTCAAAAAAAGAGCGATGTAACAGGTTCAATTGTATCGGTTGAAACCGAAAAACTGCGCGACGTGCCTGCTTCAAGTGCAATTAAAGCATTGCAGGGTAAAAGTGCAGGTGTCGAGATTGTTAATACAAGCCGCAGGCCAGGTGGCGACGCTCAAATCCGTATTCGTGGTAACAGGTCGCTAACTGCAACCAACGACCCTCTAATTGTTGTCGACGGGATACCTTTTAGTGGTAAAATTAGTGACATTGCATCTGACGATATCCAGTCGATGGAAATTTTAAAAGATGCTTCGGCTACCGTTATTTATGGTTCAAGAGGTGCTAATGGTGTTATTATTATTACAACCAAGCGTGGTAAAGCCGGCGACCTTAAAATATCGTATAACGGTTACCATGGTATAACACAAGTTGCGCGCGAGTACGACATTTTAGACGCCGAAGGTTATGTTAATTTACGTACAGCTGCCGGTAATACAAGTTATGGAGCCGACGAAATTGAATCGATGCTTACAGGTCGTGAAACCGATTGGCAAGACCTTATGTACCAAGATGGTATTACTGCTAACCACGAAATTAGCATGTCGGGTGGTTGGGAAAATACTGCTTTCTCGGTTACTACCGGTTATTATAACGAAACCGGTGTATTGCCTCAAATGGGTTTTAACCGGTTAAACTTACGTTTGGCAATTGACCAAAAAATTGGAAAACGATTTAAAATTGGTATTACCCAAATGAACTCAATTTCAAAAACTAATGGCGAATCGGCTAACCCAATTTATCAAATTCTTACTTTGTCGCCTTTGTCAAAGCCTTACAAAAACGATGGTACAATTAACGACCAACCAATGGCACCACACGAAGATTATTTTAACCCTCTTACAATTAACGATACCGACCGCTGGAGTGAAAAACGCCGCCGTATGGCATCGTTTACTTCGCTTTATGCCGAGGTGGACCTTTTTGATGGGCTAAAATACCGTATTAATGTAGGTTACGACCTTGCCGACGTTAAATACAACAACTACTATGGTAGCAATACAACTTTTAAAGCTGGTGGTACAAACTCGGCACAATTAAAAAATGTCGATAACGAATCGTACACCGTTGAAAATTTGCTTATTTACGACAAATCATTCGGCAAACACCGTGTTAATTTTACAGGTATGCAATCGGCACAGCAATCAATATCAATTGGCAGCCGTTTTGATGCAACTGGTATACCGGCCGACTATTTGCAGTTTTATAACTTTGGTTTAGCCGAAGACGTTGTTGCGCCTACCAGCGAAAACTATGAACAAAAATGGAACTTATTATCGTATATGGCTCGTGTTAATTATGCCTACGACGATAAATACATGATAACTGTTACCGGTCGTTCCGATGGTTCATCGCGTTTGGCTCCGGGGCGTAAATGGCATAGCTACCCTGCTGTTGGGGCAGGTTGGAATATTGCACGCGAATCATTCATGGAATCGCTTTACTTCTTGTCGGACCTTAAAATTCGCGGTGGTTACGGACAAACATCTAACACATCTATCGACCCATATACAACTTTAGGAAGCCTTGCACAATGGGTTTATAATTATGGCGAAGATGGCGTTTATGGATATTATGTGAATTCATTATCGAATGCAAATTTAAGTTGGGAGTACACGGCTACTACTAACTTTGGCCTCGATTTTGGCTTTCTTGACGGTCGTATTACCGGTTCGGTCGATGCTTATATTCAAAATACTCAAGACTTGTTGTTAGGTAAACGCCTGCCACCTTCGCAAGGTGTTTCGGGTTCGTTCCTGCAAAATGTTGGGTCAACCGAGAATAAGGGCCTTGAATTTGCACTTAACGCTGTTATTATTAGTGCTAAAAACGATGTCGACCTAAACTGGGAATTTAATACAAACCTTTATCTAAACCGCGAAAAAATTACCGCGCTGCAACACGACAGTATTACCGAAGATATTGGTAACGGCTGGTTTGTTGGTTATCCATCGAGCGCTATTTACGACTACGAAAAAATTGGTATTTGGCAACTTGGCGAAGAAGAAGAAGCTGCAAAATACGGTACTAAACCTGGCAATATTAAACTTAAAGACCTTAATAATGATGGTAAAATTGACGACTCGGACCGTAAGGTTTTAGGCTCATCGCAACCATTATTTAGTGGTGGTTTTACATCAACATGGTCGTACCAGCGTTTCGATTTGTCGGTTGTGGGTTATTACCGTGTTGGTGGTATGATAATTAGTACACTGCACATGCCTAATAACTACCTTAACCGTTTAGACGGCCGGCGCAACCAAATAAATGTTGATTATTGGACACCCGATAACCCAACTAATGATATGCCACAACCAAATGCAGCTTTTGATGCTGCCCGCTCCGACGTTTTGGGATATTTCGACGGTTCATTCTTAAAAATTCGTAGTATAAACTTAGGTTACAATTTAAACCCTAAACTTACCGACAAAGTATTTGGCGACGGCTCAAGTGTAAGGGTATATGCCTCGCTGGCCGATGCATTTACTTTGTTCTGTCCATATCTTAAAGCCGGCGGTATCGACCCCGAGCCAACAAATACTGCACAAAGCGATGTGGCAGCTGTTGGAGTTGTCGACAGGGCACTTGTGGTTGGGTATAATACCCCTGCTACCCGTAAAATAATTTTCGGTTTAAATGTTAAGTTTTAATATAAATAAAATTATGTTGATAATTAATCAATAATAAATTTTGTTTAACAAAAAGTAAATTTATTACAAATGAAAAACAGATTAAAATATATAATATTTGGAGTAGGGGCATTAGTTGCACTTGCTACCGGATGTAAAGATTATCTGGTCGAAGAGCCAAAATCGTTGCTTACAGCCCAGTATCTCGAGAGCCAAGAAGGTGTTGAAGCCGCTTTAAACTCGGCCTATTCATCAATGAGGTTGTTTTATGGTGTTGAAGGCCCATTAAACATGACTTGCTCAGGTACCGACGAATGGCAACGCGGCCCCGATGGTAGTGTCGATTTTAACATGTACACCAGCAGCTTGTCGGCTAATGGCCAAATTGGCAATGCATGGGGCTGGGGTTACCAAGGTATTAATACCTGTAATGCCGTTATAAAATTTGCATCAACTTGCGGCTTAACTGCCGACGAGGCAAAAATTAAAGAAGCCGAAGCCCGTTATATACGTGCATCGTGGTATTTTATTATTGTGCAATTGTACGGCGATTGCCCGCTCAACCTCGATTTTATTACCGAACCATCTACTGAAGCGCATCGCGACCCTGTTGCCGATATTTATACTGCAATTGTTGACGACCTTAAGTTTGCCAAAGAAAACCTCCCTGCCGAGGCTTCGCAAACAGGACGCACCGACGCCGCAGCTGCAACTCATTTGCTTGCTAAGGTTTATTTAACACGCGCTACTAATGCAACTGCAAAACAAGCCACCGACTATCAAAATGCCTACGACAATGCAATGGAACTTATTAACAACAGTGGTACTTACGGTTTGGCATTGCTCGACGACGTTGCTAAGGTTTTCGAAAATAATAACGAACATAACAGCGAAGTTTTATTTACAGTTGAACATAATACCGACGAAACATTCGGCGATATTAAAGAGGCTAACTCAAACTACAAATCAAACCAGGCAAGTTATTTCTTCCGCCCTCACTACCAGGTTTGCACCGACTATGGAGGCTTAGCCCGTACTATTGAATATGGCCGCCCATGGATACGCGTTAGGCCTACTAATTACTTGCTCGACGGTGCCTTTGCCGACAAAACTTACGATGTTAGGTACAAAAAGTTTTTCCAAACAGTTTGGTTAGTTAACGACGAAGAATCGTTAACAAACCCTGGTTTTAAATTAGGCGATACTGCTATTTGGCTCCCTGGTACCGAAAACTACACACCGGGTAAAAATATTATGAACACTTACCCACCATCGAGGTACTACGACAATATATTAGACGATGGTAGTAAATCGGCCGTTAAAATTTACCCTTCGTTAAATAAATTCGACGACCTTAATCGCGACGAAATTAACGACCCATCAACTCGTCCGTTTATTGTTCACCGTTTTGCCGAAACATACCTTATAGCTGCCGAGGCTGCAATGTATTTAGGCGATGCCCCGCAGGCTGTTAACCTTTTATCGGTTATACGTACACGTGCATCGTACGACCCCGACCGGAGTGCAGGCGACAACGCGTTTGCTAAACAAAGATTGCTAAGCCAAATTCCATCAATGACCGATTTTGACGAAGGTATTACCTTTATACTCGACGAACGTATGCGCGAACTTTGTGGCGAGTATGTACGCCGTTTCGACCTTATACGTACTTTCACAACTTCGGGCCAATGCCAGTTACTTTACAGGTTACGTAATTTAGTACCCGAAATTCCTTGTAAGGCCGAAATTAAAGATTATCATGTTTTGTACCCGATACCACAGTCGCAAATCGACTTGACATCGAACCCATTTGGACAAAACGACGGTTATTAATTGTTTATATAATGAAAAATAGATTTAATATGAAATATATTTTAAATAAAACAGGGTTATTACTGTTGGCTGCATGTTTCTCGTTTACTTTGTTTACAGCTTGCGAAGACGAGGTTGACCCACTTGAAACAAATATTGTTGACATGAACGGTAAAATTACTAATGTTAGCAAAGCCATTACCGAACCCGGCGACTCAGTTGTTTTTACTGGTTCCGATCTTGATAAAGTATATAAAATTATGCTTAACGAGGATATTGTTACTGTTAATTTTAAAGCCACCGCATCTGAACTTAAAATGTTCGTGCCATCGGCTACGCCACTTGGCGAAGCTGTTACCGTAAGCTTGTTTTTTTCGGGAAAAGGTTTGGCTCAGCGGGTGTTAAAAATTGTATCGCCACCGCAGGTTATGGCTCTCGACCCTATTGCTGCACATGCCGGCGATGTTATTACACTTTTAGGCCGCGAACTTTATTTGGCTAAGGCAATTAAATTAGGTGGCGTCGATGTTGCCAAATTCGAAATATTTGACGATAAAACTCTTAATGTTACTGTTCCAGACGGTTTTGCCGGTGGCGATGTGGTTATTGTTACCGAAACTGGCCGCGAAGTTACTGCACCTCAGCAGCTTATATTAGGAACCGAACTTTTGGTTACCAATATCGACCGCAACGGAAATATTCTCGACAATTTTGGACCTTACTCTAACGCTGAAGGCGAAGAAAGCAGCGAGCCTTTCCCACTTAATAAAGTTTATATTATTAAAATGTTCGATAATGGTTCTTCGTGGGGTGCTAACTGCGACTTTACACTAAAAAGTATGCCTAAAAGTATTAATGGTGTCGATATCGATTTAACAAAAGTTGAAATGCGTGCCGATATTAAAGCATCGAAAAAAGATATGAGCATTAACTTTATGGTTGGTAAATCGCACAACCCTCCAGGTTTGTGGGGCAAAACAATTAAAATTAGCCAAGAGTGGGCTACTTACGTGGTACCTTTCGATTCGTTAGGCCAAGGTTATGGTGGCGACCCAATTACCGACGACCCGCTTATCCCTTTCTTTCAGTACACAATGATTAAATGGTCGTTGCCTGCTCAAAAAGAGGGTGGTAACTTAGGCGAAACTTTTACTTTTGATAATGTTAAATTCATTATTAAAGACTGATAAGTGAAACAATACATTTGCTAATTATTTACTTTTTATGGTTAGCTTAATGTTTAAAAAAATAAAAAACATATGAACCAAGCATGTTAAAAATTCACATAAAAGTGATGCAAATAATGCAAGTGTTCAATCGGAATTTAACTTTAAAATTATTTACGGATGAAAATAATAAATTTAATAAATAAACTTACGCTTTTAAGCCTTTTTAGCATTGCTATTGGTTTTATGGGCTGCGAAGAAACCGCGCCCATCAGCGTTGACCCAATTTCGAAAGATACATTGTTTACTTTTACCCCAAGCCATGGATACCCTGGAGCATCGGTTATTATTAAAGGCGTGGTTGTTAATGGTATCGAAAATGTATCGATAGGCAGCAAACTAGCCGAAATTAAAAGCACCGGCAGCAACGAACTTACTATTGTTGTTCCAATTGGAGCTAAAACCGAAAAAATAAAGCTTATTAAAAGCGACAATGGTGGCGTTATTACATCAATCGATAACTTTTTGGTTGACGACAGCCCGGTACCTACTGTTATTACATTTACACCCGAAATTGTAGGCTCGGCAAAAGAGGTTGTTATTACTGGTAATTTCTTTAATATTGCCGACTCGGTATTTATTGGCGACAAAAAAGCCGAGATAATTTCGAAAACTGATACTGAGATTAAAATTACAACCCCGGTTGGTTTTGTAACTGCATCAATTAATATGTACTACGATTATATTACATATTATGGTATTAAAAAAGTTGGGATTTCCGAAAGCCAAAAACAATTAGTTCTTGCTCTTCCTGTTATTGCATCAATTGAACCATCAATAGGTGCAGTTAACGTGGGCGATAAACTAACCGTTAGCGGTTCAATGTTTACATCGGTTGAACAGGTTTTGTTTGGTACCGTTGCCGATACTAACTTTGTTATTAAATCAGACGATTTGATGGAAATTGTTGTTCCGGCTGGCGCAACTACCGGCAAAATTTATTTGGTGGTTTCCGACGGTCAATCAGAATCGGCCGAAGATTTTAACGTTAACCTCCCCACTATTACCGAGTTTGTTCCTGGCCAGGGTG
>CAZJCR010000048.1:0-19819 GCA_964544385.1 uncultured Bacteroidales bacterium
CCTCGGGTTCAAAGGTTAATTATACCCAAATTGAGCGATTCGCTCAATCGATTTATATTTTGTAAGTATTTCACTGCACTTCGCTAGTGAAATACAACAAACTCTACATCGGGATTATACCTAAGTAAAGCGTTTGTTCGCATAGCTCCAACCGCTCAACTTAGGTTATATTCAGCAATCTTTCGAGTCTAACCCAAATTGAACGATTCGCTCAATTTGGGTATTAATATACTTGTCAAAATTGTATTAAATATTCGCATAACGTGTTTTTTAAGGTTTTTATACTATGCTTTACTTTAATGATAAATTCATGTTTAGTATTATTATGTTATTTATTGTTCAGTAATTTCGGTGGGTAACTCAAAAAAACCATTTTTATTAGTTTCAAAATTGTAAACTTTAGTAATTGAATCAAGGTTTATTGGCCCGTAAATATGAGGAAAAAGGTTGTCGACACGGTTATCGTGATTATTAGTACCATTACCTGCCGGTTCTTCGTATTTGCAAACAGCTGTTAGTTTATTAACATTTATACATAATAATACAAGATCAGTTTGGCCTTTAAAAAACATGTTTGCAGTATCGGCAGTTTGCGCTATAGTTGAACAATGAATAAAGCCATCTGATTTAAGTGAGTCGGCGGTGTATTCGCCATTTTGTTTTGCTTTTTCCCAGTTTTGCATAGTTGTAATATGGAGTATCATAATTTATTGTTATTATATGTAAATAGTATTTTAATAGTTATGTTAAATATAAATTGTAATAAGCCTATCAAAAATAGTTTATGTTTTTATTTATTTACATAAAATAACACAATTACAACTACTTAACAGGTTGGTTTTAATTAAATATCAGTTTGTTGCATGTTGGTCGACAGTGGGGTGGGGTATTTTAGTTGTTTTTGTTATTTTTTTTGTGAGTATAATAATACATTTAAATCGGATAATGTAAACTCGGTATTACTTTTGTTCCATAAATACGATTTAAATTTAACAATACTATCGTTAATATTTTGTTTATTAATATTTATATGGGCTTGAGTTATATCATTATCAATAACCCCAATATTTTGCCATAGTAAGGTGCTGTCGTTTTTGTCGGTAATTTGATATACAATTGATATGTTGTTAGCGGGCATTATTTTTAAACTTATATCAAAAACAAAATCGCTATTATTAATTATTATGTTATCGGTAAGGTTGTAATATTCGGCCGTTAGCTTAATACTGTCGGTTTTTTGATTTGTGTAAATGTTATTCAGGTTTAGTTGTTTGCAATAATCGTGGTTTGAAATTATAAAGTTATTACGAGTTACATAAAGGTTTGTATTTTTAAAAATGCTAAGTTTTTTAGTAAGTGCCGCTTTTATTGAGCTGTTGGTATTTTCAGTAATATTTAGCAACGAATCGACGGAGTATAACTTATTATCCGACAAGTAATAATTGCCCGATAAAAAGTCGACAACCTGGCGGTTATTGTTCATAAATGCTATGTTTTTTGTAGTATCGTTATCATTATTAAATAATTGACTGCCAAGCGATGTGCTAATTGTTGGAATGTTTGTAATGTAATTGTTTAAAAACGACAATAATGTTTCGGGCACATCTAAATGGCTTACTGTATTTTTAAATGTGTGGTGAGTTTTTAAATTGTCGGAAAAAATAATTAGCGGAACATGATACCTTTTTAGCGAATTGCTAATTGGCAGTTCGGTCATTGGGTGGTCGCCTGTTATAATAAAAATTGTGTTTTCATAGCCGTTGCGTTTTTTATATTCGTTAAAAAAATCTTTTAAAGCATCGTCAACAAACAACAACGATTTTAAATATTTTGAATAGGTTTTAAAAAACTCAGTATAAGGTTCGTTTGTAAGTTGTATTGATTTATTATTGTAATAATTATTGTTACTAATAACATAAGGCGAATGGCTTGTACCTGTAAAATAAATATCGAGCCGTGGGCTTTGGGTTAAAGTGTCGATTACTTTTAACGATTGGTTAAACAAATCTTTATCATTGTATCCCCAAAAAAAATTATCGTCGCCTACAATTATTTTTGTGTAATTATCGTCAAATTTGCTATTATCAAAAATCAAATCAATATCGTTATATTTAAAAAACCTGTCTTTTTGGTGAAACCACGCGCCTTGTCCATAAAAAAACGATGTGTAGTAATTATTTGAATTTAATACCGATACAAGCGATAAATGACGTGGCAATGTATGTTGTACGGTAAACCCTTTTTCGCCATAAGGCAAGCCGCCTAAAATACTTGGTACAACAGCAAACGACCTTTCGCCTAATGTAAAACACCTTTTCCAGTATAGGCTTTTGTTTTTTAGCTGGCTTAAAAAAGGCATTAATTGTACGCCTTTATATTCGTGTATAAAGTCGTCGTTAAGCCCCTCAATTATTAAAAACACAATATTTGGTTTAGTGGCAAAGCCCTTAAAATACCGGCTAAGCTCATTGTTCCTTATGGCTTTGTGTACCAGCGGATAATCGTGGTTTATAAATTCCTTTTCGGGATATAATGTTTTAAATTCATTTATAGCGTTGTTGTTAGTTAAATTGGGGAGAAAAAAATATTGTATCGATTTATTAATAAAATAAACTGGCTTGTTTAATGAGTACTTGTTTTGCTTTTTTTTACATAATTTATTAATAGTAAAAAATGTTGGCACCGATATTATTACAAATAAATATATAATTGTTAGGTAAGTTTTGCCAAATTTTACTTTTTTAATAATCTGTGTCAATAAAATTATAATTAACAATAAAATTATTATACCAATTATAGTTATTAAAATATTACTTGACGAGGTACTAACTGTAAAAAACAGTTCTTTAAATGAATACTTATAAAGAAATATGTCGAGCGGCGATAGCTGGTATACAAAATATTTTACAATAATAATGTAAGCAAGTGTTATAAAAAGTAACAAAATTAAGTTTACTATATACCAAATTTTTATTTTAAATTTTGATAATAAAAAGGCTATAAAAATATATGCAGTTAGTAAAATACCTGAGCCGGTAATATCGGTTAATAAACCAAACAACTCTGATGTAAAAACCTTATAATCGAATGTGTAATTATAAAATATTAAACAGGTTTCAATAATTCTAAAAAGTATAATAAGTAAATATATTAAAATAATGTTGCCTGCATATTTGTCAAAGAAAAGCTTTTTCATTACCTGTATTGTTATTGTTAATGTGCCAAAAGTAACTATAATTTATTCTATGTGCCAATTGCCTTAAATATAAATTGATTTAGTAACCAAACTTATAATGTTAAACATTTAATACTATAAAAAACAATAATTTTAATGGCTTCTTTTATATATATTTGAAACTGCACTTTCAATATAAAAAATAATGCGTGTTATAGTTTTGTTATTATTACTGTTATTATGGGTTACAAACTTTGCAGGGCAGCCACAATATAGCTTTACCGTACTCGATAAGGAACACGGCCTTGCCGATAATAACGTTGAGGTAATTTTTAAAGACACCGACGGCGTAATGTGGTTTGGCACACGCAATGGGCTTTGTAAATTTAATGGTTACGATTTTACTACTTTCAAAAAATCGGCTCATCCAAAATATTCAATAGCAAGTAACCGTATACTCGACATAGCCGAAGACATGAACGGTAATATTTGGGTTGGTACATATAAAAACGGCTTAAGCCGGATAAACAAAATTACCGGCGAGGTAAAAAACTATAACCAGCAAAGCCATGCTATTGGCGACCGCGTTAACCGCATTAAATGTTTTAGCGATGGTAGCCTTTGGATATGCTCGAGCAATGGGTTAGCGCAATATATGGCAATTACCGACTCGTTTAAAATATATTTGCCAGGTAAACCAAAAAGCTTAAAAGCATGGCTGGTACACGATATTTTAGAAACTACCGATGGCGAAATTTATGTTGCACCCGAGTTTGCCGGTTTGCAAATTTTTAACCCTGCCACCCAATTGTTCGACGATATATTGTACCAACGCGACCCAAAGCTTAATGCGAATTACCGTAAAAGGCTTTTACAAGACAATAACGGGATTATTTGGATTACTGCCCAGGACCACGGCCTTTGCTGCTATAACCCAAAAACAGGTAAAAGCCAAATATATACAAATGACAATAGTGGTTTGTTAACAAACGTACTTATGGGCAGCATGGCGCTTGACAATCAAAATAACCTTTGGCTTTGCACCGAAGAGCAAGGTATTAACCTTTTTAATACACAAACAAAACAGTTTACTTATTTGCGGCATAAGGCCGGTGTTAGCAAAACCCTTAATTCCGACCATCTTTACTCGGTATATATCGATAATAACCAGGTTGTTTGGCTTGGAACATTCGATAAAGGTATTAATGTTTATAATCCACATGCAAACAAATTTAGCAAAAGCCTGTTCCAAAGTTCCGACCTTGACACGCTTCAAGGCAAATCGGTACTCGATATTTTTGAAGATTCGAAACTACGAATTTGGGCAGGCACCGACGGTAACGGGCTTTATTTATTCGAAAAAGGGAAAAAAACTAAGCATTTTACAACCGGCAATTGCAATTTTTTAAGTTCGAATGTAATTACAAGCCTTGGACAAGACCATTTGGGCAATATTTTAATTGGTACATACACCGGCGGGCTTATATCATACAACCACGATACCGGTAAATCAACCGTTTTTTTACCATCGCAAAAAAATACAGGCTCAATTTCGTCGGCAAACGTGTGGGAAATTTTTTGCGACAACAAAAACACAATTTGGATTGGCCTGCTTGGCACCGGGGTCGACGAGTACCAGGCAACAACCAAAACATTTACTAATCGTGGGCCTTATGCACAGTCGGCCTTAAAAATCGATTTTCACAACATTATGGTTGTAAACCAAGATGCCGAGGGCGATATTTGGTTTGGAACCGAAGGTAAAGGCGTTTACATTTATAATTCAATTACTAATAAAGTTTTTCAAATACCCAACGATACAATTTACCGATTGGCCACCGAGGGTATTATTAAGGCAATTATACAAGACCGTTGGGGATATATGTGGATTGGTACCGAAGATAATGGCCTGTTCCGTTTCGATAAAAAAAACAATACTTTTAAAAAAATTGTACTCAATGACAATAACCCATACGACCCTGTGTTAAGCCTTGTTGAAGACCGCGACGGTAACATTTGGGCAGGTACAACTCATGGTTTGTTCCGCATTGGTGCGCAAAACCAAACTATTAATGTGTTTTTTAGCGACGACGGACTTAGCAGCAACGATTTTAATGCCGATGCTATGACAATTTTGCGCGACGGCAGAATAATTGCAGGCACAAAATATGGTGCCGATATTATTGAACCTAACCTTATTGAACTAAACAAAACAGTTCCTGAAATTGTGTTTACAAAACTGTTGGTGCTTAACCACGAAATATTGCCCAATACTCAGCTTAACGGTAAAACTATAATTACCAAAAATATACAATATACTAATAACCTTGAGCTCGATTGGCGGAACAAAAGCTTTACGCTACATTTTGCCGCCGTTAACTACACTTTGCCACAAAAGTGTAAATACAAATATATGCTACGTGGTTTCGATAAAAATTGGATTGACACCGATGCCAATAAACGTTTTGCTAGCTATTCGAACCTCGACCCGGGTGAGTACCAATTTATGGTAAAAGCATCGAACAACGATGGAATATGGGGCGATAACCAAATATGTATGAACATTAAAATAGTACCACCATTTCATAAAACCTTGGTGTTTAAAATTTTAATTGCTTTAACTTTTATTTTACTTAGCTACGCAATTTACCGTTGGCGCATAAATATCCATAAATCGGCGTTCGCTATTCGCGAGCAGGAGCATAAACGCAAAATTGTTGAACTTGAGAACGAAAAGCTTGAAACCGAACTTAAAAAAATGGCTTTTAACATTCTTGATAAAAACAAATTACTGCTCGAACAAAAAACAAAAATTCAAAACCTGTCGCTTATTGCACGCGAAAATGTTAAACAAGGCTTGCAAAAAGTTATTAATAATATTGATGCCGAACTTAGTGAAGAAAAAGACTGGGAACAAATTGAACCCCAGATTAACAAAGCCTATAACCAGTTTATTTTAAAACTTAAAGAAAAACACCCCGGCCTTACTACAACCGAGTTGCGAATTTCGGCCTATATAAGGATGAATTTGCCAACTAAAGAAATTTCGGAGCTAATGAACAAAACGCCTCGCGCGGTTGAAAGCGACCGTTATAGGTTGCGAAAAAAAATTGGCCTCGATTCGAACGACTCGCTACAACAATATTTTTTAAGTTTATAGCCAACTTTTTTAGCTCTTTTACCACTTACAATACAATTGAGCGATTAGCTCAATTTAGGTTTTAATAAATCTGTTTTAGTTGTTTAATGTGCTAATATGCAAGCATATAACAACGCTTGCGTGGTTTTGCGTACCTACGCCAATCTCATGGCGAGGTTTTACGAGTAACGGTTTTAGTTGTTACCGATAATAAAAAATATTTTTGAATTGCATTAAAACTTGCCTGGCATCAATACATAACTAATAGTACAGGTAGATATACTAAAACTAAAACCAGTTAAAATATATACTAATGATAAAAGCTGATAACATAAAACTTAAAATGGCAATAGCTGTTGCAATGTTGGCTATAAATGGAATAACATTAGCGCAGGGCTTTTTACATGCCGACGGTAAACGCATTGTTGACGGTAATGGTAATAATTTTATAATACGTAGCATTGGTACCGGAAACTGGATGATACAGGAAGGTTACATGATGCAAACCGCCGGGGTTGCTGCAACTCAACACGAGTTTAGGGCAAAGCTCGAACAACAGGTTGGTATTGCTAAAACCGACAGTTTTTATAACACTTGGCTAAAAAACCACTTTACCAAACGCGATGTTGACTCGATGAAAGCCTGGGGCTTTAACGCTGTAAGGCCAGCTTTGCACTACGTTTGGTTTACCCCGCCAATTGAAAACGAACCAACCCCCGATACTATTACCTGGATTAACAAAGGTTTCGAAATGCTCGACTCACTTGTTGAGTGGTGTGCCGAAAATAAAATGTACGTTATTCTTGATATGCACGGAACTCCAGGCGGACAGGGTACTAATGCCGATATATCGGACTACAACCCCAATAAACCGTCGCTTTGGGAAAGCCAAAAAAATAAAGACAAACTTATTGCTTTATGGGTTAAACTGGCCGAACGATACAGTACAAACCCCTGGGTAGGCGGGTACGACCTTATTAACGAAACTAACTGGCAGTTTTCGGAACCTGATAATAAACCTTTATGGAATTTATTTAAAGAGCTTACTACAGCAATACGGAAAGTTGATACAAACCACATGATAATACTTGAAGGAAATTGGTTTGCAAACGATTACACTGGACTACCACAAATTTGGGACAACAATTTAGTGCTTAGTTTTCATAAATATTGGACATATAACGACGACAGTTCGCTCGACTGGATGATTACCCTGCGCGACAAACACAACGTGCCATTATGGCTTGGCGAGTCGGGCGAAAACTCGAATGTTTGGTTTACTAACCTTATTGCCTTGTGCGAACGCAAAAATATTGGCTGGAGCTGGTGGCCTGTTAAAAAAACAGGAATTAATAACGTTTTGCAGGTAAATACTAATGCCGGGTACGCTCAATTAATAAAAAGCTGGAAAGGCGAGTTGCCGGCAATGTCGGCCAATGATGCGTTTAATGCCGTAATGGGTTATGCCGAAAACCATAAAATAGAAAATTGTGTTGTACAACGCGATGTTATTGATGCTATGTTGCGTCAATCATTTACAACCCAAACTATAGCTTTTGATAACCATAAATTGGGCGAACGTATTTTTTTTGCACAATACGACTTAGGGCGTAACGGTTATGCCTATTTCGATTCTGATACGGCAAATTATCACGGAAATACCAACCAATACACCAATTGGAACCAGGGTTGGGCGTATCGTAACGATGGCGTTGATTTACAAAAAAGTACCGATAATCTTACACCATCAAATTATACCGTTGGCTGGTCAAATGCCGGCGAATGGTTGCAATATACAATTAACGTACCCGATGAAATGGCCTGCGATGTTGAAATACGTTGCGCATCGGCCGAAAATTCAGGGTTGGTACATTTTGAGATTGACGGGCAAAGCGTGTCGAAACATATTTCAATGCCAAATACCGGCGGCTGGGACAAATGGGCAACAAGCCCTGTAGGGCAAATTATTCTGCCTAAAGGCAATGTTAAACTCCGTTTGTTTATCGACCGCGCATCGGCAAACCTTAACTTTTTTGTATTAAAAAACCCTGTACCGGTTGCGTTAGTTAACTTTAAGGTGCTTACTGCCCAAACCGTAAACAGCCATAATAAAATACGAGTTACACTTAATAAACCTGTTACAAAGTTTGATGTCAACGGTGTAAAAAACGGTTTTGAGCTTAAAGCCGATGGTAATATTATTAAAATTGCAAATGTTGAACAAGTTGGCGATAAGGTTTTAGAAATACTATGTTTTAACAGTTTTTTGTATAATCAAAATATCACTTTAAGTTATTCGGGCCAATGGGTAAGCTGCCATGAACAAAACCTTGATGCTGAACAAAACCTTGATGTATTAAATAACCTGCCTGTACATGCAATTATTCCGGGCAAAATTGAGGCCGAAAATTATCAGCTAAATTCAGGTTTCGAAACCGAAAACTGTACCGATTATGGCGAAGGCAAAAACCTTTCATACGCCGATGCCGGCGATTATGCCGATTATATTGTTTATGTTGAAAAAAGTGGAGTTTATAAAATCGATTATCGTGTTGCTAGTAAGAACGATAACAGCTCGCTTATTTTATACCTTGGTTCCGATAATAACATTGTACCGCGCGACACTGTATTTTTTGATAATACCGGCGACTGGCAAACCTGGAAAACCCAAAGCAGCCAGCTAAAAATAAACAGTGGATTACAAACATTGCGCATTAAAGTTAAACAAGGTCAATTTAATCTTAACTGGATAAAATTTGGGCTTGTTTCGTCGGCAAAAAGCAATGAAACTATACAAGGGTTTAATATTTTTCCAAATCCGGCAAACGATAATATATTTATCGAGAGTAGCCCTGCAATATCGGAAACAAAACAAATTATTATATACAACACCCAGGGACAAGTGGTTTACAATCAAAACTTTTTAACTCCGCTGCACCGGCTCGATACTCAAAATTTTATGCCAGGTATATACATGGTTACTATGTACGTGCAAGGCGAATACAATACTCAAAAATTAATTAAACAATAATATGAAAACAATTTATTTTTTACCATTAGCATTATTGTTGCTGGGTTCGTGCGGGCAACAAAAAATAAAAACAAAACAAAATTTACCTTTTACTACTCAAGGCAAAGATATAAGAGTTTTTACCACTGCTAAAGATACTAACTTGCGTTTAACCGAAACAAGCAGGCTCAAATTTGCAACATTGGTGCAACCCGAAGAGGTTGAAACCAGTATTTTTGTAAATCCCGACAAACAGTTTCAGGAGTTTATTGGCATTGGCGGAGCTATTACCGACGCGTCGGCCGAGGTGTTTGCCCGCTTATCGAAAGAGCGTCAAGATGAATTACTTTCGGCATATTATGGTAATGATGGTATTGGTTACAGCCTTATACGCACAACCATTCACTCGTGCGACTTTAGCAGCAAAAGTTATACTTATATTAACGATGGTGATACCAGTTTAAAAACTTTTAGTATTGCCCACGATACAACTTACCGTTTGCCGTTAATTAAAAAGGCAATTGAAAAAGCTGGCGGTAAAATGCTTTTTTACATGAGCCCATGGAGTCCACCCGCTTTTATGAAAAGTAATAAATGTATGTTGCGCGGTGGAAAACTGTTGCCCGAGTTTTATAACGCGTGGGCAATGTATTATGTAAAAACAATTAAGGCTTACCAGGCGCAAGGTATCGATGTTTGGGGTATTACAATACAAAACGAGCCTATGGCTGTTCAAAGCTGGGAGTCGTGCATTTATACTGCCGAAGAAGAACGCGACTTTTTAAAAAACCACTTAGGCCCGATAATGAAAAACGAAGGCTTAGGCGATAAAAAAATTGTTGTTTGGGACCATAACCGCGACCTTATGCCACAGCGTGCAAGTACAGTTTTTGAAGACCCCGAAGCTGCCCAATATGCATGGGGAACAGGCTTTCATTGGTACGAAACATGGCGCGGTGGTAAACCAAATTTTGATGCAGTTAAAAACGTGTACGAATCGTATCCCGATAAACATTTGCTTTTTACCGAGGGCTGCAACGAAAGGTTCGATACTACCAAATATCAATATTGGCCTAATGCCGAGCGTTATGGTAATGCAATGGTTAACGACTTTAATTGTGGAACAGCCGGTTGGACCGACTGGAACATTTTGCTCGACCAAACCGGTGGCCCTAACCATGTGGGTAACTTTTGCTTTGCCCCAATACATGCCGACACGCGCGTTGACAGCATAATTTATACACCGGCTTATTATTACATTGGCCATTTTTCGAAATTTATACGCCCCGGGGCGCGTCGCGTAAGCACAGTATCCAGCCTTAGTTTTATCGAAAGTACATCGTTTTTAAATACCGATGGCAGTATGGTTACTGTTGTTTTAAATGTAACCGGTAAAGCTATAAAATATAACCTGTTGGCAGGTTCAAAATTGGTTCAATTGCAAATACCGGCTCATGCTATGCAAACCATTGTATATTAAATGTTTTACGCGTTATTAATATCAATAATATGAATAAATTTTTGAATATATTATTAGTTGTGATGGTGTTACAGTTTATTACTAACATGGCTTTTGCCCAACAAGCAATTGTTACCGGTGTGGTAATCGACGACCAGGCAACACCACTGCCAGGTGTAACCGTGGTAGTGGCTGGTACAACCAATGGAGCAATTACATCGATAGACGGAAAATACGTACTCGTTAACGTTAGAAAAGGCGATACAATACAGTTTTCGTTTATTGGTTTTAAACCTGAGCGCAGGGTGGTACAAGCCGATAATGTTATTAATGTAATACTGCAAACAAGTTCCGAGTTGCTCGACGATGTTCAGGTTGTGGCTTTCCAAAAACAAAAAAAAGAGAGCGTTATTGCATCAATAAATACAATAAAACCGTCGGAACTAAAAATACCAAGCTCGAACCTTACAACAGCTTTGGCTGGTAAAATGTCGGGTGTAATAGCTTATCAGCGCTCGGGCGAACCCGGTAAAGACAATGCCGAGTTTTTTATTCGCGGTGTTACATCGTTTGGTTATAAAAACAACCCGCTTATACTTATCGATGGTTTAGAGGTTAATGCCGACGATTTGGCGCGGGTTGAACCCGATAATATTGCCAGTTTCTCGATTATGAAAGATGCTACCGCGACTTCGCTTTACGGGGCACGCGGTGCAAATGGAGTGGTTTTGGTTACAACCAAAGAAGGGAAAAAAGGAAAAGCTAAAGTATCGGTACGTTACGAGAGCAACGTGGCTACCCCAACCATGATGAACGATTTTTTAGATGGCGTGCAATACATGAAATTATATAACGAAGCCGTTTCAACTCGTGGCAGTAACCTTGAGCTTTATTCGAAATCGAAAATTGAAGGGACCGAAAACAAAGTGCACCCCGAGGCTTACCCAAATGTTGACTGGTATGGCGAACTGTTTAACAATTATACCATTAATCAAAAGGCCAACCTTAATGTTAGCGGCGGGGGCGAGGTTGTAAGTTATTACCTGTCGACATCGTACACAAACGAAACCGGTTTGCTTAAAGTTGACCCCCTTAATAGCTACAATAACAATATCGATATTGACAGGTACAACCTTATGGCCAATCTTAACATTAAACTAACCAAAACTACTGAAATAAGTGCAAAGTTCTCGTCGGTATTCGACCAATACAACGGGCCGCTTAGCAATGGTTCGGCAATTTTTGAAAAAGTAATTTTGGCAAACCCGGTTGAGTTCCCAAAATATTACAGTAAAACCGAAGATACAAAATACAACAACCACACGCTTTTTGGTAACAATTCGTACGATGGTTCGGACCCTAACCCTTATTACGAGATGGTTAAAGGGTACAAGGACCAGTACTCGGCATCAATTATATCGCAGTTCCAGTTAAAACAAGATTTAAGTTTTTTAATTAGCGGGCTCGAATTTAGAGGCATTGCCGCCATTAAAAACTACAGCGGTAACGAAAACCTGTATTATATGCCAGGCTTTTTTTATCGTGCCGATAATATTTACGGCAATAATTATACACTTACCCAACTTACCGAGGGACAAGAGTACTTGGGTTTTTTAAGCGGTTACCAATACAATACCTCGAATTTTTATTTTGAAGGTGTTGTTCAATACGACAAAACATTTAATGATAAACATAACCTTGGGGCATTGTTAGTAGGTTACCGCAGCGAAAACCTGAATAAAGGTACCGACTATTTCTCGGGGTTCCCGAGCCGTAATTTAGGCTTGTCGGGACGTTTAACATACTCATTCAGCAGCAGGTACTTTACCGAGCTGAATTTTGGTTACAACGGTTCCGAAAAGTTTGCCGAAAACCACAGGTTTGGATTTTTTCCGGCCGGGGCTGTTGGCTGGATAGTGTCGAACGAAAAGTTTTGGCAAAACATAAAGCCATTTGTTAACATGCTAAAACTAAAATACACATATGGTTTAGTTGGTAACGACGGCATTTCGGCCCCGGGCAACCGTTTTTTCTACATGTCGGAGGTTAATCTCGACGACCCTGCCCGCGGCTATACATTCGGGCAACAATACAATAACAACTACCCGGGCTACATTATTAATCGTTACGAGAACCCTGGCGTTACATGGGAGCTGGCTTACAAATCGAATTATGGCATTGAACTTGGTTTATTCGATATGATGGAGTTTCAGGTTGATTATTTTACCGAGTTTCGCGATAATATTTACATGCAAATACAAAGTGTACCGGCAACAATGGGTTCAACATCCGAAATTTGGAGCAACGTTGGCGAAGCCCGTTCGCAAGGCGTTGACGCATCGCTTGATATAAACCACGCCTTTACCCCCGATTTTTGGGTTACCGGCAGGGCAAACTTTACTTATGCCACAAATAAAATTATTAAAAACGGCGAACCCGATTATCAATACAGTTACATGAGCAGTAAAGGGTATCCTATTAACCAGCCACGGGGGTATGTTGCCCAGCGTTTGTTTGTCGACGACGAAGAAGCCATAAACTCGCCGGTACAATTTGATGCTACCCCGGGTGTTGATTATGGCGCAGGCGATATTAAATATGTTGATATTAACAACGATGGACGGATAGATTCGTACGACATGGCACCAATTGGTTTCCCTACTGTACCCGAAATTGTGTATGGTTTTGGTTCGTCGGTTGGATATAAAAATATCGATATTTCTTTCTTTTTTCAAGGTTCGGCAAGGCAATCGTTTTTTATGCGAACCGAAGACGGTTGGGAAAACGATGAGCTTAAACTTGGCATTACACCGTTTATTGGCAAGCGTAACGCCTTGGCAATTATTGCCGATAACCACTGGAGCGAAAATAACCCCGACCCTTATGCTTTTTGGCCACGGCTGTCGGCCGAACCATTGTCGGCCGATAAAATTGAAAACAATACAGTACCATCGACCTGGTGGCTGCGCGACGGTAGTTTTTTAAGGCTTAAGAGCGTTGAATTGGGTTATACACTGCCCAAACAATTAACTAATAAATTTAACCTTACTATGATAAGGGTTTATTTTAGCGGGATAAACCTGCTAACATTTAGCAAATTTAAACTTTGGGACCCCGAAATGGCCGGCAACGGGTTAAGCTACCCAACTCAAAAAGTTTACAACTTTGGTATACAAGCTAATTTTTAAACATAACATTATGAAAAAAATAATATATAATACCTGCTTTGTACTACTAATAAGTATAGCCTTAGGTTCATGCAGCGACTATCTTGACATTGTGCCCGATAAAACACAGCAAATAAGTTTGCTTTTTGAGCGGCGCGAAAAAGCATACAATGCTTTGGCAACATGTTACCACTATTTGCCACAAAACGACAACCCTTTTTCGTCGTTTGTATTTGCCAGCGACGAGGTTATTGAACCCATTGACCACCATGTACTTGGCCTCGATTTAATGCGTGGTAAACAAAAAGCCAGCGACGGGATTATGAGTTTTTGGTCGGGGTTTAGTGCCCGCGAAAAAAACCAGGAACCTTTGTGGCGGGGTATTCGCGATTGTAACACGCTTATTGAAAATATTTACCGCGTGGCCGATATGACTGACCAGGAAAAAGAACAGTGGAAAGCCGAAGCTACTTTTCTTAAAGCATATTATCACTTTTTATTAGTAGCCAATTACGGGCCTGTTCCTGTTATCGATAAAAATGTGTCGATAACCACCGAAGTTGACCAAGAGGTTATGGTTTATCGCCAAAGCGTTGACCAATGTTTCGATTATATCGAAACTACTATAGATAAAGCTATACCCGGGCTTGCCGAGCGTATTACAGCTGCTAACCCGATGGGCCGCGTTGACCAGGTTATTGCACGGGCAATAAAATCGAGAATTTTGCTTTATGCCGCCAGCCCTTTGTTTAATGGTAATGCTCAGTTTTACGAAACTTTTGTAAATAAAAATGGTAATAAACTTTTTAATACTACCTACGACATTACAAAATGGGAAAAAGCCGCTGTTGCTGCAAAAGAGGCTATTGATGCTGCACTTAAAAACGGAGTTGAAATGTACCAGTACACCGATGCCCCCATGGAATATGACTCGGTACTATACAACCAGGCCGAAATTAAATATCTGTACAATTACCGTTACATGTTTACCGACTCGTGGAACAAAGAAATAATATGGGGAAGTTCAAACTCGATAATTGGCCAATGGTGGGGCATACAGTCGCCAATATTGATGAAAAAACCTGGCAAACCCTCGGGCGATGCATGGCAGTGGGCCGCACCTACTTTACGGATGGTTGAACTTTATTACACCAAAAACGGTTTGCCAATTACCGAAGATTTAAGTTTTAACTACGACGGGCGTTTTAAAATTGTCCGCGTAAGCGAAACCGATAAATACCATGCCCAGGAAAACGAGTTTACCATAAACCTGCACCTTAGCCGCGAACCACGTTTTTATGCCTCAATAGGTTTCGACCGTGGCTACAACCGCACTTATGGCGAGCTGTGGGCATTAAAAATGCGGGCAAAAGAGGAGCATGGTAAAAACAACGAGAGCTACGATAATTTGCTTACCGGTTACGCAATTAAAAAGCTTGTGCACCCATCGTCGTCGGGTAATAGTGCCAGCGAGCACGTGGGATATGCCTGGCCAATTATACGCTTTGCCGAGCTTTACCTGAATTATGCCGAAGCAATGAACGAAGCTTACGGGCCGTCGCAACAAGTGTACAACGCGCTTAATGCCGTGCGCAACCGCGTTGGGTTGCCGCCTGTTGAAGTTGTGTGGGCCGATGCTACATTAGCTAAAAACCCCGGTAAGCACACCAATATTGATGGACTGCGCGATATTATACGCCACGAGCGCATGATTGAAATGGCTTTTGAGGGACACCGTTATTTTGATATACGCCGCTGGAAACTTGGCGACCAATATTTTGCCACACCAATAATGGGCTTAAGTATTGACGAAACCGATGCTAACGCTTTTTATGTTACTAAAACACTGGCACAACGCTCGTTTGTTACGCCACGCGATTACTTGCACCCGATTAAAGTTGACGAGTTAATTGTAAATACCAATTTGGTACAAAACCCCGGTTGGTAAAATTGTAAAACATACCAACAATAGGTTATGTATTTTAATGTAACAATATTGTTAAACTATAAACTTGGTTTTACAACATATCAAAAAAATATTGAATTATGATAAATATTGAAAACAAATATAAACCATTAAAGCAATTATGTTTGCTTACTGTTATTACAATATTGGCAGTTGCCTGTAATAAACAAAATTTTGACACCACGCCACCCGGTAAACTTAATGTACTTAATGTTATACCAACCCATGGCGGGGCTAAAATTGCATACTCGCTGCCGCCCGATAACGATGTGCTTTATGTTAAAGCAGTTTATAAAACCAGCAAAGGAGCCGAAATATTTAAAGCCAGTAGCATTTATATTGATACTATCGAGGTTGAGGGTTTTAACGATACTACAGCTCAAAACATAGTGCTTTATGTTGTTGACCGTGCCAAAAACCAATCGGAAGGTACGCAGGTTGAAGTAAACCCCTTAGTATCGCACATTCATTTGGTAAACAATTCGGTGCAGGTTCAAGAAACTTTTGGTGGTGTAAAAGTTTCGTGGCAAAACATAATGGAAAAAACGGTGCATGTTAAACTGCTTTTTACCAGTTTAAAAGGGACCGACTCGGTTATGATAAGCCGCAGTTCGCGGGTTTACAGCACGCAGATTAAAAACCTCGACACGCTTACATATAACGTAAAATGTATTGTCGAAGATAATTACGAAAACAAAACCCCGGCACGGAATATTGGCACATTTAAACCAATGTTTGAACAAAAAATTGATAAAAGTACATGGGTACTCGAAAAAACGTTGTCGGCCAATGGCGATGCATGGGAAGGTTTAACAGCCAACTTTTGGGACGATATTATTGACACACGCCAAAACGCTACCGATAATAGTTATTTTATAATGACAAAAGCCAACAATGGTGGTAGTTTTAATTATCCGCTCGATATTGTTATTAATCTTAATAAAAAAGTTGTTATTAACCGGTTTAAAGTTTGGCAGCGCGATTTTGATTACAATAACCGAACCGAAGACAATATTAGCGTAGTGTCGTATTATTACCAGCCCGAAAACGTGCGTTCGTTTAGCCTGTATGTTAGTAACAACCTTGAAACATGGGAGCCGGTAGGTAATTTTGATATTGGTAACCCGGCCGATGAAGATGGTAATATTGACCAAAATTTTATTGATATAGCCAGCGGTGGGCACGAGTTTGTACTTGAGCAGGTTACAGCTCCTTTTCAGTACTTAAAATTCAGCATTACAGCAAATTACGGTAGTTCCGACAATATTTGCTGCTCGGAGTTAACTTTATTTGGAGTTGATAATGTACAATAACAAAGCTATTATGGAACACCCATTTACAATGTTTTTACAAACAGGCATGAACCGAGCTTGCGGGCTAAGCGTAGCTAAAAATAATTTGGTGTTCAATACAACCTTATAATTAAAACTATTTAATAATGAAAACCTTAAAAACTGCATTGGTAATAATGGTATTTATTGTTTTAGGCGCATGCCAAAAAATGGATTACAATTACGAACAATATCTTGATACCGAAAAAATTTATTCGCCTTGCGTGCGTAACCTTAAAGCTCAATCGCTGCTTAAAGAGGTTATTTTAACCTGGGAAAACCCGCCCGGCAATATGGCCAAAACTTTAGTTATCGATTATCAAGACAGTATTATAAATACAACTGGCATGATTGACTCGATAAAAATTACCGGACTCGATATTAAGGGATATACAATTACTGTGCAAACCCGCGATGAATACGGGAACTTGTCGGTGCCGGCATTGGTAAGTGCTTTCCCAATTGGTAACGAAATGTACTTGCCTGATTAGTACCCAAATAGAGTGAATCGCTCAATTTGGGTTATAAATAATAACCAAAAGTTTTTAGTAACTAACTATATAAGTAGCTGATTAATATTAACTATTAAAATAATAATTATGAAGAAAATTTTTACAATCGCAATGGCTCTCTTCATGGTTTTAACTTTTATGCAAAATACGTTTGCACAAGTTGAAAAACTAAACGGGGGCAACATGGAAAACCAAAGCCAATGGCTTACAAGTAGCCTTAATAGCCAGGTTGATGTTACAGTAAACTGGGGTTATACAACCCAAACACCAGCACAGGGGAGCGGCGGCTGCCTTAATGTTATGGCTACTGTGGCAGGTACCGAAGGTGCAACCGAGTCGCAATTTGCTATTTATCAGCAATTACAATTGTCGGGTAACTTGGGTTATTTTTTTGATGCGGCTTTTAAAGATTTGAGCGATAATTTGGCCCAAAACTGGCTTGAAGTTTATGTAGGTCAAAAACCCGTCGATGGCGAAGCATACGACAGTAACGACGGTACATTGCTGGCTCAGTTTAATGGCTGGAACGATGCTTGTACAGGCAAAAACGTTGATGGTACTTTTAAACTAAACAGTTGCCATAACGGTTTTTTTATACCCGACACTAATGGCACGTATTATTTTGTTATTAAAATAGGTAATGGCGACTGGGGCGGCAACCAACAAAGTTTTAATATACTTATTGACGAACTGTCGCTTATTGAAACCACAGTTAAACCCATGCCCGCTTTTGACGCTAATGTTACCAACGGTTTTGCACCACTTACTGTAAATTTTACCGATAAATCGAAACTTGCCGAAACCTGGAGCTGGAACTTTGGCGATGGTAACACATCGGCCGAACAAAACCCGGTGCATATTTACCAAAATGCAGGCGTTTATACTGTTAGCCTTACTGTTACAAATGCTGTAGGCGATTCGTCGATAACCAAAAACAACTTTATCGAGGTTAAGTTAAATACCCAGTTGCCAGTTAATGGTGTATTGGTTGGCGGTAATATGGAGAACCAAAATCTTTGGCAAATTAGCTACCTTAACACCCCCGAAGGAAATGAACCAACTGCTGAGTGGAACTATACTGCAAATAAGCCCGGGGCGGGGCAGGGCGGTAACCTTAGGGTTTATGGCAAGGTTAATAATTATCAAACACAATATTGTATTTATCAACAGGTTAACCTGTTAAACATGAAACGCTACACCTTTAATGGTGCCTTTAAAGATATTACCGAAAATATTACTAATACATGGGTTGAGGTGTATATTGGCAGCAAACCTGTTGATGGCGACGATTATGGTACTAATCAAATTAAAATAGCATCGTTTAGTACCTGGGACAACTGCACACCTGCCAAAGTTGACGGCACTTTTGCATTAGATGCATGTTACAACGGTGTTTTTATTCCCGACACCACCGGAACTTATTTTTTTGTAATAAAAATGGGGGTTATTGACTGGGAAAGTGTTGACCGAAACATGGACATTCTTATCGACGAGCTTTCGCTGATTGAAGAAAACTCGGTGCCTTATACTGCTTTTAGTGCCGACAACCTTACCGGATTTGCCCCATTTACTGTTAATTTTATAAATAACTCGAAAATGGCAGCAACTTATGAATGGGATTTTGGCGATGGAAATACCAGCACTGACCAAAATCCAGTACATACATACCAAAATGTTGGAAAATACAATGTAAGCCTTAAAGCTGTAAACACTTATGGCGACTCAACTCTTACTAAAACCGGTTACATTACTGTTAACCAACCTGTAAGCCTGCCCAATGGCGAAAAACTTTATGGCAGCAGTATGGAAGACGCTAACATGTGGACTATTACAAACCTTAATGCCACAACAATACCTACAGCTACTTGGAATTATACCGACGAGTTGCCCAATGGTGGCGTAGGCGGTTGCTTGCATGTAACAGCAACGGTTAATAATACTACATCGCAATTTTGTATTTGGCAAAAAGTTGAGCTTTTAGCCGACTCAGTTTACATTTTCGACGGTTTGTTTAAAGATGTTAATGGAATTCCTAAAAGGTTTTCAAATAAAGGTATGAG
>CAZJCR010000049.1:0-7045 GCA_964544385.1 uncultured Bacteroidales bacterium
GTTTTCAATTTTCCTTGTCGCATTGTCATTGGTAAATGTTTTGTAAATTAATTTTAATATTTCTTTCTAAATACACATAATATTTTGTTAATTTATAAACGTAATTTTCAACATTTTATACCCAAATTGAGCCATTCGCTCAATTTGGGTGATATTTATTTACAATAATTTTAACCACGTTAAAATGTGTATTTTTAGTTAATTTAACTAAATAAATACCATGTTGTAAGGCCGAAATATCTAATGTATTTTGATGCTTTTTGTTTTCGGTTTTTAAAACCAATTGCCCGTAAATGTTATAAATAGCTACAGTATAACCATTGTAACCATCGATATTTAGTATTTGGTTTGCCGGATTTGGGTAAACTAATTTTGTTTTATCAACTATATTTTTGTTGTTATCAATTGAAACGCTATAGTCGCGTACCAAATTAATATGGGCCAATTGTTTTTCGGGAACCTGTATTATGCCTGTAGCGTTATAATAACCATGTAATGATGCCGAATACGATAAACTACCAGCGTTTACCGGAATTAATGCAGAGCCCAAAGCGTTTGTAGTCACCGCACCCGAACCCTGCACGCTTATAATAGCGTTGGTTAAAGGTTCATGCGTTTGGCTGTCGGTTACGGTAAAGGTAAACTCGTGAAACGGCTTAGGTTTACGTACGTTTGTGTAAACTTTATAGCTGCCTGCCTCAAAATTAACTGAATGTCCTAAAGGGTCGGTAACGTTTACCGAATCGCCGGTAAAATAATCGTACCACATTCCGCTGTGTTGAAAACCCGGTGCCATATCGAAACCCGAAATACCCATATTTGCAGCAATAACCACGTTCATTGAATTGTGCGATATCCACATGCGTTTTCCAAGTCCCGATAGGTCGCTGGTAAAATCTCCGTAACGGAAAGCATCGCATTTTTGAAGTTCGATCATAGCAGCCGTAACTCTAAAAAGTTTCTTGCGGTTTGGGATAAGGTCGTAATCCCAACGTGGGGGCTTTGGCGATGTACGATCGCCGCCGTGCATAATTGAATAATCGTAACCCAACTCGGCAAACTGCCACATCATTTTGGGACCCGGAACACCAAACATGAGTACTTTGGCCATCTCCATGCGTTGAATGGCAATGGCCGTGTCGCGTATATTGTAAGTATTACTGCTATTGCCGTTGGTTATGGCATGGTGCATTTGTCGTTCTTCGTCGTGGCTTTCAATAAAAGCAACGCAATTAGGATAATTCCAACCCCTACTGGCGTAATGTGCCCGGCTAAAATCTGAATTGTGCTGATATCCAAGAATAACTTGTTTAAACTGTGAATCCATGTTTCCCCACAGCAACATACCGGTATTTGCCAAAACGGTTTCCTCGTCGTTATTGGCAAAATGTTCTAAAATAACATAAGCATTGGCATTTATTTTTTTAACATGGTTGTAATAGTCGGTAAGTATGTTTATGCGGCTTTGGTCGTAATTACTCCAAAGGGCAATATCATTACCACTGTTGTTTTGTGTCAAGCCTTTCGATAAATCGAAACGGAAACCGTCAACCTTGTATTCGGTAAGCCAGTGTTCGAGTACTTGTTTAAAAAACTCGCGTGTATGTACACTTTCGTGATTAAAATCGTACCCAACGCTATAAGGGTGCGTTGCTGTTTGGTTAAACCATGGGTTGTTAGGCAAAGGTTGCCCGTTTTCGCCGGCATCGGGGTTAAAGTACATTTTTACCATAGGGTTTTGCCCAAATGCGTGATTTGGCACAATGTCTAAAATAACTGCAATGTTGTGTTTGTGGCACTCGTCGATGAAGTTTTTATAGTCGGTTTGCGAGCCATAATATTTATCGGGCGCAAAAAAGAAATTGGGTGCGTACCCCCAGCTTTCGTTTCCGTCAAATTCCATAACAGGCATCAATTCAATGGCATTAATTCCTAAACGGGCAAAATATTCAAGCGAGTCGGTTACGTGTTTAATTTGCTTTGAGCCAACAAAATCGCGGATTAAAAGTTCGTAAATAACTAAATCTTGTTGAGTATTATTAACTGCCTGTGGTGTAAACGAATTTATTTGCCAGTTATAAGGTTTTTGATTTGTTTGAAACACGCTAACAATTCCGGTTGTTTGGTTGTATGGATATCGTTTTAGGTTTTGATAATTAGTGGTTGGTATCCATGGGTCGTTCCAAGGGTCGAGTATTTTATGGCAATAAGCATCGGCAATTTTTAATGTTCCATCAATAAAATACTGGTAGGCGTACTCGGTTCCCGAATTGAGGCCTGTTAAGGTAAGCCAAAAGTATTTTCCGTCGGGTGTTTTTTTCATGTAAGTTTTATCGTTAGGTTCCCAGCCCGAGAAATCGCCAATTGCAAATGCAAACTGTTTTAATCGGGCGGGGTCGTGCAAAACTAAAGTTACTGTTGTATTGTCAATGTAGTTAATGCCGGGTTTCATACCCTCGGGCAAGGGTTCAATTACAATTGGGCCTCGCATATAAACCGATACCGAATCGTAAACCGACTGTCCTTGCGAGTTTTGTGCTTTTGCCTTAAGCCAGTGAGTACCTGCCGACAATTCGTTTGGCATTATTGGATAGGTAACTGATGATGTATTATCGGAAAACACCTCGGCACCATCGAGATACAAAGTAATACTTTCGTTTAACATAGCATCGACGCATACTACCAAAGGCAGATTGGCAGGTACAAGCGCGTTTTGTTCCGACGGGTTAAGAATTTTTACACTTATTTGGTTTTTATAAACATCGATAAAAATATCGGAGCCGTCGGCATTTTTCCCTTCGCGGAAATTTGTTCCTGAAACCGGAATGTCGCTACGAAAAACCATGGCAACTTTTAAAATTTGCTCGGTTGCCGCAACTCCAAAATACGACCTTATTGAAGCTATTTCGAGCTGATACAAATTATCATCAATTTTGGTCAATTTTGTATCGGGCGTATTTTGGCCCCATGTGGTTTTAACATATTTCCAGTCGGTTGACCCGGTACTAAGATTTGTAATTACGCCAGTGTGTATATATACATCGCCATTGTAACCCACCAAACCACCATTACCAAGTTCGGCATTAAAAAAGATGGTTAACGGGCTGTTATCGAGCGGAAAAGAAGGTTGTGATGTAACTACTCCAACCTGGGTGCCGCATGTAATTGTATAACCAACTGTATAACTATAATTTGCATTTTGATTATTGTTAATTTTCAAGGTCAAAAAATCGACATCATCAACATCGGGGGTTGCCATTACCGATGTAAAAGCATAGTATGAAACTACGGTGTCGTTGCTAAAGCCCGGTATAACTGCTGTGTAGTTTGATGCGCCCTGGCCTGTTAATGCAACTATTGACGATGTTGCCCAGTTATCGGCACTATATCTTATAAAAGGGTATTCGCCTGTATTTAGGGCTTGCGAAAATGATACAGACACAGTAACACTTTGGCCGGCTTGTACCAAATAACTATCAGGAGTAACAGTTAAAATATCAACAGGTTTATACGGTGTCTCTAAAATTGATATATCGTTGTTTGCATCACTGCTTTTTCCGATAATAAAGGTGTAATATTTACCTTGGCTAATGGCTACTTCGAGGTCGTGGTCCCAACCACCCGATGAGTATATAAAAGCAGCATTATTATCGGTAAGCCGGGCGTTAACACTCCTGGTAAAATTTGTTGAACTACCTACCCACTTTGGCGACCACACGGCCGGAGCTGTTGTAAATAAAAATTTAGCATTGTCATTTGATAAACTTGCAAGTAATGGCTGAGTTGCCATTACTGTGTTTCGGTCGGTCATGGGGGCATCAACAAATAATGTATTTGATGCTGTTGTTATATTTCCAAACCAATTAGCTGGTTGGGCTATAACATTTAGGTAACACAGGCTTACTATTAGCAGTGTGTAAATATGTTTGTTACTCATATGCTTGTTTTTTGTAGTTTGTAATTTAACCAATAGGGTGAACCTTAAAATTATTGCCAGTACTTTTTTACCTAAGTTAAACGGTTAAAGCACAGTAAATAAACGCTTTACTTAGGTATAACCCCGATGTAGAGTTTATAGTATTTCATTGTAATTTCAGCCATGCGTAAAATTGATATTTTTATCATATGTAATATTTTGTTAAATAATACTTCCCGAAAATAATTAAAACTTTCGGGAAGTATATTCTAAATTTTGCCAACTAAACCTTATATTCAAATTTGGGTTTTAGTTAGTTATTCATAATAATAACCTTATTGCCCGAAACAAGTTTATCGGTTTTAAGTTCAACCCAATACACTCCGTTAATAAAACCCGAAACATTAACCCGGCATTTGTTTACCACAGTTTTAATAATTTGGCCTTGGCTGTTATATATGGTAATTGTCCAGTTTTTTACGTAATCGGGCAAATCAACCATTACACTTTCGACAGCCGGGTTTGGATAAAATTTAATTTTTGCAAGCTCGTTTGCGTTGTCGTTAATCGAAACATTCGATTCGAATACAAAACCGGCTTTATAGTTTGCTCCTGCATTATTATCGGTAATCGATAAAATTGTTGTTTCGTCGCCAATTTTATAATGTAATTCAAAATATGTTTCAAGCAAATAGTTACCATTTGTCAAACCTTGTGTAACATTAACTGTTTGAGCTACATTCTCCCATATTTGTTGGTTAGCATCTTCAAGGTTTTCTTTCCATGGCAAATCAATGTGCGCAAAATCGCCAGGTGTTTGAGAACTATTATAGAACCTGTAGTACATTGATGCCCCGGTAACATTATAGTTGCCCGATTTAATGGTTTTTGTTTTCCCGCCATTCAAAACAAGAGCCGATGTTTCGTTAAACACTCCAAGGCTTGAGCCATTAAAAGCTGCGCCAGTTGCATAACTTTCATTTGTTCGGGCAATATATGATATCCAACGCTCCATTGCCAATACCGAACCCGGTGTGTTAGATGGTATTGTATACGATAAAGTTCCGGAGACAGTACCATCATGGGCAACTGTAAAAGCAAGGTTAGAACCTTGTAAAAGCCAACTCGAATCTTGATCGGACACTCCCCACTCGTAGTTTCCCGATGGTATGTTGAAAGTTTTTTTCCATACATTCCCCGATGTGTTCTCCATATCAACGTGCGTCCAATCATTAAATGTCCCCTTTATTTTTACTAATGTAACATCTGTATTATTATTTGTTACATCAAAAGTAACAGGGTAATATTCAATTGGTTTTGTAACAGATAGTACGCCCGATTTATTTTCAATACCGTTCCAAAAACCACCACCCGAACTGCTAAAGCCACCAAACATAAATTCGTTAGTGCTAAGTTTGAAACGGCTGGCGTAATAATATGTACCTATTTGTTCAAGGTTTTGTCCAATTGCAAGCTTATACTCGTGTTTTCCGGTAATATCCGAAACCCCGTTGTAAATAGCTTGCTGCCAGTTTGTCCAAGTGTTTGGATTAGTATCTTCGTTATTTAATCCAATCCAAACCACCAAATTTTGATAGCCAGTTTCGGGATTAATATCGGTATTTAAAACTTCAACCTGAGCATAAACTTCAACTGTTTGACCTAATGCTATACTGGCTGAATCGGGATATTGCAAATTAGCAAAAACCAAGGTTGGTTCGGTTGTACCAGGTTGATTATAAATTGCCGAATAAGAATTATCACCAGCTACAACTATGTATTTTCTATTATCCTGGTCTAAAAGTTCAGTAGTTTGCCAATTACCATTAATACGGAATTTAAACAGCAACTCATCGCCTGCTTCAAAAACCTGCTCCGTTGTCTGGGTATAAATATTATTATCGATTGCTGACATTGCGCCATTACCTGCCCAATTATTATAGTCGGCTCCAATATCAACAAAATCGGTAGCCGGATTAAAGTATCCATCGTTTATAGCCTGGGTCATATCAACATTAAAACTAACACTATAATATACAGGTTGTTCAACAAGCTGAACGGTAGCAACCCAAACCTTTGTTTGTTGGTTTTCGGCTGTAACAGTGTATGTTACGCTATTGGTAAAATCTTGTGCAGCTCCACTTTCAGGAGTTATAGCAGCTCCGGCCGATACGGCAATTGTTGGTTGTAATGCTGATACGTTTGTACCAATAAGCATTTGTACATTTACAGTGGCATTTTCACTATCAATAATGGTTTGTCCAATTTGGTTATCGATATTAAACGATAGTATTTCGGCTTCACTACTTTGTTGAGCTATCTCGAAACTGGCAACAAACGGCCCGTTGTCGGTGGTACCGGCTACTCCGGTGCCGGTTATCGAAAACAGTACTTTAAGGTTGTAAGTCCCCGGGGTCAAGCCGTCGGTTACTGATATTTCGTCGCCAAAGCCCGACCATGTTTGGTTTGTAAAATCGCCGTCAACATATTCCGATGTCCAGGTAACGTCGGTTACTGTGTAGGTTTCGGGTTCGGTGTCGATGTTATTCCATACTTTGTATTTAAATTGTGCCCCGGTAACATTGCCTTCGCCGGTTTTCCATATTTGTATGTTTGCACCTTTTATAAATACCGACTCAACTACGCCCATATCCCTTTGCTCAAATTGCGAACCTTTTTCGGTTATATCGGTTGCCGCACCTGTAAACCAATATGTTAGCGTTGGCAGGTTTACGCCCTCGTCGTCGCGTAAGCCAAAATTTGCAGGCGGTGGCCCGGCCTCGGTTACTGTTACTGTCCATACTTTGGTGGTTACGTTGTCTTCGGCGGTTACCGTGTATTCAACCGGGCTGGTAAAGTTTTGGGCAACACCGCTCAACGGGTTTATTGTTGCACCTGTCGACACTCCAATGGTTGGTACAAGGCTGGTTAAGTCGGTTTGGTAAGCAACTTCGATATTTACTGTCGATTCGCTACTGTTAATAACTGCCGCGCCGGTTTGTTCGGCTAATACAAACGATGTTATTTCGGCTGCTGTTCCGGCTGCTGCTATCTCGAAACTGGCAACAAACGGTCCGTTGTCGGTGGTACCGGCTACTCCGGTGCCGGTTATCGAAAACAGTACTTTAA
>CAZJCR010000049.1:7145-19328 GCA_964544385.1 uncultured Bacteroidales bacterium
ACCAATATGTTAGCGTTGGCAGGTTTACGCCCTCGTCGTCGCGTAAGCCAAAATTCTGAGCATTTGTATTAATGGTTAATACTAATAAACTGATTAATAGAAACGTAAAATTCAAAATATAACCACTGTTTCTAAGCCATTGAAATATGTTCAGTTTAATCGATTTAAAACTGGCTTTAAAAAATCTTACTGATTGAGCCGATGAATATGAGAAAGTCTCGTACGGTAAATCAGACTTTGAGTTAGGCTCTTTACATTCGTGTTTCATAATTTATATTTTTAGTAAATATTGTTGATTAATTATTGTAAATTTTGAAAGTAACAGGATTAAAATTACCCGAAAGTGATATAAAAAAAATTTTATCGGTATATGAACCCAATTGTATTTCAACTAATTTATCGGGTTTTACCATTAACGTGCCTTTTTGTGTAACCATACCATCGATATTAAATATTTGATAATAAACCACTTGTTGGGCGCGAAAAGGAAAATTGATTTTAATTATTTCATTAACTTTTGTAACTATAATTTTATCGGGTTTAAAACCAACATGAATTATTGGGCTATCAGAGTAAGCCCCATCGATATCAAACTGCCTTAATTTGTAATAGTTGTAAGGTTCAAACGGATAACTGTCGATAAAAGAGTAATTTTTGTTTAACGAAGAATTACCAACAGCCATAATAGTACCAATAGAGTTAAATTGTAACGATTCATTAGCTCTTAAAATTTTAAAATAATGATTATTGGTTTCAGATGCGGTTTGCCATTCAAGTATAACATTATTTGATAGTTGTTTACCCTCAAAATTCAGCAATTCAATTGGAAGTGGATTTTCCGAAAAAAAGCCCCCTAATGCAAAATACGAAAAAGTTGTTAAGCCTGCTTGCTGCACCCAATACTCATAAGTATCAGCATTTACCGTATTAACCGAGGCCGTTCCCTGATATATCCAATCATCGGCGACACTATTTTTTTTAACCATGCGCAGGTTTGCTGGTGTTTCAATTACATTAATACCATGAGTGTTAAACTTTACTGTATATTCGCCACCCGTTATTCCGTTGTTAGTAAGTTTCCAGATACAATTTTCGTAAATATTGTCAACCTCAACACCATCGCAGTTTAAAATAGATAAACCTTTGTTGTAATCATCACTAATATCAACCGGCATATTGGTTTTGTCAAATATTTCGGCTTCAATTGTGCCTCCTGTAGTTGGTGCAACGGTAAAATATACTCCCACTTTTCGGCGGTAACCATCTAACGATACCGGGAATATTGCCGAAACGTCGGTACTGTTGGTTGACGCCCCAAACCAACGCCTCAACCTGCCAGTAACACTGCCTGAAGTTGCTTCAATTTCACCAGTATTTGTATCGTCAAATCCAATGGTAAGGGTGTTTAACTGCATATTTAACAAACCATTTGACAGGGTAAGCTTGTTACTAACTGTTAAGTTATTGTTAGCTGTAACCCCTGCCAAGTTGTCGACTATAATATATGGGAAAATAACCCCCGCGCCGTCGATAATTTGCTGTTCCAAGGTGCCTACAAAAAATACAGCCCTGCTGTTAAAATTAAACGAGCTGCCCGCGGCTATATCTAAATTACCTTTAATCATTAAGTCGCCGCCAGCCTCCGACGATAAAACAATGTTGCCATAAAGGTTTAAAGCTCCATTAATAATTAAATAATTAACGTAGTTATTCATATCTACTGTCGAACCATTCTCAACCGTAAGATTACCAAGTACAGTAATATCACCTCCAAAATGGGTTATGTTTAAATCTAATATGGTGTTATTTGCAACAACCACATGCCATGGGTTGTTCCACTCGGTTACGCGTGTATAAGTACCGCCTTGCGAATACTTTAAAGTTGAACCCGGGTTAAACCGGGGTGCATTTAACACACTGCCTGTTGTAATATTAAGAACTCCATTTATAACCGAAACCGAATTATTAAAACTGACATCGATACCCGAAACCGTTATGTTATTGAATTCGGTTAACGAAGTGCCACCGGTTGAAACTTTTGTTTGTAATATTATTGCCCCATTACCGGCATTAAAAGAGCCATTGTTTGTCCATGTCCCGTTCTCCTCTATTGTTAACGATACGGCTCCATTCATAACCAAAGTGCCACCATTTTCAATTGTAACTGAATTTACCGAAACATTTGTATTAATAGTAATTATATTTCCATTTTTTATAAAAACATGCTCGCCTGGTAAAGGAACACCACCGTCCCACGACGAATTGTCTTCCCAATTTCCGGTTAATGTCGAGTTTTTTCCAAACCTTAATACTCCCGAAACATAGTCAACTCCATCCCAAAAATTACCATCAATTGAATTATATCCACCATAATAATATGAACTATTACCATATTTAAATCTTGATGCATAATAATATGTGCCAGCTGTTAAACCTGCATCTTTAGCATTATTAATATACTCGTGGTTGTTCCCCGATTTTACATTGAAACCAGCAGTTTTCCATACACTTTCGTCCCATGTTGCAGGGTCAGTATTGGTTGTATTATAACCAATCCATGCATCAATGTCAACCGATTCGGGATTTTGATCGGTAATACCATTAATATAAACCATTGAATATATATTAAAATCGCCACCGGGCATCATTGTTCCGCCCGAGGGGGCATGTAAACTTACCCATTCAATGGCACGTGGTGTATACTGATAATTGCTCCCCGAATTATTATTATTGTTTATTGTAAAAAAATCAACATCATTGTGTGATATTGACAATTCATTACCCGATGTGAATACATAATATTTAACAACCTGATCTTTAACATTTGCTGCCGAAGGGATATTGGCGGTGAAAGTAAAATCACTCCCATTCATTTCGACAATTGTTGAACTTGACCAATTATCGGTTGTATAACGCAAATAAACACCTTGCCCTGTACTCAAACTTGTGTTTAAAACAGCTGTAATTTCAACTGTTGAGCCCGGAATAACCGCGCTTGGGCACGACACACTGTTTATAGTTGCAATATTGCCCTGCACGCAAAACACCACAAAAGATGGTTCTAAAGGCGGTTTACCTCCGCCCCGCGACTTAAATATATAATTATGTAAAGTGTTTGTTACGTTTATATAATATGCCTTACTCATATTGTTTTGAATAACTTCCGATGAAATTACCACGGAATTAATATTTACCTGGTAATCGACAGTTGTACTTGCAGGTCCCCATTGGTTGTAAGCTCCATCCCAACAGGTAACCAACCTAAAATATTGGTTTCCTGTACCATTGGCAGTTGCAGTAAAAATACGTGTTCCATTAGCACCGTCGGACCAACAATTAGTTGTCGACCAATCGTTTGTGCCAAAACCACTGCCTATTATGCCGTTTTGCCCATGCAAATTGCACGTAACTACAACAAATAATATTAGATAAATAATTTTACTTAAAAGCTCCATAGTTTATTTTATCAATCCCCTTATGCTTTCGATGTTTTTTAAAAGCCCGATTTTAACATTTACATATAGAATGTAAAATTGTTCAAACTAAAATATCAAATTTTTGCTTATTGGCCGGCTGTTAAAAAACAGGTAAAACGGTTAGTTTTTTTTAAACATAATTACTATGTAAATATTACACAATACAGGGTAGAATAAACTTGTGAAAGCAATTTTGCATGTATTTATATTACTTACCTTTTGAACAAAACAATATTTTTGTTTTTAACAATAAAATTACAAATAGATTTAAAACCCGTGTTGAAAAATACTAAATCGTTTTTAACAATAATACATATTTAATGCTTTGATAAAATAATTAACACCCAAGTTGAACTGTTAAACTAATTAATCACTAAAAGACTCAATTAGGTAAAACTAAATAATTTAGTTGGGATAACCCTGATTAAAAATTATTTGAAACATTCAATTAAAATACTGATTTACTTCCTTTTAATCGATTTACAATGCATGTAATAATTAAATTGTTTGTATACTCAAGTTAATTCAAGTAATAGTTTTAGATGATATTTAAATTGAGCTAATCGCTCAATCGATTTAGATTTTGTAAGTATTTCACTACACTTAGTTAGTGAAACACAACAAACTACATGGGTGTTATAACTAAGTAAAGCGGTTGTTTGCTTTATTCCAATCGCTCAACTTAGGTTATATTTACATATAAATGCATCAAATTATAACACTTATGCCCAACGGTTATAGTAATAAATTAACAGTATTTGAATTTACAATAAACAAAATATTAATAATAATATTAAGTATTATAAATACAAAAAATTATACAATATAAAAAAGCAAAGCCATTAAAATTTTAAAAGTATTTTAATGGCTTTGTTGTAATTTATGCAAATTACATAGTTAAAAATATTACTAAAACCTAAAATTGAGCGAATAGCTCAATTTAGGTACTATTCAATAGGTTTAACTAAATTCATCAACTCCCTGTCGTGGTTATTTACAATTCTACATTCAGTATCAAAATACATTGTTGTACCATTTTCTGAAGTATATTGGTTCCATGCCGGCAGCTTACCCTCAACATTAGGATTACCTTTTTTAATAAAGTTTATCCATGCCGAACTCATTTTGTCGGCCATTTTCCATGCCTCTTCAGTGTTTCCTGTCCAATCGGCTCTAAGGTCAACCGTATTAAATGCCAAAGGTATGTCCAACCCGTGAAAAGAACCTTTCGATGCATTGTCGACACCACTTTTCCATGCTAAAAAATAAACATACAATGGGGCACTCGACTCTAAAGCCCTTGCATCGGCGGTGCGTATAGTATAAGGCCTGAACACTTTATCTATTGACAAAAGGTCCTGTGGTGTATAATCGGGATATGCTTTGGCAAAAAGCTCAATGTATTTGTCGGTATTTTTACCATATTCGTTTTCAAGGCGTTTTTTAGCCTCGTCCAAAGTCAGGTTTTTTTCGCCATAAAACGTGGGCATCAACTCGTTTAGCGTGGAACCTATCATAAGGGGAATTTCATGCGAAATATCAGCAAATCCGGGACTGAATGGTTGCTGGAGTAAAACAACACCATCGGCCGAAGGTGCAAAGCCAAACATATTTGGAGACCCTGGCCTGCGTGGCCCCGATATTTTTGCTATTGCATCGTTCCCTGCTTTCACCAAAACATGGTAATCAATTGTATCTAATTTTTCAACATCGTTGGGTGTAAGCCCTAAATTTGCAAGAACAGCTAAACCCAGTTCCTGCGATTTCTCTTTATTCATAGTATTTATAAGGGTTCCACTTTGAATAATTGCCTTATGAAACTTTCCTTTTGCAGCCGGCATACACATAAGGGTGCCAACTTTTCCGCCACCACCCGATTCGCCAACAATGGTTACATCAGATGGATTGCCTCCAAACTTTTCGATATTATTTTGTATCCACTCAAGAGCTTTCACAATGTCGAGCATACCTACATTAGCCGATTGAGCATATTTTTCGCCACATGCCGACAAATCGAGAAAACCAAGAATATTCAACCTGTGATTTACCGATACAAAAACCACATCACCTTTTTTGGCCAACGATTCACCATAGGTCATTGGATCGTTACTGGCACCAGTATGAAAACCGCCACCATGCAACCAAAGCATTACCGAACGTTTTTTGTCATCATTAATCCCTTGTGTCCAAACATTTAAACTAAAGAGTTCTTTTTCATTTTGAACTGAATCGGGATACCATGGTACTATTTGCCTGGCTACCGGCCCAAATTCATTACATTCAAGCACCCCGTCCCATGCATCGGGGCACTGCGGAGGCATAAATCTTTCGGCCTTGGCATAAGGTATACCCTTAAAAGCAAATACACTATCATTAATACTACCTTGTACATCACCAGTAGTGGTACTAACAACTGGCTCCGCATTATTGATTGTTTTTAGGTTACAACTTGTTAAACAAAATGCGGCTGTAATTAAAAATGATAAAAAATAATTTGTTAATCGTCTCATAGCATAAAATTTTTCGTTGTTTAAATAATGTTCATAATATGTAAAAAATAAATTTATCTAATTTTAACTGTTAGCACTGAATTTTATTTGAATTAAAATAACGCAAGTTTTATTGATTATTAAATGTTTATATTTTTATCAAATCTAATATTTTTTTACTCAACTTATCGCCTTTCACTCAATTTTATCGATATAAACTAATAGGCTCGGTTTATGCTGAAAATGTTGCCCAACGTTGAGTATATGTAATGCAGTAAATTGCGGGCATTTTGAGCCAACTCGCAATTAATACCCAAATTGAGCGATTCGCTCAATCGATTTATATTTTGTAAGTATTTCACTACACTTGGTTAGTTAAACACAACAAACTCTACATCGGGATTATACCTAAGTAAAGCGTTTGTTCGCTTAGCTCCAACCGCTCAACTTAGGTAATAATGTGTAAAAGTAATAATTGCCTATAATTTTATTTTTGTACTAAAATAATATATATTACATTTCAGCAAAAAAAATAATAGCTCGTTATCAATATAAAAAACATTTATAAATACCTGCTAAGCTTGTGGTTGTTGTTAGTTGCAACCTAAAAAACAACCACAAATTGTTAAATTAAAATTATACTAAAAATAAATATGTAAAATGCGTACACAAACAATTATAAAAAACAACTTGAGTGTTTACCCAATAAACCGGGGCAATCAATTCTACTTTAACCATAAAATTATTCACGTATGAAAAACTGTATTTTTGTGTTTTGTTTTCTATTATTCGGATGCACCGGATATCAATATGTTGCCTCTCCGCAATATGTACCCGTAAATATAGAGAAAGGTAAACTTACTGCTAATTTTTCGTTTGATTATTATCAGTTAGGGTATACATTAACTAATCATTTTTCGATATATACAACCGGATACTTTAGGAATAATAATGGCGGAGCTGTTAATCAAACGGCTTTAACAAAAGAAAACAGTGGTGCATATATTCAAACCGATAAACATAAAGAATTTGATTTAGGGTTTACTTTTTATAAAAATTTGGGCAGTTATCTCAGTTATGAAATTGTGTCAGGCATTGGTAATGGCATTTCAAACTATTCAAATAGTCAGGATTTGATGAACGATTATAAATTTTCATTTAATGCCAAAAAGCTTAACATTTATATCCAACCTGATTTATCATTTCGTTATAATAAATATTTCGACTTTACTGTTTTTTCGCGATTAAACAATAATAGATATTTTGATATAAATAAAAGCCTGACTTTAGGCGACAGAACTGAATTAGATAAATATGATAAGTATTTTTATGACAGGCATATAGCTTCACTATTATCGCTTGAGCCTGGATTTCAAATGCGTGTTGGGTTTGATAAAATAAAGTTTCAATTTATGTATTCGAAAACAATTGATTTAAACAATACAGGAATTCAATACCGTCAGGATAATTTATATTTTGGGCTTTCGGTAAAACTAAATTTAATTAAAAAACCATAACAAATACAGTTATAGTGCCACAATGGTATAAAAAATAACAAATCAGCAGTTTACATAATGCGTTAGCCTGCTTAAACTTTATAACGGTTTGATGGTTTTTAAACTATCAAACCGTTACTATTATTACACTTAATATTGTGAAAAATACTTACTTAAAAAACATTTAGTATGAATAAAGTTAGTAATATTCCAAATTTGCTCAAAGGGTACTCAAAAGCTAACTTTGTAACCCGGCAAAGAGTAAAATTTTTGTTCTACCTATGCATTGCGTTAATTATTACGCTATTGCTACTAATATCATTAAGGCTATACTTTACTCCACTAAGTAATACTCAAAACCCCGCCCATTACACTAATCTGCTTCCGCTAATAATTGTATTCATGTTGTTTGTATTCTACTTGTTTTTACTTATTAAGGGATACTACAAAGCCTCGTCGGTATTAATACCGGTTACAATTATATCGGCCGTCTGGTTTATTATGATTTTTCATGACAATACGGTTATTGCAAGGCTAAATACAATTGCTTATGTTTTTATGGCATTATCGATACTACCACTAATAATTAATAAACGAAACTATATTATTTTGTTTGCAACAGCTGTAAATATTGTTATTGTAATAATATATACCATATTTATTAAAGACAAACTAAACCTTACACATGTCGATTTTTGGGATTATATTATCGACAATTCAGTTGCAATTGCCTTTTTTGGGTTTGTTGGTTTTTATTTAAACAAAGTATATACCAACGCAATTGAACAGGCTCAACACGACCTGCAAAAGCGCATTGAAACAGAGGAGTCGCTAATTGAAAGTGAAAAAAAATACAGGGAAATTACTGAAACATTGCCCCAAATTATTTTTGAGATAGAATGGAATGGTAAAGTAAATTATATAAATAAAATTGGGTTAAATAAATTGGGATATTCGCCCAACGATATTAACGAAAATACACTTGTAACTGACTTTATTATTGAAAAAGAAACACTTTTACAAAATATTGAAAAGAATTTGAAAGGTGAAATTAATACTTTTAGATATACCGCACTAAAAAAGGATAAATCAACATTTCCAATTCAGGTTTATTCAATAATAATTCATAAAAATGGCAACCCTATAGGCCTTAGAGGTATTGCAATTGATTTGTCTGATGAGATAAAAGCCCAAGAAATTATTAGTGAAAGCGAAGAACGGTTTTCCACCGCATTCAAATCGAACCCTGCTCCAATGGCAATTTCAGAAATTGAAACAGGGCTTTTTATTGATGTAAATAATAAATGGGTCCAATTAATTGGATACTCACGTGATGAGCATATTGGGCGAACATCGCAAGACTTAAACTACTGGTTCGATAACAATGACAGACTGAATATTGTAAATAAACTAAACGAAAAAGGGTTCTTTAAGAATGAAATTGTAAAGGTAAAAACCAAATCAGGTGTGCCAATTAATGTACGGTGGTCGGTAGAGATTATTACTTTAAACGGTAAAAAAGTAATGCTATCGCTGTGTAGCGACGAAACCGAAAAGTTAAAAGCCGAAGCCGAATTGAAAGAAAGCGAAGAACGATTCTCGGTCTCATTCAAATCGAGCCCTGCCCCGCTTGTTATTTCGGATATTGAAACCGGTAAAATTATAGATACTAACGATAAGTGGGTTGAAATGCTGGGATATACCTACAATGAGCAAGTAGGAAAAACAACAAAGGAACTTGGATTATTTGAAAAGAATGAAGACCGCGAAAACCTCATCGAAAAACTTAAAACAGAAGGGTTTCTGAAAAATGAGCAAGTAAATTTTATAACAAAATCGGGCAATAAAATAATCGCAAAATGGTCGGCTGAAATCATTTCGCTTAAAGGTGAAAAAGTTTTGCTATCGCTTATCACCAACGAAACCGCGAAAATAAAAGCCGAAGAGGCATTGATTGCCAGCGAAAGTAAACTCAAAGAAACTTTGCTCCTTTTGCCACAGACAGTATATGAAGCAAATTTGGCAGGTAAAATTACCTATATTAATCAAGCGGGTACCAATATGTTTGGCTATAAGCCCGATGACATTACCCTTGGGCTTAATGTTTTGGATACCATTGCTCCTGAGGATCATGAAAATGTGAAGAAAAATATTGGCAAATTATTGAAAGGCGACATAACCCATGGAAGCCAATATATGGGAAAACGCAAAGATGGCAGTACTTTTCCAATGCAAATATTTTCGAGGCCCATTATTGAAAATGAAAAACCTGTTGGTTTTAGGGGCGTAATTATTGATTTAACACAGATAAAAAAAGTTAAAAATGAGTTAAGGCAAAGCAATGAGTTGTTTAAAACACTTATCGAATCATCACCAATTTCAATAACATTAAGCAATTTGCAGGGTAAATTAATATTGGCCAACACTATTTTTTCAAAATACGCTGCCCAACCTATCGACTATATAATTGGTAAAACTGCTAAAGAAATTGGAATAAAAACCAATTTTAACGATGAAAAGATAGTGCTGGAACATTTTCAGGAAAAAGGAACCATAAAAAATTTCGAAACTTATGTAATTAACCATAAGGGAGAAGAATTCTTTATGCTTTTCTCGGCACAAATTGTAACTTTTAATGGTCAAAAAGGAATACTTCAAACATCGATTGATATATCGGCCAGGCGTAAAGCAGAACTTGAACTTGAGCAAAACCAAAAATTGTTTAAAACGTTAATCGATTCTAACCCGAGCTCAATTACACTTATCGATTACCAAGGAAAATATGTAATGGTTAATACAGCTTTTGCTAATCATATAAACTATGATATTGGTGAAATAATAGGCAAAACCCCCGAAGAGTTAGGTATTGAAATTGACCCAACCGATAAGGCTTTTGTTATTAGCGAATTATACTCAAAAGGGTATATTTATGGTTATGAAACACATTTAAAAAATACTGATGGCCAACATTTGATTATTCTAGTTTTTGGAAGTATTGTTGAAGTAAACAATACTAAATCAATTCTACTTTCGACAGTGGATATTACTGAAAGAAAACATCTTGAAAACGAACTGAAAAAATACAATGAACAGTTAGAATTTTTAGTTAAAGAACGAACCGAAGAATTAGAGGCATCTAACGAAGAGCTTCGATCGACAAACGAAGAACTATCGGTACAACGCGAACACCTGCAAGCTACCCTCGAAAAGCTGAAGGAAACACAGGAACAGCTTATCCAAACCGAGAAAATGGCATCGCTTGGTATTTTAACTGCCGGGGTTGCCCACGAAATAAACAACCCAATTAACTACATTTATAACGGAACAATAGCTATCGAAAATTTTTTGGTTGATAATTCACCCGAAAAAATGGAAACTCTTAAACCTTTGTTCGAAGCAATAAATACAGGCATACAAAGAATTACAGGAATTGTTAAAAGTTTAAACAAGTATAGTCGAAATGACGAATCGACACCCGCAAAATGCAATGTACACGAAATTATTGATAATGCTTTGTTAATGCTTTATAATCAGCACAAAAAACGAATTGAAATAATTAAGCAATATACCAATACACCCCTGCTAATTATTGCAAAAGAGGGCGAATTACATCAGGTATTCTTAAATATTATTATTAATGCAATTCATGCCATTAAAGATGATAAGGGAATAATAATAATTAAAACAACGGTAGCCGGGCAAACAATAAAAATATCGATAAAAGATACAGGGATTGGGATACAACCCGAAAACCTGAAAAAAATATTCGATCCGTTCTTTACAACTAAAGACCCGGGAAAAGGTACCGGGTTAGGACTATCGATAACAAAGAAAATTATTCAAGGGCATAATGGCACAATTAATTGTTACTCGGAACCCGATAAAGGAACTGAATTTGTTATTACATTGCCGCAAATACTTGAATCATGAAAAAGTTGTTGTATGTTGACGATGAACTAAACAACCTGATAACCATTCAAGCGCTGCTAAAAAAATGGGTTCAGGTTGATATTGCAGAAAATGCAATAACCGCTTTAAAAATGATGGAAAACTTTAATTATGGAGTTTTAATCTCGGACCAAAGAATGCCCGGAATGTCGGGGTTGGAACTGTCAAAAAAAATTAACGAAAACTACCCCGAAACCATTATTATTCTTTTAACAGCTTTCGACGATAAGGATATAATGCTTGAAGCAATAAACCAGAGAGGAATATATCGTTTCCTTTTAAAACCTGCCGATATTAATGATTTGAGGCAAACAATTGACTCGGCGTTTTTTATGTATGATTTAAAGAAACAACGCGTTGAATTACTAAATAACCTGATTGAGAAAAACAAAGTACTCAACGATGCCTATATCGAAATTGAAAAACTTAAAAACCAACTTTACGAAGAAAATATCCAACTGAAGAATGAAGTTTCAACCAATCATAGTTTCTCCGAAATATTAGGTACAAGTAAAGCCCTTAAAAATGCATTGTTACTAATTTCAAAAGTTGCCAAATCCGATTCTACAGTTCTGATTACCGGCGAAACAGGTACTGGTAAAGAGCTATTTGCCAATGCAATCCATCAGCTTAGCGAAAGAAAAAACAGCATTTACGTTAAAGTGAATTGTGCTGCAATTCCCGAAACACTTATCGAAAGTGAACTATTTGGATACGAGAAAGGTGCCTTTACCGGTGCTAACTCGTCAAAGTATGGCAAATTTGAAATGGCCA
>CAZJCR010000050.1:0-13770 GCA_964544385.1 uncultured Bacteroidales bacterium
AGCAAATAAACGCTTTACTTAGGTATAACCCCTATGTAGAGTTTGTTGTGTTTCACTAACGAAGTGTTGTGAAATACTTACAAAATCTAAATCGATTGAGCCATTAGCTCAATTTGGTTAACAAACTAAAACTAAAACTTTAATTTATATTTATGATTAATTTAACAAAAAAAGCACATTGTTTGCTGTTGAAATTTAAGTTTTCAAAAAACATTTTATTTGCATTTTTATTTGTTAGTACATGTTTATTGTTTATGCCCAATAAGTTGCCGGCACAAAATATTGTACTTAACAATTTAGGGTATTTCGAAACTACTGGTGTTAACCTTTTAGTTTTTAGCAACGAGTATAATGGTATGTTTTTCGACGAAAAAACTGCCGGTATCGAGCTTATACACCATGGGGTGCGCACTGCAACCGGCGGGGCAGTTCGCTTACAACACACCCCCGAACAATGGGACCTTGTGCCAATGGTGGTTAGCCGAAAAATCGACACTACAGCACACACTATCGAGGTTATATTACGATACCAGGAGTTTAATTTCGACTCGCGTGTTGTTGTTTCTTCAAAAAATAATGGATTCGAAATAAATGTTTATTTTGACAACCCGTTACCCGAAAAGCTTGTTGGCCATGCCGGTTTTAACATGGAGTTTTTACCATCGGCTTACTTCGAAAAATCATACATTGTCGATGGTTCGCCATCTGTTTTTCCGCGATACCCTGCTGGTAACACATTTATTGAACCCGTAAGCAACAAAATTAAACAGTTTGCAGGCCACACCACTTTCGACGACCGCGGGTTAAACAATTTTATTATACCTAAACCACTTGCAACAGGCAAAACAATTGTTATGGCTCCCGACGACGAACAACGCATGGTTACAATTGAAGCCGTTGATGCGCAAATTATGCTTTTCGACGGGCGTAACCTTGCCCAAAACGGCTGGTTCATTGTGCGCAGTTTACTGCCTGCCAATAAAACCGGTAAAGTGCTTACCTGGAACTTAAAACCGTCGGCAATTCAAAATTGGAAACGCGAACCGGTAATTGGTTTTTCGCAAGCTGGTTACATTCCTAAGCAACAAAAAGTTGCTGTTATTGAGTTAGATGCCAACGATGTACCATTAAAAACAGCATCGCTTTTTATGGTTGGCACCGATGGTAAATTTGTCGAAAAATTTACCGGCAATGTTAATGTTTGGGGCAAATACCTGCGCTATAATTATGCAAAATTCGACTTTACTGGTGTTAACACGCCGGGCGTTTATTTTATTAAATATGGCAACTACAAAACAAACACTTTTATTATCGATACTAATGTTTACAGCAATATATGGCAACCCACGCTCGATGTATGGTTTCCGGTACAAATGGACCACATGCAGGTTAACGAGGCATACAGGGTTTGGCATGGCGCTCCTTATCTCGACGATTGCCTGCAGGCTCCGGTAAACTTTGAACATTTTGACGGGTACAAACAAGGCCCAACAACCGGCACCAAATACAAACCACTCGAACGCATACCAAATATGGCTGTTGGCGGTTGGTTCGATGCCGGCGATTTCGATATCCAAACAGGCTCGCACAATAGTGTTGTGTCGAGTTTTGTTGCCGCCTGGGAGCAATTTAAAGTTGATCGTGACCAAACATTTATCGACCAGTCAACAAGATTTGTCGATATTCACCGCCCCGACGGTAAACCCGACATTTTACAACAAATTGAACATGGTACTCTTAACCTTGTAGCTCAAGTTGAAAATATTGGGCACCCGGTTCGCGGTATTGTTGTCCCAAACTTACACCAGTACCACCACCTTGGCGATGCTGTTACCGAAACCGATAACTTTTTGTTCAACCCCCGGCTTAAACCTTACCAAACCGACGGAATATACAGCGGTACCCCCGACGACCGTTGGGCTTTTACCGACCGTAATGCTTTTTTAGATTACCAAACTTCGGCTACATTAGCTGCTGCAAGCAGGGCTTTACGCGGTTTTAACAACACCCTTGCCGACAAAAGTTTAGCCTGTGCAAAAAAACTACTCGACGAGGCCGACCTTGAAACAGCCCAAAAAAATAACAATAATAACCAAAATGCAGTATTTAGACGCGGAAGTGGTTTAGACGCGGTACTTCAGTTGTTTATTACTACTAACGATAAAACATATGCCGACCGTTTTAAACAACAAATTTGGCGAATGTTAGAACCTGTTGATAATAGAAACTCAAATTCGGTTTATTACAGTACCACGGGCATTAGTTTGGCATTAACCGCTATACCTTATTTCGATAAAGAATATAAAGACAAATTACGCAACTATATTGTAAAATACAAAGAAACTATTACCAAAACCGAAACCGAAAACCCTTATGGAGTGCCAATTGTAACTGGTGGTTGGGGCGGTAGTAGTGCTGTAATTAATTGGTCAATAACTAACTATTGGGCTCACAAATATTTCCCCGATATTATTGATGCCAATTATGTTTATCGCGGCTTAAACTATATTTTTGGATGCCATCCTTACTCAAACCTGTCATTTGTTTTGTCGGTGGGCACTCGCTCAAAAAAAGTGGCTTATGGCAACAACCGCGCCGATTTTACTTTTATTGCCGGTGGGGTAGTACCGGGTTTAATTTTGCTAAAACCCGATTTTTTGGAAAATAAAGACGATTGGCCATTTTTATGGGGCGAAAACGAATGTGTTATTGGTGGTGGTGCTGCTTATATTTTTGTGGCAAATGCAGCCAACGAACTATCGAAAATTACTAAATAGCATTATTGTTTATAACAAACTAATATAATTTCACTTAAACTATTACATTAATAATGAAAACAAAAACAATATTACCGCTACTATTAGCAATTGTGCTAATGCCATGTTTAAATGTATTGTCGCAAAACCCAAACTTTCATATTTATTTATGTTTTGGTCAGTCGAACATGGCTGGTGCAGCACCAGCACAAGCAACCGACTCGGTTGCCCCCGCGCGGTTTAAAATGATGGCTGCAATGGATTGCCCCGACAAAAGCCGCCAAATGGGAAAATGGTACACAGCAACACCGCCTATTTGCGATTGTAACGCCGGAATATCGCCTGCCGATTATTTTGGCCGCACTTTAGCCAATAACCTGCCCGACAGTATTATTATCGGGGTTATTAACGTGTCGGTTGGCGGTTGTAAAATCGAGCTTTTCGATAAAATTAACTATCAAACTTATGTCGATTCGGCTCCTCACTGGATGATTAACTGGATTAAAAACTATGGTGGCAACCCTTACCAACGTTTAGTACAAATTGCTAAACTTGCCCAGGCCGACGGCGTTATTAAAGGTATTATAATGCACCAGGGCGAGTCGAACCCAAACGATACCCTTTGGACAACCAAGGTTAATAATGTATACAAAAACCTTGTGTCGGACTTAAACCTTGCGTCTAACACGCCACTGCTTGCCGGCGAGTTGCTTAGCAGCGAGTTTAACGGTAAATGTTACCGTTTTAACAGCTTTATTGCCGAGCTGCCGGCTGTAATACCAAATGCACATGTAGTATCATCGGCAGGTTGCCCCGGTGCCCCCGACGGCCTTCACTTTACAGCACAAGGTTACCGCATGCTTGGTAATAGGTACGGCCAAAAAATGCTCGACATTTTGTATAATCATAATTTAAAATAAAAACAATTTTATGCAAAAATTAATTTTATCGGTATTTGTTTTATTGTTTATAAATATATCGGCCTTTGCTAATAAAATAGCGGTTTATAGCCCCGACAGTTTACTTGTAGTTTTTGTTAGCGATAATAACGGTATACCACAATATTCGGTTTTATACAATAATGTTACGTTTATCGAATTATCGCCATTAGGCTTAAATACTAATGTTGGCAATTTTACAAACGGGTTAACTTTACAACCTGGTTATAGTTTGCAAACTGTTACTAACAATTACTCGTTGCCAAATATTAAAAAAAGTAAGGTTAATTATGTTGCCAACCAGGCTGTTTTTAATTTTACTATCGATAACAAACCGGCAATTGATGTTATTTTTAATGTAAGCAATAATAATATTGCATTTAAATACAAAGTTTACGCGCAAGCCGAACATAAAAGTTGTATTGTTAATTCGGAACATACAGGCTTTGTTTTACCGCAGGGTACAACAACTTTTCTTTGTCCGCAAAGTAAACCAATGGTTGGCTTTGCCCGCACAATGCCCAGTTACGAAACTCCTTATACCGCCGATGCCCAAATGGGTCAAAATGGCCCCGATAACAACGGGTTTACTTTTCCGTGTTTGTTTAAAGTAAACAACAATGGTTGGGTTTTAATATCCGAAACCGGTGTCGATAGCCGTTATTGTGGCAGCCGCTTAATAGGTAATAATAATGGTTTGTACACAATTGGTTATCCAATGCCGGGCGAAAACAATGGCAATGGTACAGCCCAACCCGGCATAGCCTTGCCAGGTTACACTCCATGGCGCACTATAACTGTTGGCCAAACACTCGCCCCAATTGTCGAAACCACAATAGCTTTCGATGTTGTTGAGCAACTTTACCCTGCATCGCAAAAATACCAATATACTAAGGGTTCGTGGAGCTGGATAATGAAAATGGACGGTGCTACAGTGTTCGATGTACAAAAACAGTATATCGATTTTAGTGCCGAAATGGGTTATCAAACAGTTTTGGTTGATGCCCTTTGGGATACCCAAATTGGCTACGATAAAATTGAAGAACTTGCCAAATATGGTGCTACTAAAGGTGTAGGGCTTTATTTGTGGTACAACTCGAACGGATATTGGAATGATGCCCCACAAGGCCCGCGAGGTATTATGGACAATACTATTACACGGCGTACCGAAATGGCGTGGATGAAAAAAATTGGCGTTAAAGGTATTAAAGTCGATTTTTTTGGCGGCGACAAACAAGTTACCCTTAAACTTTACGAAGATATTTTGTACGATGCCAACGATTACGGGCTAATGGTAATTTTCCATGGCTGTACTCTGCCACGTGGCTGGGAGCGCATGTACCCTAACTATGCTGCAAGCGAGGCTGTTTTGGCCAGCGAGAACCTGCACTTTGGACAGGCAAGCTGCAATAACGAGGCTTTTAATGCTTGTATCCACCCTTTTGTACGCAATACTGTTGGTAGTATGGACTTTGGCGGCAGCGCGCTTAACAAATTTTATAATAGCGATAACATTACAGGAAAAGGTTCAAAACGCCAAACATCAGATGTTTTTGCACTGGCAACAGCGGTGCTTTTTCAAAGTGGCGTACAGCATTTTGCTTTGGCACCCAATAACCTTACCGACGCCCCTGAATGGGCAATAGAGTTTATGAAAAACGTGCCGACAACCTGGGACGATATTATGTTTATCGATGGCTATCCGGGGCAATATGTTGTTATTGCACGGCGTAACCAAAATAATTGGTACATTGCAGGTATTAATGCACAGCAGGGTGTTTTAAAACTTAAACTTAAACTACCAATGTTTGCCGTTGGCCAGCAGCTTAAAATGTATTGCGACGACCAACAGCTAAATGGTAAAATAACAATGGTAAAACTTAATAAAAACAACCTTATTGATGTTCAAATACCAAGCAATGGCGGGCTTTTAATAGTTCAATAAATATTGTGTATTTGCATAGTTTGGTTTATTTGTTTATAATTTAATACTTACAAAAATGATAAATTACAGGTCATTAATTATTCTGTCATTAGTTTTGAGTTTATTTACTTTTGCCCGCGTGGGCAATGTTGTGGCTCAAAACCCCTTTATTGGCAACCAGTTTACAGCCGACCCCTCGGCAAGGGTTTTTAACGGAAAGGTATTTGTTTTTCCGTCGCACGATATACCTGCGCCACAAGGCAAAAACCTTAGGCCCGATTGGTTTTGTATGGAAGATTACCACGCGTTTTCGTCGGAGAACCTTGTAAACTGGACCGACCATGGAATGATATTAAGCCAGTACAATGTACCCTGGGTCGACTCAAATTCATACAGTATGTGGGCTCCCGATTGCGTTGAACGCAACGGTAAATACTATTTTTATTTTCCGGCAAATACTAATGTTGTCGATACAAATGGACGCAGGGGGTTTGGCATTGGTGTGGCTGTTGCCGATAATCCAGAGGGACCATATGTGCCACAAAAAAGCAGCATTAAAGGTATTTTTGGTATCGACCCAAACGTGCTTGTCGATAATGATGGACAAGCTTATATTTACTGGTCGATGGGAAATATTTACGTTGCCAAACTTAAAAGCAACATGCTCGAACTCGACTCGGAACCGATGATTATTGAAAATCTTCCCGTTAAGGGTTTAAAAGAAGGCCCTTGGGTATTTGAACGTAATGGTATTTATTATCTTACTTTTCCGCATGTACAAAACCGTATCGAACGCATTGAATATGCAATTGCCGATAACCCTATGGGACCTTTTAAAATGGCTGGCGTTATTATGGACGAGTCGCCGGTTGGTTGTTGGACAAACCACCACTCAATTATCGAGTATAATAATCAATGGTATATGTTTTACCATCATAACGATTATTCACCAAAATTCGACAAAAACAGGTCTATTAGGGTCGACAGTTTGTTTTTTAACCCCGACGGTACAATTAAAAAAGTACAGCCAACTTTGCGCGGCGTTGGAATTACAAAAGCAAACAACAAAATACACCCCGACCGTTATAGCTCTATAGCAAATATTGGGGCTAAAGTTGAATTGTTAGACACGCTAAATGCTTTTTTAGGGTGGAAAACTGTTCTCGGCACTAAAGGTGCCTGGGTTAAATACAATACTGTTGACTTTGGCAATAAAAAACCCGGAAAAATTATGGTTAACGCAAGTGCAATAAACAGTACAGTTTTGTATGTTAAACTAAACAGTGTCGATGGCAAGGTAATTTCAAAAATCGAAATTGAAAAATCAGATAGTTGGAAAGTTTACAGTTCAGGTATCGATAATTTTTTGCCAGGCATCAATAATATTGTTATTGTTAACGATAGCAATAATTTGGTTAATATTGATTGGTTAATGTTTGAATAATTTAGTGCTATATTTTTGTAAAAAACTGTTTGTTTTTATATATATTAGTTGTTTACCATATGTGTTTAAAATTATTGGATAACTGGTTTGGTTATAATTGTACAATACATATTAACATAAAATAGCTATATGCAGGTAAGTATTAAAAATATTGTTTTAATTGTTTTTTTTGCCGGTTTTGCATTATGCTCTTTTGGTCAAAAAATTCTGTTTTATAATTCCGATAAAGGTTTACCAAGCAGTCTTATACATAAAATATCGCAAGATAAAAATGGATATATTTGGTTAGCAACCGAAAGCGGTGCCGGCAGTTTTGACGGTACCCGCTTTACATTATACAGGCACGAGCAAAATAAACCCGGCACTATTGCCGACAATATTGTTAAAATAATTTTTACCGATAGCAAAGTTTGTACATGGGTTGGTTCTGCATCGGGGCTTCAAATATTCGACCACCAAAACAACATATTTACCGATGTACCTTTACAATTCGATTTACTGTCGGCCAAACCTTACGTTACTTCAATTATTGAGACAAACGACAATGAAAAAGTATTAGTGTCGATATCGGGGTTTGGTATATTAATATATAATACAAATAACCATATTATTGATAGCGCAACTACAAACTGGATAAATAATGTTTTTAAAAACAAGTATTTAGGTGTAATGTATTTTGATGCCAGTAATAATTTATGGTTACACTCGGAGCAAGGTTTTTTTTGTAAGCTGAATTATAATACAAAAGAAATTGAACCAATATTTTGGGACAACCAGCTTTATGATTTGTCGGGGCAGGTTAAAGTGTCGGCTATTGCACAGGACCCTGTTAATCATAATATATATATTGGTACTTTTAACCATGGTGTTTTTATTTACGACAACAAAACAAAAAAAGTGCGTAAGCCAAAAGGCCCAAATAACCCAAATTACAGGGTATCATCGTTGCTGGCAGCTAAAACAGGCAATACACCTAATTCAGTAATTTGGGTAGGTACCGACGATGCCGGGCTTAAAATTTTTAACAACGTTACCGAATCAATTATCAACCCCGATTTTCAGTATGCACCTATCGACATTGAGAACTGTAAAGTACACTCGCTGATACAAGATGTTCAGGGTAATATTTGGGCAGGTATTTTTCAAAAAGGTTTATTGTTAATACCCGGCAACGTTAACAATTTTGAATATATTAAACTTACTACCTCAAAAGCTGCCATGAGCTCGAATATTGCCTGTGTAACATCAATTGTTAAAGACATCGATAATAATACATGGATAGGTACCGACGGTGGCGGGCTTTTTAAAGTATTGCCCAACGGGCAAAAAATGCAGTTTACTGTTAATAATTCGCCTTTACACAATAATGCAGTTTTATCGTTAACATACGATAAAAACCAAACACTTTGGATATCGACATACATGGGTGGTATTACAACATATAATACCAAAAACGGGTTTAAAAAGTTTAACAACAGCAAGTTGTTGCAAAAAGTAAACTGCTCAGTTTACGACACTGTTAACAACATAATTTATTTTGGTACTTTAGGCAACGGGGTAATTGAATTGGCTGTTAATAATAATACTTTCAGGCAACTGCCTAACAATCCGCCGGCCGGCTGGATAAGTTCACTTTGTATCGATAACAATTTTAACCTGTGGATAGGCCACACCGGGCAGCTTGTTTGTTATAATACGGTTGACCAAAAATACATATCTAATAGCGTTACCGATAAGCTAAATAATATTGCCATTAACGATTTATTGCCATTACCCGACGGTTCGGTTTGGATTGGAACATCAAACGGGCTTTACTTTTTTAACCGTCCCGACACATCGCTTAACAGTTATACAAAAAATAACGGTTTGCCGGCAAATGTTATTTGTGCTATTGAACTCGATAGTTATAACAACATGTGGGTTAGTACAAGCAACGGGTTATCAAAATTTAACAAAAATAAAAACACGTTTCAAAATTTTTACTCGTACGACGGTTTACAAGACAACGAGTTTAGAGTTAGGTCAAGTTTTATTGATAATACCGGTAAACTCTATTTTGGCGGCATTAATGGCATAAGCACTTTTTACCCCGACAAAATTATTTATGAACAAAAGCTTGAGTCGAAAATAAATTTTACAAACCTTATCGTGCTTAACCGCCAGGTTAGTTACAACGCGCTGTTGGGCAAAAAAAATATTATCGACAGGCATATTTCGCAGGCAAACCAAATAACCTTAAAACATAAACAAAATGTTTTTTCAATAGGGTTTACTGTTCTTGAATACACAAATCCACAAAAAGTTGTTTTTCAATACATGCTTAAAGGTTTCGACAAAGATTGGGCCATTACTAATATAAACAATAGCGTGGCAACCTATACAAACCTGCCCGAAGGGCATTACCAGTTTGTTGTTAAAGCTTTTTTCGAAGGGTCTGTCGATAAAAATAGTGCCGTTTATAATAGCATAAACATACACATTTTACCCCCCTGGTACAAAACATGGTGGGCATATTTTGTGTATTTGGTATTACTATGTATAATGGCTTATGCTTTTTATAACTACCTTAAACAGCGTAAACAACGTGTTACCGAGCAATACGAGCTCGAAAAAAAAGAAACCAAACTACGCATGTTTACAAATTTAACCCACGAAATACGTACACCTTTTACATTAGTTTTTTCGCCGCTTAAAACTTTGCGCGAGGCCGAACCCGACCCAAAACGAAAAGAACTTTTTAACCTTATGTACCGTAACTCGTTACGAATTTTAAGGCTGCTAAACCAGCTTATGGACATGCGCAAAATTGACAATAACCAACTTAAACTTTTGTTCAAAAAAACCGACCTTATTAGTTTTATTAACGATATAATGCTGTCGTTTAACCAGTTGGCTATGATGCGCAATATCGATTTCAGGTTGGTTACAAACCTGAGCACACTCGATATTTTTATCGACCGCGACAACTTTGACAAGGTTATTTACAACATACTGTCGAACGCTTTTAAATATACCCCCGACAATGGTAATATTATGATAATTATTAATGTAAAAACCAACAACCAGGTTTTAACATTACGCCAAAATATTGCCGATTATGTCGAAATTATTGTCGAAAACTCGGGCAGTCAAATTAACAACATCGATACCGAGCGGGTATTCGAACGTTTTTACCAAAGTAATAATAACATTCAGGGCAGCAGCTCAGGCGTTGGCCTGCATATTGCTAAAATGGTTGTACAACTGCACTTTGGTAACATTAATGCAAAAAATACTACTAATGGCGTAGCTTTTACTCTGCAAATACCTTTAGGTTCAGAGCATTTGTCGGAAAACGAACTTGTAAAAGACAACCAAAAACAAACCGGAACACTTAACGCCGTACAACAAAATACAGCCCCAAAAGAACCCGACTTTATTGAATTGCCTAATTACGGGGCTTTTGATGGTAGTGGTACACCGTTTCATAAACCACGGTATAACATTATTTTTATCGACGACGACACCGACCTTTGCAAGTATATCGACATGGAGCTGTCGGAAATTTACAATGTCGAAACTTTTACTAATGCTTTAGATGCCTGGAAAACTATTTCGACAACATTACCCGACGTGGTTATTACCGACTTAAATATGGAAAATTTTGACGGCAAATGGCTAACCAATAAAATTAAGCAAAACCCCGGCACTAACCATATTCCGGTTATTATTTTAACTGCCGAACCCGACGACGAAAGCAAACAACTACTTACCGAAACCGGTGCCGACCATTACCTTATTAAACCTGTAAGCATGGGGCTTTTTAAAAGTGCAATTAAACAGGTTATTGTAACTCGCGAAACTATGCGCAATAAATTCCGCTCCGATATTAAACCCGATTTTGATAACGCGAAAATTAGCTCGCCCGATACCCGTCTTATTTCGAATGTAATTAGCACTATCCGTAAAAATATCGAAAACCCCGACTTTAGTGTCGACGACCTTAGCCGCGAGGTTGGGCTTAGCCGTGTACACCTTAACCGTAAACTTAAAGAGAATATTAATATATCGCCAAGTAACCTTATTAGGTCCATAAGGCTTAAACAGGCTGCTTATCTGTTAATTAACAACAAAGTTAATATTGCCGACGTAGCTTATAACGTAGGGTTCTCGTCGCCATCGTATTTCTCAAATAACTTTAAAGACTATTTTGGAATGGCACCTACCGAGTTTGTACTTAAATATATCGACTCCGACGATAAAGAGAGCCTTAACAAATTGTTCAATAACTAAAAACTGTTAGTTTTGTTTTTTACCTAAGTTGAGCGGTTGGAGCTATGCGAACAACGGCTTTACTTAGGTATAATTCCGATTGAGCCATTATCTCAATTTGGGTATTATTGTAAGAGTTATAAAAACTACTGTTTTTGTTCAATTTGTAAACACTACAACCCACATTAAGCAAATAACTAAATTTGGTTTTTTGTCTCCATTATTTTAAAATTATGCAACCATTATTTGCAATTATTTAGCGCGTTATATATAATACTGCCTGCTAAGTTTTGATTTACCTAATTTGAGCGGCTGACAAAAAACAATCAAGCCATTTAATCGGGTATACCCTCCCAAGTTTAGTTTGTTGTATTTCACTAACAAAGTGTAGCGAAATATTTACAAAATCGAAAATTTGCTCAATTTGGGTCTAAACAGTTTTTTTTCGAATAGCTCAATTTTGGTTTTAGTAAATATTATGCACAAATACACCAGTAAAAAAACAAGACCAAAAAATATAAATACATAATAATGTAAAAAATACAATTAAAAATATGCAATTAGTAAAGTGAACAAATTGCTATTTTAGGTGTATATATTGGTAAATAAATAACACTAAAGTTTGTATCTATCAAATAATCAATATAATATAATTGTAGCAACATTAGATTTGTAATATTAGCAATGTTACAAAAACAATAGTATTTGTTTCAAAAATGGCCAATGCTAACAAACTAAAAACACCAATTTTGACAGTGAGGGATTACTAATTTTATGAGATAAATTAATATGTACAATAATAACAAACGTTTGCAAACGGAATTATATATGCCGTTAAGCAAAATCTTTATGAATAAAAAATCAAAACAAACACTGCGGATTAACGAGTTTGTTAATTGCCATAATATGGCAATGCAAGCCATTAATTACTATACAAACATTAATTAATAACTTAAATTAAAATGTAATGATGAAAAACAAATTACTAATTAGGGTGGCAGCAGTCATGTTTCCGCTTTTGTTCTTTTCGCTATGGACATTTGGCCAGGCCGTTACTGTACAAGGGACAGTGGTTGATGGCGACAATGAGCCTTTAATAGGTGCAAACGTTGTAGTAAAAGGCTCAACTACTGGTACAATTACCGATATTAACGGTAAATATACTCTTAGTGTACCTTCGGCAAACGATGTGCTGGTTTTTTCGTTTATAGGTTATTTAACCGAAGAGGTTGCTATTGAAGGCCGTACCCAGGTTGACGTGAAACTTTTGCTCGATATGGTAGCACTTGGCGACGTTGTAGTTATTGGTTACGGTACTCAACGTAAAGAGGCTGTTACTGGTTCAGTATCATCGGTAAAAGGCGATGTTGTACGCGATGTGCCATCATCAAACATTAGCCAGGCTTTGCAAGGCAGGGTGTCGGGTGTGGAGCTTTCGCAAACATCAACCAAACCTGGTGCCGAAATGCAAATCCGTATTCGTGGTACACGTTCGCTAAACGCTAATAACGACCCTTTAGTTGTACTCGACGGTATACCTTTTGCCGGTTCAATTAGCGACATTAGCCCAAGCGATATTAAAAGTATCGATATTCTTAAAGATGCTTCGGCTACTGCTATTTACGGCTCGCGTGGTGCTAACGGTGTAATTATTGTTACTACTAATAAAGGCCAGATAGGCAAAAAAGCAACTGTTAATGTTAACAGCTACCAAGGTTTTAAAAATGTTTTTGGACGATACCCAATGATGAACGGTAGCGAGTTTGCTGCTTTACGTGCGGCTGCCGGTAAATATAACAATGGCTCTGACGAAGCAAACGATGTTGATACCGATTGGCAAGACCTTTTATACCGTACTGCTATGGTTTCGAGCAACGACGTGTCGGTTAATGGTGGTACCGAAACTGCCAGCTATAACTATGGTATTGGTTATTATAAAGACGAAGCTGTTTTACCTGGTCAGGACTATAACCGCTTCTCGATGCGTGCATCGTTAGACCAAAAAATTGGCAATTATTTCCATTTCGGATTCTCAACTAATAGTAACTACTCGGTTAACAATGGTAATAATTTAGGTATTTACTCAACTTTAAGTACATCGCCATTGGCAAACCCATACAACGCCGACGGCTCGTTACGCCGCACCGTGCGCATGGAACTCGACGAAAACTGGGTTTACACTAAAGAAAGTGTTGAAGCTTTAGGCGACAGTTGGATTGACCAATCGAAAGCTTTTGGTTCGTACAATACATTTTTTGGCGAAGTATCAATTCCTGGTGTCGAAGGCTTAAAATACCGTACCAATGTTGGTTTAAACTTCCGTATGACAAATGGTGGCTCGTACACAGGTAAAGGTGTGTTTAGCACAAATATCGATAACCCGTCAACTGCAACTGTAAGCAACTCGCTTACCACTAACTGGGCTATTGAAAACCTTTTAACTTACGACCGCGTTTT
>CAZJCR010000050.1:13816-19186 GCA_964544385.1 uncultured Bacteroidales bacterium
ATGTTAACGTTGTAGCTATGTACTCGGCCGAACAATCGCGTTACAACCGTTCGCATATGTCGGTTAAAGAGATACCTGCCGATTATTTCCAGTTTTATAACTTAGGCCGTGCCGAGGGAGATCAGACTATTGACCCAGGGCAACAATGGTACAATGTTAGTGGTTTAGTATCGTACATGGGCCGTGCAATGTACTCGTACGACAACAAATACATGATAAGCGTTGCTTTCCGTAACGACGGTTCCTCAAGGCTTGCCCCCGGTTATAAATGGCACAGCTACCCGGCTGTTTCGCTTGGCTGGAACATTAGTAAAGAGTCGTTTATGCAAAATTTGACTTTCATTAATAGCTTAAAATTACGTGCAGGTTATGGCGAAACATCGAACCAGGCTGTTGACCCTTACAAAACACTTGGTTTGTTAAATACAAGGCCATATAACTTTGGACCCGATACTTACGCAACCGGTTATTACGTGTCTGAACTTCCAAACCCACAGTTAGGTTGGGAATTCTCTGAAACATATAACTTTGGTATCGATTTTTCGGTGCTTAACAACCGTTTGTCGGGTACTATGGAGTACTATATTCAAAATACTAAAGATGTGTTGTTAAGTGTTGGTTTACCTGCTTCAACAGGTGTTGGCAGCTATATGGCCAATATTGGTCAAACTCAAAACAAAGGTTTCGAACTTTCGCTCGACGGTGTTATACTCGACAACCTAAACGGTTGGACATGGGAAGCCGGCCTTAACCTTTATGCCAACCGCAATAAACTTGTTGCGCTCGCATTGGGTCCAGACAAGGACGAAAGGAACGTGGGTAACTGCTGGTTTGTTGGTTACCCTATTAATGTATTGTACGATTACGAAAAAATTGGCCTTTGGAACGAATCAGATGCCGATTTTCAATATTTGCAAACTTACGAGCCCGGTGGTAACGTGGGTATGATAAAAGTAAAATATACCGGCGAGTACAATGCCGATGGTTCACCTGTAAGGGCAATTGGTGCCGACGACCGTCAAATTATCGAACTCGATCCAAAATTTCAGGGTGGTTTTAACACACGCGTTGCTTATAATAACTTCGACCTTAGCATGGTTGCAGCTTTCCGTGCCGGTGGTACTTTGGTTAGCTCGCTCTATTCGTCGTCGGGTTATTTAAATATGTTAACCGGACGTAGGGGCAATGTTAAAGTTGATTACTGGACACCTGAAAATACCGATGCCAAATATCCTAACCCAAGTGGTATTATAAGTGGCGATAACCCAAAATATGGAAGTACACTTGGTTATTTTAATGGTTCGTACCTTAAAATACGTACTATTACTTTAGGTTACAATTTAGAGAGCATAGGTGCAATTAAAAATTTTGGTATCGACAAACTACGTATTTATGCAACTGTACAAAACCCGTTTGTATTGTTCTCGCCTTACTATAAAGAGTCGGGCATGGACCCCGAAACAAACTCGTATGGTAACGAAAATGCAGCCGTTGCTTATGGTAAGGAACTAAAACGTATTTTAACAATTGGTACTAACACACCAACCACACGTAATTATTTAATTGGTATTAATCTTACATTTTAATAATTGAACAACAATGATGAAACGTAAATTTTATCATAAATTTTTAGGGACAGCCTTATTAACACTGTTCCTTGTTGGTTGCTCCGATATTTTGGAGGAACAACCACGCAGCATTTACGAGCCGGGGTTCTTTAAAACCGAAAAAGGTGTAATGGGAGGTATAACATCATTATACTCGCACCTACGCTACATTTATGGCCAGGCTTATTACTACAACTCGGTAATTACCGGTACCGACGAAGCTACCTATGCCCAAAGTGCCGATGGTAATTTTAAGGACCATGACCACTCGGGTGTTGGTCAAATTACACCATCAACAAGTCGCTCCGACGTTTTGTGGGGTATTGCTTTTACAAACATTAACACAGCAAGTGGTATTATCGAAAATGCTACCGCTGTTGGTACAATTTCAGAAGCACTTATTGCCGAAGCAAGGTTTTTTCGCGCTTTCGACTACTTTTTACTTGTACAAACTTTTGGCGGTGTGCCATTAGACTTAGGCTCAGGCGAGTTGAAATTTAATACTAATGCCTCATCAAAAACGGTGCGTAACACAGTGCCCGAGGTTTATACAAAGGCAATTTTTCCCGACCTTTTACAGGCAATTACCGATTTGCCCGATAACGGACGTGTAACCGGTGGCGTTACTAAAACTGTTGCTCGTTTATATTTGGCCAAAGCTTATTTAACTTACGGTTGGTGGTTGCAAAACCCTAACAATATACCTACATACCCCGAAACTACACGCACCGACCCCGACGGGCATGATGCTGCCTGGTATTTCCAACAAGCATACGATGTAGCCGTGGCTGGTATCGATAACCCTGGCTCATTTGCTTTGCAACCTACTTTTTACGATGTTAACCTTGCCCAAAACGACCGTAACAACGAAATTTTGCTTTACGCCGACCATACCGAAACCAGCGAATTTTATAATGGTGCAAGCCTTAGCTACGGTGGTGGTGGTGCACCCGACAACTTTGCTGTTTGGATGATGACATGGAACTATACCGTTATTCGCAGTGCTGGTGATGAAGCCTGGACTGAACTTATATCATCGGTACAACGTGAAGCCTCGCAACCACTTGGCCGCCCATGGACACGTATGTGCCCAACTATTGGTGCTGTTACCAACACTTTTGCCGACAAAACTAACGACTCGCGCTACGATGGTACATTTACAACAGTTTATCGTGGTAACTGGGCCAAAGGCGGTGTTAAAAACGACTCGCTTTACAATGCAAATAACTTGAAAGTAGGTAATGGCGATGCTATCCTTACTTTCCTTGACGAAGAACCTGCTCAGGCTATCGATTACTCGAACTCGGCTTATAAAAGTGGTATTGGTGCAGGTGTACTGCCTGGTCGTGCCGATTACGTAATATCGCCACGCGGTATTAGCCGCCGTGTTTACCCAGGCCTTTGGAAACTTGGAACTTACCGTACCGACAATGGTAGTGGTTTAGGTTCGCCAAATGCTGGAAGTACACGCCCTTACAATATTGCAAAATTCTCGGAACTTTACCTTGTAGCTGCCGAAGCCGCTGTTAAAGGTGCTGTACCTGTTGCCGGTAAAAGTGCCCGCGAACTTGTTAACGTTTTACGTGCCCGTGCTGGTGTTTGGCGTTGGGACAATAACGGCAATGCCGCTAAAGTTCAAGACAACAGCCAGGCTATGGTTGATGCTACACCAGCCGAAATAACCGTTGATTATATACTTGAAGAACGCTCGCGCGAGTTTTATGGCGAGGGTTATCGCTGGTTCGACCTTGTTCGTACACAAACATGGCACACTATTGCTGCATCGTACGAAATTTGCGGCTCCGATGTTGGCGACCATACACCTGTAGTTTATAACCGTACTATCGAAAGCTACATGTACTTAAGGCCTATACCACAAGGACAAATTGATGCTATGGATATGTCCGAAGCTGATATTACTGCTTATCAAAACCCAGGTTATAATTAGTAACTAAGTTTAGTGGTTGTTCGCTTTGCGTACAACCGCTTTACTTATATATAACCCCGATTTATGATTTGTTGTGTTTTACTTATTAAATAAGGTGAAATGTTTACAAAATTTTAATCGGTTGAGCGGTTAGCTCAGTTTAAACAGTATTTATTTGTCGATTTAATGTTTACATTTTTTCATATAAATAAGGTTTATGGTTTATTTAACCCAAAAACCAAAGGTTTATTTAAGTTTCTTTTCATAGAATATTGCATTGTTTGTGGTGATTCCTCAATATTAAAATTGATTTAACAGTGCAATATATTAAAACAGACGGGGCTAACACCCCGTCTGTTCAATATAAAAATGTTCTCAAAAAAAATATATCATTAGCGGCCTAAATATTTTTTGCCTGCTTTTATTTACAAATTTTTACAATGCTAAATTTTAATATTAACGTTGGCTTTTTTGTAAGTGTTTATTAATAAAATATTAAAATGTAAATATATTTTACATTTAACTTTAATGGCATTATGTATAATAGTAAACCTTTTGCCATATTATTAATTTGAAAATAATAATAAATAATATAATTACAGATTGAGCCATTAGCTCAATTTGGGTGTTAGTGTAACAAACTAAAGTAAAATAATTTAGTTTAATAGTTGTTTAAAAAATGTTATTACCCTTAAAACCTTTTTTTATGTTAAACCAAAGTCATAAGTTATTAGCTGTTATTTTGTTTGTGCCTTTTTTTATTGCATGTAGCAAACCCGGTTTACCGGTTTTAAAAGATGCTTATGCCAATAAATTTTATATTGGAACAGCCTTAAATGCAGCTCAAATTGCCGGTTACGATACCGCATCGATAACCGTTGTTAAAGAGAATTTTAATGCTATTGTTGCCGAAAACTGTATGAAAAGTGAAAACCTGCAGCCTGTTGAGGGACAGTTCGATTTTAGCCTTTCGGATAAATTTGTTGAATTTGGGCAGCAAAACAACATGTTTATTACAGGCCATACTTTAATTTGGCACTCGCAAACCCCAAAATGGTTTTTTACCGATGCCAACGGAAACGATGTTTCGGCCGAGGTTTTAACCGAACGTATTAAAAATCACATATTTACTGTTGTTGGCCGTTATAAAGGTATTATTAAAGGTTGGGACGTTGTTAACGAGGCGGTACTCGACGATGGATCGTTTCGTAATAGCAAATTTTATCAAATTATTGGCCCCGATTTTATAAGGCTTGCTTTTGAATTTGCACACCAGGCCGACTCTACTGCCGAGCTTTATTATAACGATTACTCAATGGCAATACCCAAAAAACGCGATGGCGTAGTGGCTATGGTAAAACAATTGCAACAACAGGGTGTTAAAATTGATGGTATTGGTATGCAATGCCACGTTGGCCTCGATAACCCCGATATTATACAGTTTGAAGAGAGCATTAAGGCATTTGCTGGTTTAGGCGTTAAAGTTATGATTACCGAAATGGATATTACCGTGTTACCAATGCCCGATTTTAGGGTTGGTGCCGAAATATCAGCTAATTTTGAGTATCAAAACAGCCTTAACCCTTATGTTAATGGTTTGCCCGATTCGATTAACACTCAGTTCGAAAACCGCTACTTACAGTTTTTTAACTTGTTTTTAAAATATCAAAATGTTATTTCGCGAGTTACCCTTTGGGGCGTTAACGATTCAAACTCGTGGAAAAATAACTGGCCTGTTCGCGGGCGTACCGATTATACTTTACTGTTCGACCGCAATAACATTGCTAAACCGGTTGTTAATAAAATTGTTGAACTGGCTGTTGAATAGTTTAAATG
>CAZJCR010000051.1:0-19066 GCA_964544385.1 uncultured Bacteroidales bacterium
CGCGACCCTCGGCGTGACAGGCCGATATTCTAACCAACTGAACTACCGCACCATTCTTTTTTAGAACTTAACGCTTTATTGCGTTTGTATCTCTCAAAATTGCTGTGCAAAAATAGTCGAATTTTATTTACTTGCAAATAGTGTAATCACTTTTTTTAAAAAAAATAATTATGGCTATAATTCGGGCATAAAAGGCTGTTTTGTTGTTTATATTTATCATTAATAATATAAAATATATTTACATTATTTAAAAATTAAAAATGTAAATATATTGTTACATATTATTGTGTTACAAGTAGTTTTGATAAATATTCTGATTATTATAATACCAAACAATTTGCCTTTAATAAATTTATTGCAGGTTTTTACCTAAGTTGAGCGTTTGTAGCAACGCGAAAAACAACTTTACTAAGGTATAAACTCTATGTAGAGTTTTTTGCGTTTCACTTTAAAATTTAAGTAAAATTGTTACAAAGATAAAGTTAATCGCTCAATTTGGGTTTTACCTAAGTTGAGCGGTTGGAGCTATGCGAACAAACGCTTTACTTAGGTATAACCCCGATGTAGAATTTGTTGTATTTCACTAACCAAGTGTAGTGAAATAATTACAAATTCTAAATCGATTGAGGGAAACGCTCAATTTGGGTTTTATTAAAAAAACTAAAATTTACCGAGCCATACTTTTTTGTGTGCAAATAAAATTTATGGCTCGAAAAATCGGTAATTTCAGAGTGTTCAACAATTAAAATACCATCGTTGGCTAATAAATTGTTGTTAAAAACCACATCGGGTATATTATTTATTTCATCTAAATTGTAAGGTGGGTCGGCAAAAATCAGGTTAAACTGTTCTTTTATGTGTTTTGCAAAAACAAAAACATTCGATTTTACAACTCTTACCTGTTTATCTATTTGTAGCTCTGCAATGGTTTTTTTAATAAACGAGTAATGGTTATAGTTTAGTTCAACGCAAGTAATATTATTACAACCACGCGATGCAAGTTCGTAAGTTATGCTACCTGTACCGCTAAACAAATCGAGAGCTTTTATTTGTGTAATATCAATCATATTGTCGATAATATTAAATAACGACTCTTTTGCCATGTCGGTTGTAGGCCTGGCTTTAAAATTTTTAGGTGGTACAATACTTTTTTTTCGAAACTTGCCGCTAATTATCCGCATTGATATAGGTTTAACATGTTTGTAAAATAATGGTCGTTATAAGGTGTAAAACCATAACTGTAATCAAAGTGCGACGGTTTATCGAGATAGTTTACGTTTTTTACAAATTGTTTTAATTTGTTAATGTGCCCGCAATCTTTGGCAATAATACCCGATATAAAAACAGGCACCGTGTTTGGCTGCAGTTTAAGCTGGTCGTAGGTGTTAAGTATAAAGTACAAAAAATCGGTTATCGAGTTGTACGAGTAGGTATTAATTAAATTTAATGTACCATTTTCGATAAATGCTAAATCAAAAAAGTCGGGATAAGTATTTATGTAAATAGCTTTATCAATAGTTTGAATTTTTGATTTAAGTAATATTTCCTCGATTAAAGGGCTTGTTTGGTGATAATATTTTATGTTTTCGAAATAGTTGTCGAGAGTTTGTTTTATTACCAATGGTATAGCAAAAGCAACGTAAGCTGAGTTTCCGTAAATGTAATTTGTTTCGATAACCTCGTTGTTGGACAAATCGTGGTTAAAAGCAAATATTTGCCGTACATTGGTTTTATCGAAAAAAGGCGAGGGGATATAGGTAAATTTTGGAGTTGCAAAAATTGCTTTAACGTGGCTAAAATTATTTTTTAACAATGGTATTTGGGTAATATTCTGCTCTAACAGCTCGTTTAAAATTTTTATCGACGATATTTTTTGAAAAGGTTGATGGTGAAGGGCAATAAACTTGTTACGTTCTCTGTCGAGCAGCGCAAACGAAAATCCCTTCAGGTAAACCTGAAGGGATAAATGGTACTGTGAAATATTATTAGAGTCGAACGACTTATCAATAAAACTTATGTTAATATCTGGATCCAATTGAATAAAATTAAATAACTATTCCCAGTTTCCTGCGCCATTGTTTGCCTCGGTAAGTGAACCAACTTTAAGTCCTTTATATTCCCAGGTGTCGTTAAAGTTAACTATTTCTTGCATATCGAGGCCGCTAAGTACATATTTACTTGGTGCTTTGGCTTCAAATACTTTAACTTTAAGTTTCGACCCGGTAACAATCTCGCTCTGAGCAAGGCTAAATTGTTTACCACCCGAAAAAGGAATGTACCTTAATGAGTCAATAGGGAAATTATCGACAAATAATGAATCGATAACTTTTACGTACGAAGTGTCGCGTATTATAAGGCCTTTAGCAATTGCCTCGCGCTCGGTTATCTGGCCCAACAACTCTTCGGGTATTTGGCCTTTTTGATATATTAAACGTAGCGAATCGTATTTTGCAAAATTAATAAGTGTATCAAAACTACCGGTAAACCTGCCATAAACATCTTTATAGGCGTTTTGTACTGTCCTTATGTCTTTAAGTTTTTGAATTGTTATTGCATATCGCTTTTCTTGTTCTTTTTTAAAGCGCATAGGCTTGGCAACACTCTCGACAACCAAATAGCCTAATAAAATTATTACTGCAAATAAAACAACATGAATAAGATTTTTAACCATAATAAAAGTTTTTTAATTAAGTTTTTATGCCTGTTAATGTTCTGGTTTTATACCATTTTGGTTTTATTAAAAAAAATGCTTATAATTTGTTTATCGATAAAACTACCAATAATTTGTTATTATATTGTATGATTTTTTAAAACCAAATATATTGAGAAAACAAACTATTATTTTCCATAAAAAAAAATGAAAAATGTTTTTATTTTCTTTGGTTGCAAATTTAGAAATAATTTTAGTTTAGCAACCCGAATAATTAAATTTTAAGGTATAAATGATAAAAAATCATATTAGCGAATTAATTGTTAAAAAACTTGGCCATGAACCTACAAACGGACAGGCATTATTAATATCGGCACTGGCCGATATAGCATGGGACTTAAGCAATGAAAAACCTGCCAGTAACAATGTAGTTATTGTTAAAGGTTATGCAGGAACCGGAAAAACATCGGTTATTAGCGCGTTGGTAAAAACATTAACCAATTTTAACCTTAAAACGGTACTGCTGGCTCCAACTGGCCGAGCGGCAAAAGTATTGGCAGGGTACTCGCAAAAAACGGCATCAACAATACATAAAAAAATATACAGGCAAAAGGCCGTTAACGACGGTATTGGCCAATTTGTTATTGATAAAAACCTGCACAACCGCACCCTTTTTATTGTCGACGAAGCATCGATGATTGCAAATTCGTCGGTTGAAAACTCGATATTTGGCACCGGACGCCTGCTCGACGATTTACTTGAGTATGTTTACAGCGGTTCAAACTGCAGCCTTGTTTTAGTTGGCGATACTGCGCAGTTACCGCCTGTTGGCCTTATAATTAGCCCGGCACTCGACCCCGAAGCCTATAATTTAATGGGTTTTGATACTAATGTTTTTGAACTTACCGAGGTTGTAAGGCAACAAAAACAATCGGGTATTTTGCACAATGCTACTATTTTAAGGCAACTTATACAAAACAATGATTGTATTTTCCCAAAACTTGATATTTTACCTTATACCGATGTTATAAGGCTTAGCGGCGCCGATTTAATTGAAGAAATTGAAAACTGCTACAATAAATATGGCATTGATAATACTATGGTTGTGTGCCGAAGTAACAAAAGAGCAAACAAGTATAACGAGGGAATACGGCGAACAATTTTATGGCGCGATAGCGAGTTATGTATTGGCGATTACATTATGATTGTTAAAAACAACTACTTTTGGCTTACCGAAAACGAAAATTTAAAAACCGATTTTATTGCCAATGGCGACATTGCCGAAATAACACGAATTGGTAAATATACCGACATTTATAACCATAGGTTTGTTGATGTAAGTATAAGGCTTGCCGATTATCAAGACCTTGAAATTGATGCTAAAGTTATGCTCGATACGCTTACTATTGAAACTGCATCGCTATCAAGCGAGCAAAACAATACTTTTTTTTACTCGGTACTCGACGACTACGCCCACCTGCGTACTAAAAAAGAACGTATTAAAAAAGTTAAAGAAGACCCTTACTTTAACGCTTTACAAATTAAGTTCAGTTATGCAATTACATGCCATAAAGCCCAGGGTGGGCAATGGAATGCAGTTTTTATTGACCAGGGCTGGATTAACAACGACATGCCCGATATTGAATTTTTGCGATGGCTTTATACTGCTTTTACACGCCCGGTTGAAAAACTTTACCTTGTTAATTTTAAAGATGATTTTTTTACCTTACAATAGTTTTATTATACCAAAATACCTGAATAAAACCCTTGTTAATTTTAACCTAAGTTGAGCGGTTGGAGCTATGCGAACAAACGCATAACTTAAGTATAACCCCGATGTTGAGTTTGTTGTATTTCACTAACCAAGTATAGTTAAATACTTACAAAATCTATATCGATTGAGCGAATAGCTCAATTTGGGTTTAATTTAACAGCTCAATTTAGCTTATAGTAATATTTAAAATAAAACATTAATTTAAACAACTTTTTACTTAAAAAATGCGGGTACGGCACATTAAAATAACAATTGTTTTTGGCATTATTGCACTTTGCGGGGTTATACTAATTCAGGGATACTGGCTAACATCGACATACAAAATGCATAGCGAAAGCTTTGACCAAAACCTTTGGCTTGCATTAAAAGATATTGCTATTAATGTTAACCAATTGCACAACTGTAAACCTAACGATTTAAACCCGGTAAGCCAAATAAACCAAACCTGCTTTATTGTTGATGTTGGTTGCGATTACTCGCGGGTTAACCTTGAGTATGCAATAAAAACAACTTTTAACCGGCTTCATTTAAACGTAGGTTACTCGCTTTGGTACTATAACTGCAATATTGGTAAACTTGAGCCAATGGGAAACTACAATAGCCAGGGCGATTTAATTAATATCGACAATTTATTTCCCGATTGCCAAAATGTATATAACAACGATTTGGTTTATTATTTTACAATTAATGTTACCGGACGAGCCGACTACCTGTCGCAAAAAATGCACTTATGGTTTTTATTGTCGTTTTTGGTATTAATTATTGTAGTATTTTTTACTTATACAATTTTTGCTTTTTTTAACCAAAAACGGTTAACCGAGATGCAAAAAGACTTTATTAATAACATGACACACGAGTTTAAAACACCAATATCGTCGATAAACATAGCAAGCGATGTTATTTTAAACCAGTCGGTTAATATTGAACCACGCATACTAAAATACGCCGGACTTATAAAACAAGAGAACCTGCGTTTAAATAACCTGGTTGAAAAAGTGCTACGTACAGCTCGAGTAGAAAAAAGGCAAACAATTATTTCAAAATCGATATTAAATTTAAATCTTTTACTTGCCGATATTATTACCGATACAATTACACAAAGCTTTGGAAATAATACACAAATTAACTTGCTGCCCAATGCTGCTACCGACACAATTTTAGCCGATAAACTACACCTTACTAATTTAATATTTAACTTAATTGATAACGCTGTAAAATATAATATTAACAACCCGGTAATTAATATTTATACATACAACATTAAAAAAAATATAGTTCTAAAAATATCAGACAATGGTATTGGTATTAAACCCGAGTATCGAAAAAAAATATTTACAAAATTTTTCAGGATACCAACAGGTAACGTACACGATGTTAAAGGTTTTGGCCTTGGACTTTTTTATGTTAAACAAGTGTGTAGCCAACACAACTGGCATGTTAAAGTTGATAGCCAACCAAATAAGGGAACAGTATTTTATATTAAAATACCCATAAAAAAAATAAATACATAATGCAAAATCAAATTACTATACTTTATGTCGAAGACGATGAAACTTTATCGTTTATGACAAAAGATAACCTTGAAATGGCAGGATATAAAGTTATACATTATACAAATGGTATCGAAGCTATTAACCATTATACAACCCATAGCTACGACATTTGCCTGCTCGATATTATGTTACCAAAACTCGACGGCTTTGAACTTGCCCGGCGCATACGCAAAATTGATAATGCTATACCTATTTTGTTTTTAACCGCTAAACAAAACACCGATGATAAAATTTTAGGGTTTAATTTAGGAGCCGACGATTATATAACTAAACCTTTTAATATTGAGGAACTTAAACTTAAAATTGAGGTATTTTTAAAACGAAGAAATATTGTTGACGAAAACAAAATTGCAGAATTAAACACTTTTAATATTGGCAGTTTTAACCTTAATGTATTAAACCAAACTTTATATAATGGCAATAAACATCAAAAACTTACTAAACGCGAAACCGATTTACTAAAACTATTTTTTGAAAACCCCGATATATTATTAAAACGCCAAGATATTTTATGGCGCGTTTGGGGTAACGATGAATACTTTAGCGGGCGCAGCCTCGATGTTTTTGTTACGCGGTTGCGCAAATTTTTAAAAAACGATAAATGTATTAAAATTGAAAATGTGCATGGCACCGGATTTAGGTTGTCAACATTGATAAACCAATAAATATGAGCAAACGCGAACTTACAAACTACATAAAAAGCCTTACAAAAAAACAACTCGAGGAGCAAATTATCGACTTATACACAAGGTTTAACGATGTTAAAACTTATTACAATTTTGCCTTTAACCCAAACGAGAAAAAACTACTAACCGATTTTAAACAAAAAGTAAGCAAAGAGTATTTCCCGGTTAACGCGCGGCGGCCTAAAACCAGGGTATCGGTAGCTCAAAAATACATAAAACAATTTATACAATTACAAGCCGATAACAACCTTATTGCCGATGCTATGCTTTATAATATTGAGATTGCACAAACCTACAGCCATGGCCGAACATTTATTAAACCGGCTTTTTACGCGAGTATGCTAAAATCGTACAACCAGGCTTTTAGTTTTATTACCCATAATGGCTTAATAAGCATATATAATAACAGGTTACAAAAAATAGCCAACGAAGCAAAAATACAACGTTGGCCAAACTATAAAGCATTTATAATATAAAACGCGCTATTTAAAATATGTGCTAAGTAAACTGTATAACAAATTAAACATTATGCCAATTAAGCTATTAGCTCAATTTGGGTGTTAATTACTAAGTGCCTGGTTATTATGTTTATATACCAAATTAACCTCTAAGGTAAAATCGTCGTAAATTGCTTTGTCGCCCAAATTGCCAAAAAACGAGCTCGACGCGTATTTAACATTAAATTTAGCCCTGTTAACCGTAATTAATGCCTTGTAACCATCGGCAGTTTTTATGGCATCAAAAGTAATTGGTTGAGTAATATCTTTAATAGTTAAGCTTGCTGTAACACTTGCTTTACCATTGGTTAACAATGCACTTTTGTTAATAACCAGTTTAGCTGTGTTGAAATTTTGCGAACCAAAAAAATCATCGCTTTTTAAATGTTTAACTAAGTTGGCATTATACTCGGGGTTTTCAATATCGGTAACTGTAATTGTGTTCATGTCAATTACAAACGTACCATTAATAATTTTGGTTTCGTCGGCTTTTAAATCGGCACTTTTTAGTTTTATATAACCGTAGTGTTGTCCGCCAATTTTTTTGCCTGTCCATTTTAACACCGAGTTTTCGATATCGATAGTTTGAGCATTTAATGTGCCTGCTAAAGCTACTGTAGCTGCTATTGAGCTTATTTTTGCTGTATTCATTTTATTTTTATTTAAGGTTACTAAATTGTTATAAATAACTATACTACAAAAATACAGCTAATGGTAAAGGTACAGGTTATAAAAAAATGGCCATTACTTGCAAAAATCACGACTTACGCGCGTTAAGCCTGAATTGCGAAGGCGATAATTTGGTATGTTTCTTAAAAAAATTGCTAAAATGTGCAGGTTCGTCAAAACCTAATAAAAACGACATCTCTTTTGCCGTTGTTTCGGTAAACAATAGTTGGCGCCGTGCCTCAATAATTAATTTATCGGTAATATAGCCTTTTGCACTTTTGCCTGTTAAGCGCATTGTTGTTTTGTTTAAATAGTCGGCAGTTATCGATAACAAACTGGCATAATGCTGTACTTTATGATGCATAGTATAATGTTGGTCAACTAAGTTTTTAAATTTTGTTACAATCGCGGCTCCGCTGTCAGTAACCTGAGTTTTTTCAATATTATCAAAATAGCTTGTGTTCGAAACCTCGATAAAAAACAATTTAAGTAATGCACCAACAGCATCGCATTTATATGTACCATCGCTATATAGCTGTACTAAAATTTGCTCGCACAACGATTTGAGCGAACTGGTTTCGTTATCGTAAAGTATAAATGGGGCAGTTTGCGTGTAACTATTAAACAGTTGGTTAATAATATTGTGGTTAATACCAGTTTCAGCCAAAAAATCGTTTGTAAAAGCAATGTTTATCCCGGTTGGTTGTGTATCTAATTTTATTTGGTGTACCTGCCCCGGGGCAATAAAAAACAATTGTTTATCGGTAACTGTAAAATTCTTAAAATCGATAATATGGTTACCTTTTGCCCTGTAAAACAATAAAATGCTATAATAATTATGCCTGTGTGGTACATCGGTATTATTGGCATCGTAAATTTTCTCGAGCCTGTTAATTTTAAACCTTATTGGTTTACCCGATGCCGATGTTAATTGGTAAGTAGCAATTTTATTATGTTCCATTGGTAAAATTTACTTATTACAAAGTTGGCAATAATGATACAAAAAAAAAATGTATGTTTGTGCCCAATTGGTATTGGTAAATTTTTACCAATAAAAGGGAACCCGGTGATTCGTTTGAAAAATCCGGGGCTGTACCCGCAGCTGTAAGTCGGGGTTTTTACAAAACCTGTGTTTTTAAGATATATTTGCCACTGTTATTATTACGGGAAGGCCTTAAAAATTTGACAAGCCAGAAGACCTGCCAATTAAATTAAACCAGTTCAGGCTTCGGGGCAAAAGTCGCGGTTGAGCAATAAGCTTTCCGTACTTTAAAATCTGACGGTTATTTATTTAAATGTTATTTTATGTTTACAAAACAGATTTTAATTATTTCGGCAACCTTACTGTTACCTCTTTTAGTTTTAGCCCAGCCCAAGCGTATTGTATCGCTGTCGCCGTCGTTAACAACAAACTTAATTGAACTTGGTGCTCAAAACTTAATTGTTGGTTGCACTAATTATTGCGACCTGGCATTTACCAACGAATCGCTTATAGTTGCAAACGCTATCGATATTAATATTGAAAAACTTGTTAGCCTTAAACCCGATATAGTTTTATACTCAACACTAACAAAACCACAGTATATAAAAACTATCGAATCGGTTGGGATTAAAACCCATTTTTTTGATGTGTCGACAAATTTTGAAGTTATTTGTAACCAGTTTATCGAGATAGGCAGTTTATTGGGGAAAACGCAACAAGCCCAGTTAATAATTAATGAGCTTAAACAAAAAGTTGACAGCATAAAACCAGTTGTTTTAAACAATAAAAAATACAAAATTTTTATCGAGATAGGGGCAAAGCCTTTATTTACAGCAATACCAAATACTTACATGCACGATTTTATTGTGCTTTTAGGTGGGCAAAACATTGCCGAAGGTATGGTACACGGCACTATAAGCCGCGAAAAAGTTATTGCCGACAATCCCGATTTTATATTTTTAGTTACAATGGGTTTGGTAAGTAACGAGGAAATAAAAATTTGGAACCAATATAAACAAATGAACGCGGTTAAAAACAATAGCATTTTTGTTGTCGATGCTTACAAAGCCTGCCAACCAACACCACAAAATTTTGTTTGGACACTAACCGAAATGCACCGCCTTATTAACTCAGTAAAATAGTTATAATGTATAGCTCAAAATACATAAAATGGGGTTTGTTTTTATTGATATTTATTACCATTGCTCTATTATCAATAATTTTATCGTTATCGACAGGCGAAGTTTCAATAAGTTTTAAACAAGTTATAAGTTTTTTAAACAACCAAACCAATAATATCGATAGCGTAATAATTAACCAAATACGGTTACCAAGGGTTTTGCTGGGTTTTTCGGTTGGCGGGGCGTTAAGCATATCGGGCGTGTTGTTACAGGGTATTTACCGCAACCCATTGGTAGAGCCATATACGCTTGGCATATCGGGTGGGGCAACATTAGGTATTGCAATGGTTATTGTTTTGTCGGTACACCAAACATTAGGAGTAATATCGTTACCCATAGCCGGTTTTTTAGGAAGCATGGCAACAGTATTTTTAGTTTACCTTTTAAGCCTTAAAAATGGTAAAATAAATATACAAAACATGTTATTAATAGGTGTAATGGTAAGTTTTATATCATCGTCGGTAATGATGCTACTAATGTCGACAGGCTCGGCCGAAACTGTTCATAATATTATTTTTTGGATAATGGGCTCGCTCGACGAAACTAACAAAACACTTATTAGTATTTCGGTAATTACATCGGTAATTGGGTTGTTATTTACCTATTTTTTTGTACAGCCCTTAAATGCTTTACGTTTAGGGCAGGAAAAAGCCCGCCATTTAGGCATAAATACCGATGTAACAATAAAAATACTTTTTGTTATTGCAAGCATTTTAACAGGTGTAAGCGTGTCGGTAGCTGGTATAATTGGCTTTGTGGGTTTAGTAATACCACATATAATACGCTCGGTAGTAGGTAACGATTATCGTATTTTTTTAATAACATCGTTTTTGGCAGGTGGCAGTTTTATTGTACTAAGCGACACACTTGCCCGTGTTATTATAGCACCAAGCGAACTGCCGGTTGGCGTAATTACAGGTATTATTGGCGGAACGGTTTTTATTTTTATGCTTACTAAACAATCGTTAAAACGAGCCTGATGGACAGTAATTTTTTTAAAATAAACAATTTTTGTTGTGGTTATGGCAACAAGTTTAAGGTCGAAAACATAAATATTGAGCTTCCTAAAAGCTCGTTTGCTGCAATAATAGGCCCCAATGGCTCGGGCAAAACAACTCTTTTTAAAGGAATTACCTGCGAACTTAAAAAACAAAGTGGCTCAATATTTTTAAACGGTAACAATATTCACTCGCTAAATTACAAACAAAAGGCCCGTAAAATTGCTATTGTAACCCAAAACACCGAAACCGGGCAAATATTGGTTTCCGATTTTGTACTACTTGGCCGCATACCATACCAAAACAGGTTTTCGTTTATCGATAAAAAAAGCGATATTGAAATAGCCGAACATTACATGAAACTTACCGGTGTTTGGGCTTTTAGGCACAAATATTTAGATGAGCTAAGCGGCGGAGAACAACAACTTGCAGCCATTGCCCGCGCTTTAACACAACAACCCGAGCTACTTTTGCTCGACGAACCTACGGCTCATTTAGATATTACACACCAGGTACAGGTTTTAAACCTTATACAAAAGCTAAATATACAAATGGGCATTACTGTTCTTATTATTATTCACGACCTTAATTTAGCTGCCGAGTATTGCAATTACTTAATTTTAATGGATAAAGGCAAAATTCATTCGCAGGGTTTACCAGCCAGTGTTTTAAACTATAACAACATTGAACAGGTATATAAAACCGTAGTTATTACACGCACTAATCCTATGTCGGGCAAACCTGTAGTTTTATTAGTGTCGGGGCAGGTACTTAATAAGTAAAATACGTGCTTTTTTGCTTAAAATAATAAACATCGATAAACTACGTTTTTACACTTCAGTACCCAAAAATGGTTGTTCGTGGGTTTATTTTCCCACTTTGCCGAAAAAAAAATATCAAAATTATACCTTTTATATATTTGTACCGTTTTGTTACTAATTAAACAAGACATTAATTTTGTTTAACAATGCTTGAAAATACTACAACTGTGCCACAAATACGGGCCGAAATTTTTTTATACAAAATTTTACGCAAAGTTGGCGTTAACCGCGAGTATATTAAACCCGAAAATAGCTTTAACCGCGACTTGTTTTTCGACGAGAAAGACTGGATTTGCTTTTTGTTTTTACTCGAAAGCGGTATGAACATTAGCTTGCACGACAACATGGTGAAAAAAATGAACACCATTGGCGATGCAATTAATATTGTTAACAACATTAGTAAACATAAATACAACTTTAACTAATTATTACAGGTTATTTTGCTTTTAACTTGTTATTACCCAAATTAAGATATTTGCTCAATCGATTTAGATTTTGTAAGTATTTCACTACACTTGGTTAGTGAAACGCAACAAACTATAAATCGGGATAATACCTAACGTTTGTTTGCTTTGCCACAACCGCTCAACTTAGGTATTAATTATTTAGCTTTGTTGCTGAATTATATGCCCGTGTTTTTACAAAAAAACAAACTAACAAAGTATCATTTCATCAAAATCGTATTACATTTGTACCCGAATTTGGTTTTAGTTTAGTTAACAGCTAAACTAAATAATAGGGAATCCGGTGATTCAAACTATTTTTTTGGAAATTCCGGAGCTGTACCCGCAGCTGTAAGTTCAGGTTTGCTTTGCAAACAAACGCTTTTTTAAAACATTGCCACTGTTTTTTTTTACGGGAAGGCTTTAAAAAAGCTGAACAAGCCAGAAGACCTGCCATGTTCGTAACTTAAAATTCAAATAAAACCTCGGGGAAAAGGTTTAATGAAAACTATGGCAAACAACATTTACATATTTAGTTTAGCTGAAAATTTATTTAATAAATTTTTTGTAATTGCTTTTTTATTTTTTTTGCCAAACTATGCAAATGCTGGTATTACCGATACTGTTAAAATTGAAGAGGTTAGCGTTATTGGTCAAAACAAAAAATACCAGGTAGGTGCCAAAATAATATCAATTGGAGAGGGCAGGGTTGAACAAATGTCGGACGGGAACCTCGAAACCCTTTTACGCTCGCTTACAACCATTGCAGTAAAGTCTGATGCCGGCACCATGTCGAATATAAGGTTGCGCGGCACATCGCCTAACCATACATCGGTAAATTTTGAAGGCATTAACCTAAACTCAAAAACTTTAGGACAAGCAAATTTATCATATGTACCGCTCTATTTTTTCGACAATATATGTTTACAATATGGCAGCGCCAGCGTAGTTAATGGCTCGGGCAGTATTGGCGGCAGTATACATTTAGATACCAAAAACCAATGGCAAAATGGCATTAAAACCGAGTTAAAAACCTCGGCAGGTTCGTTTGGTGAACAATTTTACGGAGCAAAAATTTTTATTGGCAACGGTAAATCAGAGTGGGTTACAAAAGCATATTACTTTTACAAACAAAACAACTTTACTTTTTTAAAAGAACAAAAAGATTTTGTATCGGGTAAATATATTAATGTTGTCGACACTCAACATAATGCCGCTATTAATAACATGGCAATAATGCAACAATTTGCCCATAAATTTAATAACCACAATAATCTAAAACTTGTTATTTGGGCCGAGAATAATTGGCATCAGGCCCAACAAAATGTTTCAACAAACTACAGCCAGCCAAATTACTCTGAACAATTAAACGACAAAGCTTTAAGGTTTTGGGCATCGTTAAATAATAATAAAAATAAACTAAAATACTCGTTTGCAACAGGTTACGTTTACGACTATCAAGTGTACCAAGCTGATACCAATAATGTAATTAAACTAAACAGGCTAATTGGTAATTTTAATGCCGAATACCAGTTTTTAGAAAACTCGAAACTTAAAATTGGTATAAACCCCGAGGCTGTTATACCTAATGTTTATGCTTATAGTTCGGTATTAGGCACTCAATATACAACCGATATTTACGCATCGTACCTACTTAGCTTTTTTAACAGGATACAGTTAAGTTTTAATATTCGTAAAAGCTATATTACCAATTTTAACGCACCATTTACACCTGCTATTGGTACATCGGTAAAACTATTTTCAACAACAAAATCGAATACCACATTACTTGCAAATATTGGTAAAAGCTACCGCGTGCCTACATTTAACGACCGCTTTTGGATACCAGGCGGCAACCCAAACCTAAAACCCGAAAACGGGACAAACTTTGAATTGGGTTTAAAGCACAATGTAATAAACAATAATTACAGTGTGAATACATCGGTACATGGTTACTATATGGATATAAATAACTGGATTCTTTGGCGAAATATTGGGTCATATTTTCAGGCCGAAAATGTTCAACGGGTTATTAGCAAAGGTATTGAACTACAAAGCGATACCAAAATAAAACTTGCTAATATAAATTATCAAATTGGTTTTAATTATGCCTTAACCAGCACTCAAAGGGTTGAATCGAAAATTAGCAGCGACGCCATTAACAGGCAAATGGAATATGTACCATTACATAATTTTTCGGCTTTTAGCTCAATATTATACAAAAAGTTTACTCTATTTATTGATGTAAATGCTTTGCCGTGGATGTACTCAAACGAAACCGAAGACCAGATTATTGATGGCTATTGCTTATTAAATATAGCTATAGCATATAATTATAGTATTAATAACCACCACTTTAATGCACAATTAAAAGCCAACAATGTATTAAATGTTAATTACCAATCATCGTTCAACTATGCCATGCCAAGGGTAAATTATAAACTAAGTTTAACATATACTTTTAACAAAACAAATAAATTAAATTAATTATGAAAACAAGATTTCTACTTTTTGTAGCCTTTTTTGCATTTGCAGCAGTTTTTACATCGTGTACAAAAGACAATCCTGAAAACCCCACATCGCAAGGTAGTACTTATGTACTTAATTATGGAGCGTACAATGGTGCTAATGGCAGCATATCGATGTTAAATACCGATGCCGACTCGCTATACAATAACTATTACAAAGCCGTAAACAACACAAGTTTAGGTTCGAACCCACAGTACATGTACAATTATAATGGTAATGTTTATATTTTGAACAATACACCCGACCAAATTTCGTGGGTCGATTCAAAAACATTTAAACAATCAACAAATGCAGTTTCGACCGAAATTATTAAGCCACGCTGTTGCGTTGCAAATGGCGATATACTTTACATATCGTGCTGGGGCGGCGACGTTTGGACCGATGCGTCGGTATCGTACATTGCTAAATTTAACATAAAAACCCAAACAGTTACCGGTACAATATCGCTGGCTGGCGGCCCCGAAGGGCTCGAAATTGCAAACGGTAAACTTTACGTTGCACTTGACTACGACAACAAAATTGCTGTTATAAATTTAACCGACGAATCGGTTTCGTATATCGAAACACCAGCAGCCAGCTCATATTTTATTAAAGATAATAGCAATAACTTATATGTATCACTTGTTAGCTCGTACTACGCAACCTGTACAAAAACAGGTTTAGGTTATATTAACACTAACAACAATACTTTAACTGTTTACGAACTTGCAGATATATCCGAATCGTATGTAAATATGATGGCATTTAACAGCAACCAATCAAAACTTTATGTTATGAAATCGGCTTACGACGATAACGGTCAAATATGGGGCGAAGTAGCTGTATTCGATATTGCAAAAAAACAATTCGAAAGCCAGCCAATAATTAAAAACATATCGGGCATTAACGGTATTTCGGTATACCCAAATACCGACAACCTTATTTGCTTTACCGCCGAATCGGTTACAAGTTCGGGACAAATGCATACATACAACTCCCAAGGCACTTTGCTAAAAAGCTATAAAACAGGTTTGGCTCCTTTTATGCTTTTAACAGTTAAATAATAACTAAGTGAGCGTTTTGCTCAATTTGTAAACACAATACCATTACTGACAATTGGTGTTACTTTTACCCCGGGAACTGATACATTACAATACAGTACCCGGGGTTTTTAATAACAAAATAACTATTAATAGCTATTGCTTTTAACTATTATTTACGTTTTATTTGCCGTTGCTCACATTTTTTATTGATTTGATAAAACAACAATCAAATAATGCAACATTATTTATCAACCAACAAACTTTCAGATTTAGTTCACTCGAACTACTTTTTGTTACCAGTTTTAAACCGGTTTGGCATAAGGTTAGGTTTTAACGACAAAACTGTTCAGCAAGTTTGTATTGAACAAAAAATTGATATAAACTTTTTTTTGGCAATTGTAAACACTTACTCAAACAGCCATTATTTTCCCGAGGCCGATTTACTATCGTTTTCGCCGGTTTTAATTGTCGATTATTTACGTAAAACGCACAAATACTATTTTGAACACATAATACCCGAAATTGAACGACGGCTCGAGCGCCTTTTAACTGGTTGTAGCAGTACCTGTAACCAGCTAAACCTTATAAAATCGTTTTATAATAAATACAAAACCGAACTGGCCCGCCATTTAACCAGCGAAGACGAAACTGTTTTTCCGTACGTAATTGAAGTTACTAAAGCTGTCGAAAACTCAACAAAACTACCCGATAGATACAAAAAATATTCAATTTCAAAGTTTCAGAAAGAACACTCGTCAATTGACCAAAAAGTTTTCGACCTTAAAAACCTTTTAATAAAATACCTTGAGCCAAATTATAACGACAACGATGCCAACATGTTCCTGAATTTATTATTCCAGTTTGAACGCGACCTTATAGACCACGCGCGTATCGAAGATAAAGTGTTGGTTACAAAAGTATTATGGCTCGAAAAACAATTAAACAATGAATAACAAAATTGTAATTGTTCATCAATCGGAAATTATTCAAAAAGGTTTGATGATAGTTTTATCGCAATATAACACCGACGATTTTATTACACTAAAAACATGCGACGAACTTGCTAACTACAAGCCTCTTAAAGGTGCCGATATATTTTTTGTTATTGATGAGCAGTTTATTGACCAGTTTCAATCGCAATACTTACATTTATTTACCCAATCGAAAGCACACGTAAAAGTTTTTACAATAACAGCCAAAGCAACAAAAAAACCTAATTTTATAAGCTTATACGATTCATCGGTTACAATTATTGATAAAATTTCGAAAACCGACGATGTGCCAAAACCTAAAAGTGATAATTTTTTTGGCCTTTCGGACCGCGAAAAAGATGTGCTTAAATTAGTTGCACTGGGGTATCAAAACAAAGAGATTGCCGAAAAGCTTTTTATAAGTATCCATACAGTAATATCGCACCGTAAAAACATTACCGACAAGCTTGGAATAAAATCAATATCGGGATTAACAGTTTATGCAATAATTAATAAACTTATCGATACCGATAATATTGACCCTTCAACACTTATTTAACGCACTTTACTGATGTTTTTTAATTACCGCTTATTGGTATTTTTAGCCAAAAAGTAGTGCCTGAACCAGGTTCCGATTTAAGTTTAAGCCCGGCACCCAGTAAATTTGCCAGCCCAATTGATATTGTAAGCCCAATACCAACACCTTCAATAGTTTCGTAGTTTTGTTTTATTCGTTCAAAGCGTTTAAAAATATCTTTCTGTTTATCGGTTGGTATACCTATACCGGTATCCGACAATATAAATACAATGTGTTGCTGCCCGGTTTCGGTCTCTAATTTTATGTGGCCTTGTTTTGTAAATTTTATTGCGTTATTAATAAGATTAATAAGTATTTGTGTTACACGGTATTTATCGGTATTTAAAACAATTTTGTCCAAATTTTGGGTGTCGGGAAAAATCAGGACAACAGGTTTATCGGTTAGCTGTTTTTTGGGGTATTTGGTATTAAGTTCGTCAATTATTTCGGCAACTGTTGTTTGTTCAATAGTAATATTTAGTTTGCCGGCCTCAATAAGCGAAATATCCATTATACTGTTAATTAAATTTAACAGGTAATGTCCGTTCGAAAAAATTATGTTCGAAAAAACCTCTGTATCATCTTTATAATCGTTGTAACTATTATTTAAAAGTTCGCTAAAACCAATAATAGCATTAAGCGGTGTACGTATCTCGTGCGACAGGTTTGCTATAAAATCGTTTTTAAGTTTATTGGCATCTTCAAGCTTTTGGGCTGTTAATTTAAGTTGGTTTTGTTCGGCTACTAACTGTTTTTGCAGGCTTAATTGTTTTTCCATCGATTTTTCTAACCCGTTTAAAATAACAGCTACCGGTATTGCCGAAGTAAAGTTTACAAGAACAATGTTTATTGATGCGGTAAACCAGCCTATCCAATTATAATTAGTTATAAGTAAACGGCCAAAAAAACCGGTTTTAAGCCCTAAACCTATAAAAAGTATTGTTAAAATGTTTATTGCTATTGTTATTATCGATGCTTTTAAACCTAATAATAACGATGCTATAACCGAAAATGCTATTAAATAAATATAACCCGCGCCCATTGGGCCTAAAATTACCAGTAATACAAGAGCAAGTAAATAAACTACTAACAATAATATTATTGAACGTGTTTTAAGCCTAATTTTTTTTTGAACTAATAAAAATAACGACAAATAAGCCAATATATTAAAAACAGCTATCATAGTAAAACCCTCGCGTACAGCAAGGTAAACGCCAAAAACTAATGCAATAAAACCAAATACAAATATTACCGGCAAAACAGCTAAAAATAGCAGTTCGCGCCAATAGTTAATACCATCAGTTTTTGAATATTGTGTTGGGGTAAAAAATAATTTTAGCTTTAATAGCATTTTTATCAATTATTTTACAATTTAAACATATTGTTAAAAAAAACACTCTGTTTAATTTGCCAAAATATCATAAAAAAACATGTTGTAACTCAATGCCTTGTATTTATATCTACACTATTCAATTAACTCTCTGGTTTTTAGCCTGTTAATTTTACCGGTATTTGTTAGTGGTATTTTATCGACAACTAATATTTGCTTTGGGCGTTCGTATTTTTTTAGTAATTGCCCAATTTTATAGTGTATATTTTGTTTGTTAATAGTTTCGTTTTCGACAACTAAAACAAGTTTTTGGCCTAATTCGTTATCATTAACCCACGAAATGCAGAAAGGGTGGGGAACAACCCCGGCTATTAAGCGTTCAA
>CAZJCR010000052.1:0-4877 GCA_964544385.1 uncultured Bacteroidales bacterium
CCTCAATAAATTCGCGACGTGGTGGTACGTCGTCGCCCATAAGCATTGAAAATATGTGGTCGGCTTCGGCGGCATTTTCGATGGTTACCTGCCTTAAAGTACGGTTATCGGGGCACATAGTAGTATCCCAAAGTTGTTCGGCGTTCATTTCACCTAAACCTTTATAGCGTTGAATATGTACAGCACCTTCGTTTCCGCCTGCCCATTCGTCAATAAGTTTTACCCGTTCATCGTCGTTCCAGCAGTATTGTTGTTTACTGCCTTTTTTTAACAGGTATAGAGGTGGTGTTGCAATGTAAAGGTGGCCTTGTTCAATTAGCTCGCGCATGAACCTAAAGAAGAAAGTCATAATAAGAGTAGCGATATGGCTGCCATCAACGTCGGCATCGGTCATAATTACAACTTTGTAATACCTTAGTCCCGACATGTTAAGAGCTTTGCTGTCGTCTTCGGTACCAATTGAAAGGCCTAACGCAGTGTAAATGTTTTTAATTTCGTCGCTTTCGAAAACTTTATGGTGCATGGCCTTTTCGACATTAAGTATTTTACCGCGTAGTGGTAAAATTGCCTGGAAACGGCGGTCGCGCCCTTGTTTTGCTGTTCCGCCTGCCGAGTCGCCCTCGACAAGGAAAATTTCGCATTTTTCGGGGTCGCGGTCCGAGCAGTCGGCCAGTTTGCCTGGTAGGCCACCACCTGTCATAACCGATTTGCGTTGTACTAACTCGCGGGCTTTACGTGCTGCATGGCGGGCTTGAGCCGCAAGTATAACTTTGTTAACAATTGAGCGAGCATCTTTAGGGTTCTCTTCAAGATAATTTGCAAGCATTTCGCTAACAGCTTGGTCAACTGCCGATGTAACATCGGAGTTCCCGAGTTTTGTTTTTGTTTGTCCCTCGAATTGAGGTTCGGCAACTTTTACCGAAACTACGGCAGTTAAACCTTCGCGAAAATCGTCGCCGCTAATATCAAATTTAAGTTTGGCTAACATTCCCGATTTATCGGCCCAGTTTTTAAGTGTTCGTGTTAAACCGCGTCTAAAACCGGTAAGGTGTGTACCTCCCTCAATAGTGTTAATGTTGTTAACATACGAATATACGTTTTCGGTAAACGAGTCGTTATATTGCATGGCTAATTCAACGGGAACTTCGTTTTTGTCGGTTGTTATATAAATTGTTTTGTCGATGAGTGTTTCGCGGTTACCGTCGATAAACTGTACAAATTCGCGCAGTCCGTTTTCAGAGTAAAATGTTTCGGATTTAAAGCTCCCGTCGGGTTTAGTTTCGCGTTTGTCGATTAAAACAAGTTTTATGCCTTGGTTAAGGAAAGCCAGTTCGCGCAAACGAGCGGCAAGTATATCGTAATTGTAAACGGTATTTGTAAATATCGAGTCGTCGGGTTTAAAAGTAATAATTGTACCGCTACGTTCAGTTTCGCCAATTAATTGTATACCGGCTTTAGGGAAACCTATTGAGAATTCCTGGACGTATATTTTATTGTTTCGGTGAATCTCGGCTTTAAGGTACGACGATAAAGCGTTAACGCACGACACACCAACACCGTGTAACCCGCCCGACACTTTATACGAGTCTTTATTAAATTTACCACCGGCATGTAATACAGTTAGTACAATTTCGAGAGCCGATTTGCCGTCGGCACTGGTCATTTTTTCGGTTGGTATACCACGGCCGTCGTCGGTTACGGTAATTGAGTTATCGGTGTTAATAATAACTTCAATGTTTTTACAATAACCACCCATGGCCTCGTCAATCGAGTTATCAACAACTTCGTAAACCAAATGGTGTAAACCTTTTTGGCCAATGTCGCCAATATACATTGCAGGACGTTTACGTACGGCCTCTAAACCTTCAAGTATCTGGATACTATCGGCAGAGTATTCGTTGTCCTGAATGTTTTTTGTTTCAAAATCGCTCATTTTATAAATTAATTATAATTTACTAATCATCAGATAGTTAAATATTATTATTTGCTTGTTTGCAAAACAAACAAATATAGTATTTTAAATGCTTTTTTTATGGCTGGTATTTAGGTAAAAACAGGGTAATTGTTAACAATTAATGAACAATTAAAAAGCAAATGTAAAGCCGGCCATGGCATTAAAACGTTGTGTTGGGTAATTGTTCCATTGGTAATATTTAGCAGCTGCAATATTGTTTAGTTGTATGTATGCGCTTAGTTTTTTCGACAACCTGTATTCAACGCCAATATTTGCATCGATAACCCCTTGTAGTTCTTTTGCTATTATATTATTGTTAACATCGAACGATTGTGCATAGCGGTTACCTTTTGCAAATATGTTGGTGCTAATTATAATTTTGTCTTGCATTTTATATTGTGCGTAAAAGCTTATGTCGTAATTTGGCAGATGCCATGCTTTTAACTGGTTGCTTAGGCTATAATGGTAATAGTTGGCTTTTACCGAAAGATATAGTTTATGGCTGCTCTTGTACGATATTTCGCCTAAAAAGCGTGTGAGCAACATGTTGTCGTATGTTACTGTAAATTTGTTTTGCAGATATTCATTAGTGTCGTTTACATAAAAGTATTGGTTGTTAACTTTATCGTAATCAATTTTTATATTAAAGGCTATGGCTGAGCTAATATTGCCCCTGAACCCGAATGTAAGTTTAATTAAGTTATCGGTTGGTTTAACGCCTAACCCCGGGGTTATATATGGGTTCTCAAAAACTATTGAACTGTATGTGTTTTGATAATAGTTGCCTTGTAGTTCAAAATATGGTATTAAAAAATAATCGATTATGTTATAATGCATGCTTAAGCGCGGATAAAAATGGTATTTTGACAATGGTTGGTCATAATAGGTGCTAACGCCAGCTACTACGCGCCATTTTTTTCCAAAAGCACCAACCCATGGGTTGAATTTAACTAACGCGCCATTTACTGTGTCGTCAATATTTTGGTTTTTAATGTAATCTAAAGCTAAATCGATGCCAAAAAACTGGTTGTTTAAAAAGTAGTTAAAATCGGTATTAATTTTTAAAATATTCTCGGCTGTATTGTCTTTGGCAGTAGTGTTTTTAAAGCTTGCTAATAAGTTGTAGTTAACATGGGTTGAGTCGGTATGGTTTGTTTTTAGGCCTGCGCTTGCAAAAATATTATTTATTACGCGGTTTTCAATTTGTTTTTTATCTAATGGTGCAACCGAGTCGGTATGTAACAATAATGGGTTGTAACCATAAAAGTAATTTTTTGTGTTAATAAAATGGCTATTAACATTAATAACTAAGTTATTTTTTAAGAAATAACTACCGTTTAATCCAATTTTATTATATGAGTTACCTGCAAATACATTTTTTCCGGTACTGTTTTTTATTTTGCCGTAAGTTGAATTGTGTACAATGGTGCTACTAAAATTCCATTGCGTGCTTCTTTTTGTTCCAATATACAACTCGGCCAAAGGCGATATGTAGGTTCCAAAGCCGCCTTTAAAGTATCCTAAATAAAGTTTTGGCAGTGGTTCGCTAATTAGTTTGGCAGGTTTAATATTTTGTGGTATAAATGTGGTTTGGTACTTTACCGGGTTTATATTGTAAATAAACTCGGGCGAAACTTTAGCTGTATCAACAATTTTGGGTAGTTCGCTTATTTTTACTGCATCTAAAATTACCGGTTCATAAGGTTTTACCACCCTTACCTCTTGCTGCATTTTAGTTTGGGCAAAACAAATTGAATTATTGTTTACAAAAAAAGTAAACAAAATAAAACTCAAAATTATTTTTAAACTATTTACATTTTTCATCGGTTTGTTTTTATTTTTTTATTATAGTCCGTTTGCTTGTCCCGGTTTATCGGGGTTCGTGTGTTAAAAATATCAGTATTATATTTATTTAATTATAAATACTATTATTTGTTTTGGTTTTCGGGGTTTGTGTTTGGTTGTAAAATTGTATCATTAGGTTGTTTATCAACTTTATCGATGGGAATAAACTTACTGTTTTCATCGTCAACAATTGATGCGAGCAATATTTTCGCTTCATCAATAATACCATCGTTATTAACATCGTAATTATCGATAACACTTTGTAAGTTAGCTTTGGCCATAAAATTATCGTTACGTTTTAAATAAATGTTTGATAATAATATGAACGATTTTGCCAGCCAATATTGGTGGGGTGTGCCCGATGATATAAAGGTATTAATTGATTCTTCGGCTTTATTGTAATTGCTTTGGTTAAAAAGCATTTGCGACACCAAAAAGTTGGCCTGTGCCCCTTCGCTGCTTGACGGGTCGAGTGCCAGTATCCTGAATTGTGTAATAGCTAAATCGTCGAGGTTTTGTTTAAGGTACGATTTTCCTAAAACTAAACGTGTTTTCCGAATATCTTCTTCGGGGGTTTTGTCGGTTAACAATACTTTTCGAGCGGCCTCAACAGCCATATCGTAAATACTGTCGTTAAAAGCGCAATTCATTTGGCCTAACCTTGCTACTAATAAATTTGTTTTAACCTCGGCCTGGTTCTCGAGTTTTTGATAAAGTGTTAAGGCTTTTTTATATTGTTTATTTTGTTCAAGTATTTTGGCAGCGTTAACTAATGCTGGTTCGGTAAAAATACTGTTAGGTTTATCAATAACAAATAAAAAGGCTGATAAAGCCGAATCGGGCATGTTGTTTCGTAAGTAGCAATGGGCGGCGTAGTAGTTGGCATTAATAACAAAACGCCCGTTTTTGTATGTTTTTATGTACTGTGTAAGTAGTTTTGCCGATGTATTAAAATCGCCTGTTAAGTATATCTTTTCGGCGGCTATGTAGGTTAACGAGTCTTTTTCGGTAATTGTAATATTGTCAATTCCGGCTTTTTCTTTTGCATATGTAAAGTATTCGTCAACTTTGTTCATAT
>CAZJCR010000052.1:4887-18692 GCA_964544385.1 uncultured Bacteroidales bacterium
AACATAAATATTTTTAATACCTAACAGCGCGTCGTTTGCTGCTTGTACCCCGGCAAAGTTTTCGACAACAGTTTTGTATGCATCTAAAGCTTGTTGGTATTGCTCTAATGCGTAGTGTGCCAACCCAAGTTGCAAAAGAGCTTTAACTATATACGAACTGTTTGGGAACAGTTTTACTAACGAGTTAAAATCGGCAATTGCATTGTTTACCGAATCAAGAGCCAGGTACCCCCTACCACGTTCATAATAGGCATCGGCCATATAACCCGATTTTGGATAGTTATTTATAAGGTTGGTTAAAGTTTCGGTTTTTGCTGTATTTTGTTTAAGTAGCCCCTGGCAAAAACCTTTTTGAAAAACTGCATAGTCCTGGTCAATAGTATCGGCAATTGCGGCTTGGCCGTAATAGTTAACAGCCATGTCGTACTGTCGTAACATAAAGTAGCAATCGGCAGTGCGTATAAGCGCGTCGGCTTTTTTGTATGCATCAACATTAGTATTTAAACTTGTATATTTGCGATACCAGTTAACTGCTGTATTATAATTGTTTAGCTTAAAATAGCAATAACCAAGGTTATAATAAGCAAGGTTATACTCGTTTAACGAGTAAGCCCCCGGAACAAGTAAAAAGCTGTTAAACGATTCGGCAGCCTGCTCATATTTTTTAAGCCTGTAAAGGGTTTCGGCTTTCCAATATATTGCAAGTGCATGCATTTGTTTGTCGAAAGGTTTTTGGTTTACCGACAAATTAAATGCCGAAAGAGCTTGATCAAACATAAGGTTGTTAAAAAGCTCGAGACCTCGGTAGAACGAAACGCGTTGGTAAGCTTCGAGCATTTCGGGTGTTTTTGTTTTTATCTGGTTTATCGATGCAAGTGCATCTTTATAGTTTTTTGATGTTAGATAAACTTTTGCCAAGTAACTATAAACTTCGTCTTTATGTACCGAATTTGGGTAGTTTGCCAGATAATTATGAAAAGCATTAATTGTTTCGTTAAAAGGCGAGTACGACAGTTCGTATGATAATTTTGCATAATTAAGTAATGCTACTTCTTTTATTTCGCCTTCGGTACCGGCTTTCGACGATGCCTCGAAAGCTTTCATTGCCTGCTCTTTTTTGTCTAATTTGAGGTAGCAATGTGCAATATGAAAGAAAGCGTTTTGGGCTAATTCATCGTCGGTGTTAGTAATATTGTTAAAAGTATTTATTGCATTTTCAAGTTGGTTATCCATGTATTGCACGTATCCTAATTGGTAAATATCGTGGCGGGTATATGTATCGGCGTTTTGTTTGTATTTTTCGAGATAAGGCAAAGCCTCAGCGTATTGGCCGTTTTTATACAGAGCCTCGCCTACTAACCTGGCAATTTCGGCATTACGTTTACTTTCGGTTTGTTCAATCAATTGAGGGCCGTATTCGAGTACTTTTTGGGTTTTGCCTTGCAGGTAGTATATTTGAACAATGTAATATGGAACAACAGCGGCAAATACCTGGTCGTTTTCGAGTTTTTTAAAGTTGTTTAAAGCAGTTTCGTAGTTTCCATCGATATATGCTAAATGGGCATAATAATAAATTGCCGGGGTTTTATATTTCGATTCTTTGTTAATAATTTCGTAAAACATTTTTGATGCTTTGTCGTTTTGCTCTGTTTTAAAGTAGCAATATCCCCGTTTAAAAAAATACTCGTTAAGCTGTTCGGGCGCAAGATGTTGTTTCCAAACTTTTTCGAAAAAAGTTAATGCTCCTGGGTAATCTTTTTGACGATACTTAAACCGCCCCATTTCGTAATAAGCAAAACGTGTACGCACGCTTTCGGGATATTTGGTCATAAAATTGGTAATGCGGTATCCGGCATCGTTGTTAAACAACTCGAGCGCGCAAAGTGCGGCAAAGTATTCGGCATCGGCCTTGGTGTCGGTATGTTCGTTACCATAGCTTGCAATAACCTGTTCAAAATAAAATTGGGCTTGGGCGTATTTTTGTTTTTCGAATAGTTCGGTCGCCAACCTGTAATAATAATCGTCGTTGGTATAAAGTTGCGAGTTTTGGGTGTAACTATTTAATGCAAGTATCAGCAAAACAGTTATTAATATTAATTTAAGTATGTTACTCATAATAATAGTTATAATTACAAAGGGGTAAATTTATAAAACAAAGGTTAAACGGCTGTATTTGCAGTTTTATTTTAATTAACAAACGGGTGTTAATTAAGCACATTTGTTTATTCGTAAAGCCCGTCGTCGGTGTAAGAGTTTTCAAAGTAAAAGTTATTCGACAGTTTTAACACGTTTTGGATAAGCTCGATACCGGTATTAGCATCGGTGTTACCGGGTTGTAGTTCGAGTGCTTTGTTGTAATAATTAATGGCCGCTCCATAGTTTTGTTTGCGAGTGTAAATTTTGGCCAATAAACAATAGGCATTGGTAACATCGGTATTATTATCAATAGTTTTTAAAAGTATTTTTTCGGCTTTGTCAAATTCAAAGTTATCGAAATACTTTTGAGCTATGTTAATATTTTGGCCCATAATTATGGTTTAGTTTTTCCATGCAATAACTTTTCCGTTGTCTAAATTTCGCAGTTCGCGTGGTATATGGCCACGTATTTCGGATACAATAGCTTCAATTATTTTACTTTTTGCATATCCTTTAGGGTAAATTAACCCAATTTCGCGTTTAGGGACCGGTTCTTTAAAAGCTTTAAGTTTTTTTATTTTGTCGGAGCCAATATTTAAGGTTGCAAGGTAAGGCAACAGGGTGTAGCCAAAATGTTGGTCAACAAAACGCATTAAAACTTCGAGCGAACCGGTTTTATAAGCAAATTTTAATTGTTTTGGGTACGACTCTTTGTTTCCGCAAAGGTTTACCACATGGTTTCTAAAGCAATGCCCGTCGGTAAGTAGCCACATCTCGTCGGTATTTAAGTCGCGTGTCGATATTTTATCGTGTTGGTATAGCTGGTGGTTTTCGGCTACATAAAGCATAAAAGGTTCGTAATAAACAACCTGTTCGTCAATACCGTCTTCGTTAAGTGGTGTTGCAATAATGCCAATGTCTATTTGTCCTTTCCGCATTTTTTCGACAACCTGATGTGTCATAAGCTCTTCGACAAAAACATTAAGCTGCTTGTATTTTTCGACCATAGCGGGTAAAAACAGTGGCACAAGGTACGATGCAATTGTAGGGATAATTCCTATACGCAAATCGCCCGAAATGTCGGTGCGGTTATGTGTAATAAGCTCGTTAATTTTTTGTGCATTATCAATAATTACACGTGCTTGTTTAATTATTTCGACACCAATGTCGGTAGGTTCAACCGGTTTGGCGTTACGGTCGAAAATAATTACGCCCAACTCTTCTTCAAGTTTTTTAATTTGCATACTTAAAGTTGGCTGGGTAACATTGCAATGGTCGGCAGCCGATATAAAGTGCCTGTAATTGTCAACTGCTATAACATATTCGAGCTGTACTAAGGTCATTTTTTTAGTTTTATAAATTTTAACAAAAGTGCACAAAATTAATGGTAAAAAATAATTACCCGGTTTTTAGAATTTTACCGAAAATAAAAACTGAAAAAAGTTTTTATTATTGGTTAACATACGCGCGTACCTTAAACCAGTTTCGACCGGGAAAACAAACCTTAAAAAATGGCAATCGGCAGTAATATCGGTGCCAAAACTTTGTAGGTTGTAAGCGTTTTGCCCATATTTTATGTTTGCAAACTGATAATAAATATTTGTTTTAAGGCGCATTATATAAGCAAAATTCAGTATATCAATGTCGGGGTATAAAAGTGGCATTAAATAATTGCCATTAAGTGCAAATATTCGATTGTTAATGTATTGTAAATATCCAAAAGGATACTGTACAAAATCGTTATAATACATTTTACTGCCCATATTTTTTTGTTGCCAGGCACAATATATTTTTATTCCATTGTTTGTAAATACACCTGGCAAATAAAGGTTAACCGATGCCCCAAGTAAATTACCATATTGCATTATATTAAATGGAGTGTGGGCATAAACCAGGTTTATAACCTGTCCCCACCTGCTTTGCAAATCGCATTTTGCTGTACGTTTAAGGTTATGATAATAAATGCTGTAAAAAAAGCTATGTACAATTTGTTCATTTATTTTATGCTCGCTATTACTTGTATTATTTGTATTTATTAAACTGTAACTTACCCTTGGCTGTAATGTTTTATACCATTTACCTTTATCAAAAACTAAAGGCAGTGTAACTACCATGTCAACACTTTTTTCAATCCATTGGGTATTGTAATTAGTGTTATTGGTTATAAATGTACCCGTTCGTAAAACTCGCGCTGCCTTTATCGACAATAACGGGTAAAAGCCACGGTAGTCGAACTTTCCATAAAACTCGCGCCAATTATCAACAATATTGTACCTGTAACCAGCCTCAATTACCGAATTGCTTAATGCATCTTGCGACATTACCGATAAACCCGGGTAAATTCCGATATTATCGACATTAACCGAAAAAGGTGCCCAACTGTGTAGGTTTAATATGTTTTTAACCCGGCTATACTTTTGTGGTGTATAGTTTTTTAAATTTGCCGATGATTTAAAAACAACCTGTTGCTCGTTGCTCATTATTTGGTTGGCAATAATGGCAAAATATATAGTATCAAAACTAATAGGTTTAATATTTTTTTGATTTATGCAGGTTTTTACAATATTATATCCTGTTGGACAATAACTACTGTAAATTATTGTATCGTTATAAATATACGACTCGCCTGCCCCATATTTGGTGTTTGTAATTGCAAACCATTGTTTATTAGCAATACAATATTTTAGCACATTGGTAATATTATTATAAATTGCTGTAATTGTTAAATAACCATCATAATATTTTGGGTACTGAATATCGTTTAGCACATTATGTAAAACCCAATTTATTTGTCCGTTTTTTAAACATAATAAGCCTAAGCTTTTGCCATTATTGCCAATTGCAATAAAGGCTACTGTATCGGCATTATTATTAAATACCGGCTGCACCGGTTGTAATGTATCAAAACCAAACGATTGTAATAAATTGCCATCAACAGCCTGCCTTACAGTTAAAAACCATTGTAACGAACCATTTACCTCAACCGATACTATTTTTTTATTGTCGGTTGATAATTTTGATGAGTAAATACGTTGTTTTTTAACCAAATAACGGGTAGTGCCATTTTCAACATTGTGCAAAACTATATTATTGAAGGTTACATTGCCCCAGCGGGTATTTTTATGTTCGTTAAATACAATAAAAGGATAATTAAACGAGTAAGTATTGTTTAGCATTACACCTGGTTCAAAAATAACTTTTTCGTTGCCTGTACTATCAATTTTAACAAAACATGGTATTTTTTTAAACGATGTTTTTAGGGCATATATATTTTGGCCATTTTTATATGGTGCAAAATAGCTTACCGGGAATATTTGTTTTTTTGTTAACAGTGTTTCATTGGTATAACTATAAAGCTGTTGTTGGGCAATAACCGAATCGGCATAATTACTTATTAATTGTTTGTAAAGTTTTTTTTCATTTAAGCCGGTATTACGTTTTATACCTTTGCTAAAAGCATTAATATTGAATGGTTTAGCAGCTACATTTGTTAAAACTTTATCCCAAAGGTTAGTGCCATATTTTAAACGGGCTAATGATACAAGGTTGTATCCAAGTTCGTAATGGTTTGGTACTAAATGTTTGTACGAACCAAATACTGCTTTTTGATAACTAAAAATGCCATGATTGGTAAGCTGGGCATTAAGTTTCATTGTAAAATCGGGTATACGCCCCCTGCCCGCTTTCGATGAAGCCGTTTCATAATAAACAGCATCACCCTCGAGAAACCATAATGGCACATGCCATCCTAAAACTGCGCCAATTGCCTGTTCGCCCAACAAATAGTACAAAAACCTTGTTGTGCTTTTGTTTAGTTTATCAACCTGTGCCACATGCCTGAATTCGTGTATAGCTAAATGTTGTTTAAATGGCTGAAAGTAATTGTCTTGCGACGGTACAACATAAAGGTTCATACGCCGCGGAGCCCAGGCAACCTCGCCATTACTAAAAGCAGTACGGTTATGAACAATAACAGGTATTTGGCGTGGAGAGTGGTTAAGTGTTAACCCGCCTGTTTGGTATATTGTTTCAAGGTTATTAGCCAGTTCAACACCATAATGGTTTATTTGTTGCGGAAAAATTACCTTAAAATTAGCGGTTTCAATAATCTGCCATTTTGTATTAAATGGCGATTGACCATTTAAATAATATTGTGGCTTGGCAATAAAAGTTATAAAAACAAATAAAACAGTACAGCAATAGCTAAGCCTTATCATTACATAAATAAAAATTTATTCGATAGGAATAATTTCATCGCCATTAACATAAACTTTTGCAAGCGAATTGTTTACAAGTGTAATGGCATAACCTTTTATAATACCATTACTATATACAACTATTGTTTTAGGGTAACCATTATTATCAAAAATACGCCATAAACCATATTGTTTATCGTTTATATAATGGCCATGCCTCCAAATATTTCCATTTATATGATAATAAAACCATAATCCATGCGACTTGCCTTTATTGTAACAACCAGTTTGTTTTGTAAAGCCATTTTCATAATATACATTCCATAAACCATCGAACAGGTTTTGCTTAAAACTGCCAATGGTATAAAGTTGGCCGTTAGGATACCATGATTGCCAAAGACTATCTTTATAATTATATTTATAAAAGCCTTTTTGTGCTAATTTGCCATTCGAAAAAAACTCGGTAAAGCTACCGTGTTGCATCCCATTTTTATATGGCATTACCGACAAAACAGAACCATTCTCGTAATACGATGTTAAGTTACCAACAATTACACCATTTTTATAGTAACATTTACGTAATAAATTACCATTTTTATGATAAACAAATAAGGTGTCAAAATAATTCTTGTGGTACATTTTTCCGCGATAGTTAAGGTTACCATCGTCGTAAAACGACTCGAACAAGCCGTTTACAGTATCGTTTTTATACTCAACACGCTGGCGTACCAAGCCATTTTTATAAAAAATAGTTTCGATACCATTATTTTTACCTTCGTTATAAAAACGTCGCAGTTCAATGTTGCCATTATTGTCGAACGAAGAGTATTCGCCATTTAAGGTATCGTTTTTATAAGTAATTATGTTTTTAGTAATACCATTATTATAAAATTTGGTTTGGCCATTTTTTAACCCATTACTAAAAATATAAATTACACTAATGTTGCCTACCGAATCGAATATAGTATAATTTCCATCGAGTTTGCCATTTAAATACCAACCTTTATGCCCCAATTTTCCATCGGTACGGTAAAACTCGTAAAAACCTGTACGTATAGTGTCGTAAGTATTAATTTTAGCTAAAAAACGTTCTTTTATAACACCATTGTTATATACAATTGTAATAGTATCAGAGGAAAAAACATCGGATACCAAAAAAATTAATAAACACAGCGCAAATAATCGGGTCATTAAATCAAAATAGTAAATATTATTCTACCTTAATTACAATTTGTGTACCCTCTAAGTTAGTGCGGCTGCCATAATCGAGTATAGCTGCCAGCGAATAAGTACCTTTTTGAAGTATTTGTTCAAGTTTTAGTTCAATTTTACGGGTACTTTTAGGATAAATTGTAAACTCAACGGGCGAAAAATCAGTTTCTTCGCCTGTATTAATATTGGTAGCAATTAAATGAACTTTGCACGGGGTAATTATTTCTTCTAAATTATTAATTATAGCTGAAAATACCCTTACACTATCGCTGTTACCGTTGGTTACCTCGGCTAAATTGGTAATAGTAGCTTTAAACGAGCGGTTCGAGCCTGGCGTTTGGTAAACGTTTATAGCCAGCCTACTGCTTATTGAAATACCTGCCGATACTGTTTTATCGGCAGTATACGATGTTTGCTCGATAGCTGTACTAACAAAAATTACACCCCATTTTGAGCTGTATTGGTCGGCTGGTTGGGTTATTGTAACAGCTATCTCTTTTTGTTCGTTTGGCTGAAGCTCAAAAAACGAAGGAGCAATTGTAACCCAATCGGCTATACTGCTATTTAAACTCCCGGCATCATCATATGTTTTATTCCCTTTACTATCAATGCTAACATCGTTTAATTTAAGTATAATCGACTCGGCAACATTATTATGGTTTTTTATATAAATGAATTTTGTTTGCGTCCCCCCGGGTTCAGCATTAAAATAAAGTTCAAGTGGCGATACTTCAAAATTTTGGGCAAAAACTGATAATTTGAACATTACAATTATTGCAAAAAACAAAATTTTCTTTATCATAAAGTAATTGATTAATAATTTAAAAAACATGTAAATATATTAGCAATATAACAGAAATCAAAACACTATTTTAAACCAAACAAAAAAATATTACATTTGGTTTGTAATTTAACTATCGAAAAAGTTTTAAGCTTATAATTATTTTTAAAGTTATATTTTTATATATATTTAATTATAATATGCTTAAATCTTAAAATCGTATTTACATAATACATAATTCATTATACTTAATACATTTAATGAGATATTTTTTAACAGTTATTTTAGTTACATATATAAGTGTACTAAGCGCGCAAACATTACGCAGTTTTACACCCGAAGAGGAGTCGAAGCTTTCGAAACTTGAAGAAATGGCTACTATTTTTTTAAACGAAAAATCGACCGACCAGGCTGCAAACGCATATTATCAAATTGCATTTATTTATTGGAAAACCGGTAGGGCAAAAGAGGCTGTTGAATATTTTAAACTATCAGCCGAACTTTTTTTACAAAATAACCATTTTGAAGAGACAAAAAATATATACTCAAATATAGGTGTTATATATACCGATATTGAAGAGCTTGACAAGGCTCTTGAATTTTTTGAAAAAAGCCTGATAATACGGCGGAAAAGCAATAAAAAAGTAGATATTGCATCAGGATTAATTGATGTTGCTTTTATTTTACAGGCACTACGTTTTAACGACGATGCCATTAGCCGTTTAAACGAGTCGCTTGACATTGCAACCAGTTTAAAAAACCAAAGACTAATATCAGACTGTTACCAATTACTGTCAAAAAACTATCAGGAGTTGGGTAATAATAAAAAATCAAAAGAATATTGGGACAAATATCTTTCATACCAATCGTTTATACAAGAAGAAAACATTAAAGAAGAGTTTACTACCGAAGTTATTGAAACACAACAACAAGTAGCACGTACCGAAGAAGAAAAAAGGCTTGCCCAACAACTTTTTGAACTTAAACAACAATTATACAAACGTACCGAAGACTCATTAAGCCTGTCGTTACGTGCAAAACAAGACAGTTTATTTTTTGCCGAAGAAACTTCGCGCAGGCGGCAACTTCAAATTGAAAACCTTAACAAAGAACGGCAGTTACAAGACCTTGCCCTAAAAGAACAAGAGGCACAACAACAAAAACAACAGGCTATTATTACTGCTGTTGCAGGGGTACTTATTTTAATGATAATTTTAGCAGTTGTAATGTTCAGGGCTAACCGATCGCGACGTAAAGCAAATATGAAACTCGAAAAACAAAACCGCGAAATTGCCGAAAAAAGTGAACAACTCGGAAACGCCCTTAAAAAAATAGCACATCAAAACCAAAACATAACCCAAAGTATTAACTACGCTAAAGGAATTCAACGGGCATTATTGCCTAAAGCCGATAAACTTAACCAATTTATAAACGACTCGTTTATTTTATTTAAACCACGCGATATTGTTAGTGGCGACTTTTACTACTTTAAGTATATTGATTCAAAAAGCGATATATTTAAGATTTTTAGTTCGAACCGCCGCCAGGACGATAACACGGCTGCCGACAACAATAACCCCCAAAAAACTATTATTTCAGCTGTTGACTGTACCGGCCACGGTGTACCCGGTGCATTTATGAGTATGATTGGGTTTAACCTTTTAGACGAAATTACTAACAAAGGCATTACGCGCCCCGATTTAATTTTAGAAGAAATGCACCGCGGTGTACGAACCACTTTAAAACAAAAAGAGACAAATAACCAGGACGGTATGGATATGACTATATGCGTAATTGACCCAACTACTAAAACACTTGAATTTGCAGGCGCGAAAAACCCCTTACTTTACATTCAAAACAACGAGATACAACAAATTAAAGGCGATAAAAACGGTATTGGCGGTAAAAACGATGACCAAAAATTTACTTTACATACAATTAAAATTGATAAGCCTACATGGTTTTACATATTCTCCGACGGTTATATTGACCAATTTGGCGGCGACAACGGGCGCAAATTTATGATTAAAACTTTTAGAGAAATGCTATTGCAAAACCACCATAAAAGCCCTGTTGAACAGCGCGAAATACTTTACAAAACAATGGTTGAATGGATGGGAACAAACTACAACCAAATTGACGATATATTAGTAATAGGCTTTAAACTCGATTTTAACCAAAACTAATTTCAAACTATAAGAAACTTAGCAACTAATTAACGTTTTAGTTATTTTTGAATAAAAAAACATTCGTTTAATGTAATAACATAAACAAAAAAAATAAAATAAAGTAAGAGTTATACAGAGTTAACCATTTTTTTGTATTTTGCAAGGTTTTAAAACAAGTCAAACTAAAAAATAAAGTAATATGAAAAAGGTAATTATTTCAAGCGTGGCAATGTTACTATCGATATTAGTATATGCCCAACCAGTATCCGACAACGCTACTATCCCGGTTTCGGTAAGTGTTAACTCAATATTAAGGCTACATGTTACAACAGGTGGCAACATTGAGTTTGTTTTTAACACAATTGATCAAATGAGACAAGGTATCAATAGCACAGCAGGTACTACCACCAATTTTACCGTTGCTTCATCACATCCTTTTGATGTTTGTGTATATGCCGAAAGCGACTTAACAAGTACCGATAGTGCGGGATATTCTTTACCTACCAACAAAATCGGCTACACTGTTACATCGAGTGGTGATAACACCCCTACCACATACGAATCAACACTTACAGCACTTACAACATCAGCCGCTCACGAATGTATTGATGATTGTGCCCCTGGTGATATTAACGACAACATTTTTTCGATTGCATGGGAATGTGCTACATCAGCATTGGCAGGTGTAGCTGGAGGCGGTGCACAGGGGGTACTTGGCACAACACCCGACCGTTATGCTACAAATGTGTTCCTTATTTTAAAAGCACACGACTAATAAACCCTAATTACGATATAATTAAATAATAATCAATTCCTGGTTAAATAATCGGGAATTGATTATTTAAGTATTACCTAAGTTGAACGGTTGGAGTAAAACGAACAAACGCTTTACTTAGGTATAACCCCGATGTAGAGTTTGTTGTGTTTCACTAACGAAGTGTAGTGAAATACTTGCAAAATCTAAATCGATTGAGCGAATCGCTCAATTTGGGTATTATATTGAATAGTTACTTTTGGCTTTTTACAACCAAAATAAAGGATTAAAATGCGGTTCTTTTATAAGAGTTTTTTGATGTTGACATTTTTATTATCTTTTTTCCTTATTCAAATTGGATTGGGACAAAATGTAACACGAAAAATGAATATACAGGCAGGTACGCAATTAGGTTTTGTATTTAACAGGTTCGACAATTTTGATACTGGTATTACAAAAAGTGATTATACAAGGATTAACGTATATTATAACGACGAAAATACAATACCCGAAGGTTGGAAACTTAAAGTAAAGGCCGATGCGGTAAACCTTAGTAGCTTTTTTGGTTCCCAAACAATTCCGGCAGGCGTTATTAAACTCGATGTAAACGACAGCCATGGCAATGTTGAAACAATTTACCTTAGCGATACCTATCAGGAAATTGCAGCGTGGTCGGCAATTATGGGTTATACCAGCTCAAGTGTTGATATATTAATTTCCTACCAATGTGGCCCCGATGCTGATTTAAGCAATGCTACCAATGGATATTATGTTATAAATTTAGATTTTTTGTTAGAAAAATAATACCCGATGAAATGCCAACGACTGATTTTAGTTTTATTATTGACATGCCTAAAATTCAGTACTTTTTCGCAATTCTATTTTCTTGAAGATGCCCATGAACAGCTCTCGTTAAGCTTTATTAATAAAAAAATTGAAACCCTCCCCAACAAATCATTTTTTAATGCAGTAAAAATTGTTAACCCATCGAACCGAAAAATTGAATTTATTGCCCGTTTTAGTTACCCAGCCGAATGGTCGTTTATAGGCGATAAAGAACAAAGGCTTGTTATAAACCCTAACGACAGCATTATTGTGCCATTCAGGGCATCGGCATCGATTAATACAAAAGGTGAAATTGGCTATGCAATAGTAGCATCGCTCGACGACCTTAATGGAAATACATTCAAAAACGAATATAGCTTTGTTACCATTCCCAAAAAAAAGTCGTATAGTTTTAAACCTGTATCAAAAGTTCAATATGTCGACCGGCAAACAAACCTGTCGGAGATATCGTTAAAAATTGCCAATAATGGTAATACCGACGAAGACTTTTTTATCAAATTTGGACTTGGCGACGTATTTGAAACCGCCGGCTCGATTGATGGACAATACCTTGGCGAGCTAAGCTTGAAACCTTTTAAAGACACTACATATAATTTACCATTAAAATATCTTCCTAAAAAAAATATCGACGACAAAGCTTTCCACCCAATAAAAATAAAAATTGTTAATAAAGATACTATCCAAAACATGGTTATATGGATGAAAGTGTTAGAGGCAAAATACTCGAACTACCGTATTAGCCAATACAACATGCTTGAAGTTGAACTTATTAACAGCAACATTTTTTCAGACGATAATAGTATACTATCGTTTTTAATAAAAGGGAATGTGTTATTTAAAAACAATTCGAACATCTATTACAATTTGCGCAATTATGGGTCAATGTTTTTTGACGACCCATGGAAATACGGAAAATATGTTATAGGTTACAATTCGAAAAATTTTGATATAGTTTTAGGCGACGTTAACCTAATGATTGAACAAAACAACTATGGTCGCGGGGGAAAATTTTTGATAAAATACCCTAAAAACCAGTTTTCGATGCTCTTTACCAACACTTTAAGCTCAAAAAGAATAAATGCCGGTTTTAGCTACTTACACAAAATAACACCACAACAAAGCGTTGAAATAGGTTACGGAAAAACTATCGACAACAATTATAATACCGACGAAAACATTGCTTTTACTGGCATGTTTTTACCTTTAAAAAAAATTGGCACACTTTCGTACAGAATATCAGCAAGCACATTACAATTTAAAAACATTGACAACAACAAACCAATTATTGGCTATGGATACAGGCTTACTTATGGTTTAAAACATAATAATACCAATATTCGTTTTAACTCGCGCTATGGACATACTAATTATGTTGGGAACCTTAAAGGCCAGGCACAAAGCCAATTTGAACTACGCCAATTTTTTGAAAACAAAGACTACATAAAACTTTATTGGCAATACAACAAATCGAAACCAATTTTTTACTCCGATAACCAGATAATAACCGAGAAATATTTACTAAACCAGGATTTAAGGCTTACTTATAATAAAAACATTAACCCAAAACTTTTAATTGAGGCAGGGCCTTTATTGTCGCAAAAAAAATCGAACAGTTTTTATGCCTACAACTCGAATATTGAGTTTGGTACTTTAAACCCATTTATTTATAGCCGCATATTAACCCGATATGGTAAAAGTACTTTTAGCTTTAA
>CAZJCR010000053.1:0-16040 GCA_964544385.1 uncultured Bacteroidales bacterium
ATTTGTATGTAATTAAACAGTTTAAGGCCAAACTCAAAGGCTTTATATAGTGTTGCGGGTAGTATAAACCAAATACAAATAAATAAAAACCAATATAAAAGGTTAAGCAATTTCTCTTTTATTGGTGCTAATTCGCTATTTAAATAGTTATTTTTTTTCAAGTAAATTTATTTTTGGGTTAATAATGATATTAAAATTAGCTAATTAATTTATAAAAACAATAATTTACAATTTTACCTAAGTTGAGCTGTTAAAGCCTATCAAATAAACGCTTTTTAGATATAACCCCGATATAGAGTTTGTTGTGTTTCAATAACCAAGTGAAGTGAAATACTTACAAAATCTAAATCGATTGAGCGAATAGCTAAATTTTGGTTTTACTTATAAGATAAAATACTGGTAATTAGTAATAAAAAAACCTGAAACAACTTAAATAAAAAGTGTTTCAGGTTTATATAATCCAACTAATCAACTAATCAGTTTTGTAAGTTTTCGTATTTATATCGTTTAATACTTTGCTTTGGGGTTTTTTCGAACTCGACTAATTGGAGTTTTATTTCGCTAATTTGAGAGTATTTAGGCAACGAACTGTTGAGCATTTTTTTTGTATTTTCCATAATCTCGGCAAGTTCCTGTTCTTTAATCCCCTCTTTATTAACTTTTTCGAGGTCGGGGAATACCAGAGCAACAAGTTTATTATTTTCAGACACAACAAGTTGCTCTTGTATGTATGGGTAATTGCTCAGTTTTGATTCAATCTCTTCGGGGTAAATATTCTCGCCACTTGGACCTAAAATCATGCTCTTACTACGGCCATGTATGTAAACAAAGTTATTCGTGTTTTGAACGCCAAGGTCGCCGGTATGTAGCCAACCATCGTTATCAATAACTTTATCGGTTTCGGTTTGGTTTTTATAGTAACCAAGCATCACATTGTCGCCCTTAACTAAAATTTCGCCCGAAATATTTTCAGGGTCGGGCGAGTCAATTTTCATCTGTAAAGTATCAACTACCCGTCCGCACGAACCAGTGTATGTTTTGTCCCAGTTTGCGTAACTAATAAGTGGGCCACATTCAGTCATTCCATAACCAACTGAAAAGTTAAACTTTATTTTTCGCAAAAATAGTTCGACATCGCGGTTAAGCGCAGCCCCGCCAATAACAACTTCTCTAAAATTACCTCCAAAAGTTTCGGTTAATGCGGCACGCATTTTTTTGTAGATAATTTTATTTAAAAGAGGTATATTAAGCATTATCTGCATTTTTGGTTGTTTTAAAATTGGTAATAGCTTTTTCTTGTAAATTTTTTCAAGAATTAAAGGAACCATTAAAAGCAGCCTGGGCTTAACTTCTTTAAAAGCATCAATCATAGTTTGTGGCGAACCAATTTTGCCTAAAAATGTTATGTGTACACCAATAGTAAATGGCCATAAAAATTCGAAAGCACAACCGTAAGCATGCGCCATTGGTAATATCGACAATAAATTATCGCCTCGTTCAAGTGGCATATTGTTCCATGCAAACCAAATGTTTGCCATTAAGCTTTGTAAAGGCAACATAACTCCTTTCGAAAAACCTGTAGTACCACTTGTATAACTAATAACACCAACATTCGAGTTTTTTACATCGGGTAATTCAAAACTTGTTTCCGATATGTTTTGGTCTTCGAAAGTAAAAATTGCTTTATTTACCATAGCCGATATTGTTTCAATATCAAAACCAGGGCAGGTACGCAAAATTTCGAGATTTTCAATCGATATGCAGGCTTTTACGTTATCAAAATTGTTTTTGCTTATAACCGGCCATACTAAATCGCCTGCAAAAAGTAATACCGAATCGGAATGATCAACTATATTTTTAACATTATCGGGGTGAAAATCGGAAAGAATTGGTACTATTGAGGCTCCATAAGTAATTGTCGATAAATAAATAATACCCCATTGAGCCGAGTTTTTACCTATAAGCGATATTTTATCGCCTGGGTTTACTCCTAAATCTTCGAAAATTTTATGGATTTTTAGCATCGTGATGCCAACTTCGCCATAAGTATACGATTTGCCTTTGTAATTGGTTAACGCTGGTAGTGCCCAATTTTTTTTGATGCTTTTTTCAAAGACTTTTACTAAATTATCGTTTACCATTTTATTCCCTATTTTTTAATAAACATACATTATTTTTTTTACCCTTAACTTACAAGTATTTGATAATTATTAACATTAGTAATTAAAAAAACTGTTGAAAAACCTTATAAACAAGTGCCAATCAAATTAAGTATAAATGCTATTTGTTGATTATTTTTTTGATATTGGCCTATTCGTATCATATTTTTTATTAATTACGCCTGTTTTTAGTTATTAAATTACAGTAAGTATTATAAATTTTAAAAAACGTTTTTGACATGCAATTTTTGTACCCAAAATTTTTATGGGCCTTGTTTGCTCTAATTTTTCCTGTAATTATTCACTTTTTTAATTTCAGAAGGTATAAAACAGTATACTTTAGCCATGTTAATTTTTTACAAAAAGTTACAAACGAAACAAAATCGAGGTCGAATTTAAAACACCTTGTAATATTAATAGTACGTATAGTTGCCGTTTGCGCTATGGTTATTGCATTTGCAAGGCCATATATACCGATTAATGGCCAAATTAAAAGTGGCATAAATAATAGTATTAATATTTATGTCGATAATTCTTTTAGCATGGAGGCTGAAGGAAAGTACGGAGTTTTGCTCGAATCGGCAAAGATGAAAGCCATTGAAATAGCCGAAAGTTTTACGCAAAATACAATGTTCAGGCTTATTACAAACGATTTTAATATAAAACACAATAACCTGCTTAATAAAGAACAATTTATTGATGAGGTTTCGAAAATTAAAGTTAACAACAGCACACGTACACTTAACGAGGTTATTCTCCGTAAAAATGCTTTATCAGATATAAACGACTCTTTATCAATAAATTATTTTTTTATTATAAGCGATTTGCAAAAAAATTCAATTGACCTTAAAAACTTGTTACCACATAAAAACGATTTTTTTTATATCATAAATTATGCAACAATAAATACAAATAACTTGTCAATCGATTCGGTTTGGCCCACAAACCCCGGCACATATTATAACAAAATTGAGGAACTTAATGTAAAAATAAGCAACTACTCTAACAGTAGTTATACCGACATACCTATTACTTTATATATTAACGATACAGTAAAATCGGTTACAAATTTTAATATCGGTGCAAACCAAACAACCCAAATACAAATGTCGTATTTACAAAACAATTATGGTTTTAATAATTGCCGTATCGAAATATCGGATTACCCAATTACTTTTGATAACACTGTTTATTTTAACTACGAGATAAATAAACAGGTATCGGTACTTTACATTAGTAATAATATAAACAAAAACTTTTTTAGCAGTATTCTGCAAAATGATTCGAACTTTGTTTTTAACAGTTCGCCAATAAATCAGATTCAGTTCGATAAACTTAGTATGTACCAGTATATTATTATTGATTACACCGACCAACTGTCGACAGGGTTAATTAATGCTATGAACGGGTTTGTAAAAAATGGTGGTAACATATTTATAGCTTTAAGCCCTACTGTAAATATTAACAGCTATAATACATTACTAAACAAGATTGGTGCACCTGTTATTAATGAACTTATTGAGCAAACCGGGGTAACAACAAATTTGCAAAATAATCACAATTTATTTAAAGGTGTTTTTAAAGATCAAGATTTTAAACAAGCAAAACTACCCAGCTATAACCAGTATTTTGGTGTTAATATTCCGCAAAACAGTAATACAATATCATTACTCGAAACCGAAGCTGGCACTCCGTTTTTAACAATTACAAAATATAACAATGGTTTGTTAACATTATTGCTAACACCCCTTAACAACCAAAGTACAAACCTTTACGAACACCCTTTATGGGTACCCATTGTTTACAACTCGGTTTTACAAAGTGGGCAGGTTACAACATTATATTATACCATAAAACCAGGAGCTGTAGCAATAATAAAAACTCCCGAAAATGGCCCGGCACAAATAGCCTTAAACTTTAACAATGATAATAACTTGTTATTACCGGCATCGATAAATGTTGATGGTATAACTAAAATATATCCTGAAACAGAGTTGTTAAAAGCAGGTGTTTATAAAGTATTGTATAATAATAAGTTAATTAGTTACCTATCGTATAATTACAACAGGTTAGAATCGGATATTACATATTACGATGCCAAAATTTTGGCAAACAGCCTTATTGATGCAGGAGCAAAAAATGCAAAAACTATTAATAGCGATAATGTATCGATTGGAAACATAATAATTAAAAACCAAAATGGTAACGATGTAACATTTTGGTTTTTACTATTAATAATACTAATGTTATTAATCGAGATGTTTTTATTGCGAAAAAACAAATAAGCAATAATTAATAATTACCAACACCAGGCATTGCAAATACCTGATAGTGGTTTACTTTTGGCACAATACTCACAACCGGTATTTTGGCCGCGTGGATGATACTTTTGGCAAACGAACCAATAAACGAGTTTACAACTTCGAGCTGCTGATGAGTAGTAATAACAATTAAATCGGCTTTGTTAACGTCGATAAAATTCAAAATTTCGTCAACTCTGTTGTTAACCCTAAGAATTTGGCCTGTAACATCAACATTGTGTGATTTAATATAATCAAGTATTTGGTTCATCTGCAATTGCAGTTTGTTTATTATCGAATCGTCGTTAATAGAGTATGCCGATACAACCATAATATCGGCATCAAAACATTTAGCAATTTTAACTGCTTCAACAGTTTTTTCGCGCGATTCTTTAGTAATATCGAGTGGTAAAACAATTCGCTTTATAGTTGTAGTTTTTGGTTCGTTTTTTAGTGTAATAACCGGAATTTTAGCCTCCGAAACTACGCGTAAGGCATTTGTACCAATAATGCGTTTTTTAATATTATCGGCAGTGCTTGTGCCCATAACAATTGTTGTTGCTGCAATATTATCGGCAGTTTTAAGTATAGTTTCGCAAAGCCGGCCTTTTTCAATAACCACGTTACATTTAAACCGGCTAAAATCAATATATTTTTCAGCAAAATTCCACAAATGCGATTTTAGCTTGCCCAGCCAAATTTGACGCTCCTCATCGGTAAATACATCTGAAAAAATTGGGTCAACACCTTTTAAAACATTTAAAACTGTAATTGCACCCCCGCATTTTTCGAGTAAATTTGCTGCCATTTGTAAACCATATGCCGATTTATCGGAATAATCGACTGGTACTAAAATGTGGTTCGTTGCTGTATTCATATTTTTTTCTACTTTTGATTTTTGTTTACAAAAATAAAATTAATATAATACAATTAAGTTTTTTAACTTTTTTAAAGTAAAATTAATTTAAACCTACTAATATTTAAAAAATTATAATATGGACACTATTGCAGCATCAGAATTAATAATTAACAGCGATGGCAGCATTTTTCACTTACATTTATTACCTGCCGAAATTGCTGACAACATTATACTTGTTGGAGACCAAGACCGTGTTGAAGTAGTAAGCAGTTTTTTTGACACTATTGAGGTAAAAAAACAAAACCGCGAGTTTAAAACACATACCGGCTATTATAATGGCAAACGTATTAGCGTTATTAGTACAGGCATTGGCACCGATAATATCGATATTGTTGTAAATGAACTTGATGCTCTTGTAAACATCGATTTAAAAACAAGAAAAATTAAAGACGAAAAAAAGACATTAAATATTGTACGCATTGGTACATCGGGCTCGTTACAAGCCGATATTGAGGTTGACACACCAGTAATTTCGGCAATGGGAATTGGGTTCGACGGCTTACTTAATTACTATGCCAACCGTAACAGTATTTGCAATTTAGATATTGAACAGGCATTTTTAAAACATATGGACTGGAATAAACAACTTACTACACCCTATTTTGTTAATTGTAGTCAAACACTATTAAATAAAATAGGTTTTGATATGCGACAAGGATTAACAATATCGGCACCTGGTTTTTATGGCCCACAAGGGCGTGTATTGAGGCTACCAATACAAGATTCCGATATTAACGATAAAATAACTGCTTTTAGTTTTAATAACCAGCATATTACCAATTACGAAATGGAATGTTCGGCTATTTATGGATTATCGAAACTACTTGGGCACAATGCTGTTACAGTTTGCTGTATAATTGCAAACAGGCTAAAAGGCCAATATAGCAAAGACTATAAACCTGCAGTTAAAACACTTATAAAAACTGTACTTGACAGGATAAACCAATAACCTATATGGACGAAAAAGAGATTAAGGCGCTTATTAGTTTGCTCGACGACCCCGATAACAAGGTATTTGAGGCCATAAAGATAAAGCTCAAAAACCTTGGCCCGCAAATTATACACCAACTCGAAAATTCGTGGGAAACATCGCTCGACTCACTTTTTCAAACACGGGTTGAAAATATTATACACGAGATACATTTTGATGAAATAAAAAAACAACTTAAACAATGGGCCGAAACTGATACAAACAACCTGCTGGCAGGAGCTATAATAATTTCGCGACTTCAGTACCCCGAACTTGATACTGATGATATTATTAAAAAATTCGACAAAATAAAACGCGATATATGGTTAGAGATTAATGATAACCTGACTGCACTCGAGAAAATAAAAATAATTAACCATATTTTATTTGATGTTAACGGTTTTTCGCGTAGTACAACATTCCAAAACTCGGCTCAATCAAATTTTATCCAGCATGTTATTGAACAAAAAAAAGGATCACCAATTGCATTAGCAATTTTGTACGCGGCCATTGCCCAGCAACTCGAAATTCCAGTTTATGGCGTAGCCTTACCTAAGAACTTTATTTTATGTTATCAAAACCAAACACAGAATGCTTTTGAACATGAGTTTGAAAACGGGGTTTTATTTTACATAAATCCATTTAATAAAGGTATAGTTTTTGGGAAAAACGAGATTGAACTTTTTATTAAGCAGCAAAAGCTTGAGAATAAGAAAACATATTTTCAACCATGTAGCAATAAAGAAACCATTATTCATTTAATTAAAGCCCTTATTGAATTTTACCAAAACAATACCGATTTATTAAAAATTGAAGAATATAATACACTTTTAAAAATTTTATACATTTGAGCACAAATTAAAATAATTTAAAATGACTGAAAATAAAGAAACTAAACCTCAAGAAATTGACCTTATTGAATTGTTTACCAACATTGGAAACTGGTTCGTTAAACAGGCTAAATGGCTATTCGGAATATTTGTGTCAATTTTTTACTTTTTTTTACGTAATACATTATGGTTTTTATTAATAATAACCGGTGGGGTTATATTTGCTTTTTTTATTCACCGGGCTTCGCCCAATTATTACAAAAGCCAATTAATAGGATACTCACATACAGTTAGTAATGTTGAAGTTATAAGGAGCATTAATAACTGGAATTACACATCGAGTTTTACAATTGATAAGCTTGAAAATATTAAAGCTATTGGTGCAACATATGTGTTAGACATTAATAATGATGGTATTTGGGACAATATTGAAGACCTTTCGTTATTAAGTAAGTTGGACACCAACGTAATGAAACAACGTCTTTATGGCAACTTTTGTATTCAGGTTGAAGTTTACGATACAACATTGATTTACGAGATAAAAAATAAGATTTTAGATTACATATCGAACAATAAAAGAGTTATTGAACGAAACTCTATAAGGCTTAAACAATACGAAGAGCTAATACCAAAGCTTAAAAAAGAGATGGACGAACTTGATAGCCTGAAACGTATGGAGTATTTCGAAAAAAATAAACCTATGCAGGCTAAATTAGGCGAAATGATTTTACTGGGCGAAAAAGAAACTAAACTTTATCATAACGAGTTAATTAGCCTATACAAACAACAGCAAGCTATTGAACGCGAGCTATATTTAAACGAAGACCCTTACGAAATTATTCTCGATTTTTCGATACCTAACCAAGAGGAGAACAGCTTAACAGTAACTGCAATTAAAATTGTAAAAATATTTTTATTGGTTGGTTTTTTTATAATTCTGTTTTTTGACCAGCGTAAATTTATTATGCAACAAATTAAAAATTCAAAAAAACACTAAACATAAATTATTAATAAAAAAAATAAAAGCCGGTTTATTATACCGGCTTTTGTGTTTTTATAATATCATACAACTTTAGTACTGTTTTAATTTTTGAAGGTAAACCAGGCAACCACCTTATAAAAACCAACCAACTTAATATGTTATAAGGCCATTTTACCTCTAAATTAAGCCTTAGTGGTATTTTATAAAAACCAAATTTACTAATTAAAAAATGCTGGATATTTGTTTTGTGCATTACCGAACGATAACCATCGCTTAAATATTTAAAACCACTATGGTTTAAATAGTATTTGTTTAATTCATGAAACAAAGCGTACGATGGATAAAACTGTTTTTTCGATGGCAACAACCTGACTTCCGAAATATTGGCCTCGTAATTACCATACTTATATACAATTGAATAACCAATTAATTCATTGTCGATAAAAACACCCCAGTAATCAACAATATTGCTATACTCGTTGCCTGCATTTATAAAATTTATAAAATCAGTTTCGCACATAGGTTGTAAATTGTAACTACTTATAACATTTTTGTACAATTTATACCCATTATTGTCTAACAAATTGGTTGCCGATATTTTATTAACTATACAGTTTTTTAAACCCTTACGTATTTGGTTACGGGTTTTAGCATTATTATATTCATCAACCTTAGTATAACCGCTTTTAACAACGCCATACCAAGTATTTTCACCAATAGTATTATTATTATCGATATACGACCACCATAACAACTTGCCCCGCAAATGCTTGTAAACACTTTTTTTATTTACAATTTGTTTATTATTGATATTTGCTACCGGCCCAAAGGGAATAATTATTGAACCATACTCGCGGAATAGATAACCTGCCTCAATAAAGTTATTAACCTTTATTGATGTTAAATAATTGCTATATTCAACAATATTGTCCATTATTTTTTATGTAACGATAAAAATGCAGCCAAACCTCCAAAGCCATATGCAAAATGCAGTGTTACAAATGCCCAAACAATATACAAAACGCCCGAATACTGTTTGTTAACTATTGAAATGTAAAAAATTGTAACTAAATAAAAAGCTAAACTAATTGCACTAATAAAAACTGATGGAAAATAAAAAAATGAAACAACTAAAGGTAATAATATCGATAACAAAAAAATTAGTGGAATATAATGCCTTATGCTTAAACTATTTAACCGCTTGGTAATAAACAATGTTTTAATATTCCAAAAACCATTACCATAATTGTTTTGTGCCAGTTTTGAGTACGACGCCCGCGCATAATAAACAACCTTTAACTGTGGTTGTAACCAAATATTAAAACCACTTTGTTTAATTCGTTTCGACAGCTCAATGTCGTGGTTACGTATTAATTTTGTATTGTAAACACCAACTTTTTCAAAAATCACTTTTTTATATAAACCAAATGGTACTGTGTCTGAAACGGTTAAACTTTGCGAACCTATTCTAAAAAGCGAATTACCTACACCTAATTTATGCGATAAAACAAACTTTATTGCATTGGTTTTTTTGTTAACAGGCTTAACCTGGGTTTCAATTGCCCCGCCAACAACATCGATACCGGGTTGCAAAATTAACTGCATTAAACTGTTAATATAGTTTTTAGGATAAACAGCATGTGCGCCTGCTATCAAAATATAATTATAGCTTGAGTTTTTTATACCTAAATTTAAAGCAAATGGCGTTTTTTTATCGATATTGTTAATTAAGCGTACTTGTTTGTATTGAATACTCAAATTATTAACAATTTTTATTGTATTGTCGATACTGCCTCCGTCAACAACTAAAATTTCGAGTTCGTTAATGTTAAAACCATTATTAATTAACGAACTAACACATTCGGCAATATAATTCTCTTCGTTATAACAAGGTACTACAACACTTACTCCCACAACTAATAATTTAATATTTATGTAATGATTTGTACAAACTTAATAGTTTTTTTTGTTGCGATACCCAATTAAAACTACTTTGGGTAAGTTCAATTCCATTTTGCGACATAAGCTTAATTTGGTTGGTATTGTTAATTAAACTAATTAGTTTTTCAATTTCAGTATTTAAATTATTTACATCGATACATAAACCGGTATTTGTTTGCTCAACATATTTTGTATACAACCAATAGTTATTAGTAATTACTGGCAATCCGTTTTGCATGTACTCAAACATTTTTGTTGGTAAGGCCTCAACGTAACGTTTAAACGGGTATAAAAATACAAGCCCAAAATGAGCATCTTTAATATAACCGTTTACTTTTGATGCATCGACAAAACCATGTAATTTAACATTGTTTTGAATGTTGTTGCTTATTATTATGTTATTAATTGTATTAATATAATTTTCGGGCCTTACTATTCCAATTATATCAAGTGTTGAGTTTATATTATGTTTTTTAAGTTCAATAATTATATTAAGCATTTCAATAATTCCGCGCGTTGGATGAACAACTCCGGCATAAACAAATTTAACCGGCATAGTTATTTGCTTTTGAACATTGGGCCTAGGCCTGTATAAAGGAAAATTAAGTATTACAACCGATTTTTTGGGGCTATAATATTTTGAAAAAGTCTCTTGACTTAATGCTAATACTAATTTATTGTAGAACAAAATAGCAGTTTTCTCAAAAATTATGTATCCAAAATATAAAATATATTTCGAAAAAAAACCTAAGTATTCTTTATCTAAAATATTTAGACGGTTGTTTTCGTGAATATCGTAAATAACTTTTTTACCACAGATGCGAAGTAAAATACCGGTTAACATAAGTTCAGCATCGTGAAAATGGTAAATATCGGCCTTTTGTTTCAGAGCCAGCAAAAACATGCGCAAAGGAGCCAAAATTATCCGCTTTAAGCGCGATTTTGGAACCGAAACCGGAACAACGGTAACACCTTGTTTTATTGTTTTTTGGTTAATTGGTGCAATTAATATTACGTTGTAGCCGGCTTTTGATAGCGATACGCACTCTTTATAAAATATGCGTACGTCAAATGGCGGGTGTACCGATGTTAAATGACATACGCTTATCATAAGTTATTTTGGATTAATGAATTTTCGTATTTTTTTATTACAAAAATACTCATAATACCAGCCACAAACGAACTTACAAGTTCAAAAGACATGTAAAAATACATAAACTGTGTTGGAGATTTATACTGAACAAAAATTAAACAAAATATAACTACAAAATAAGCTGTTTGCCAAACCGAAAAGAGCCCTATGCGCTCAAATACTGTAAAAACTATGTTAAATGGCGACACAACAAATTTTAATGCAAATGCCCATACTAATATTCGGGTATAAATGCCCGACTCGGCCCACTGGTTACCAAAAACTAATGCAATAATACAAGGAGCCAAAAAATACACTACTAAAGCAAAAACAAAAGCAAGGGCCGCCAACCCAAAAAATATTTTAACAGCTTGCTGTTTAACCGACTGTTTATTATTGCGCAACTCGGTAAAGCGCTGTAAAATAACCTGTGTCATTGATGCTGTAACAAGCGATAAAGGCATAATTAAAACAAGCCTTGCAAGGTCGAATTGACCGGTAACATGCTCGCTAAACAACCGGTTTATAAATAACACCGGCATAAGCAGGCTCAATGCGTTTAAAAACGATGCTAAACCATTTTTTAACGGAAAATGTTTATACTCGCCAGCTACATTTTTAATTAACTTAAAATTGAACTTATAGTTTATAAGACTCTTTTTTATTTTTATACCAGCGGCCACAGCATTAATAGTTTGGCCTGCAATGTCGCCCCAAACCAAGCCTCCGGTAAAACCTAATTTACCGGCTGTAACCTGAACAAGCCCTTCGGCAATGCGCCTTTCAACCTTATTTGATGCCGATTGCCTAAAAAGTTTAAGCCTTATTAAATAATAATTTAAAGCCTGATAAACCGACAATAAAAACACCGACAAAGGCACATAAAACAACCAATGTTGGTATTTTTGCGGAAAATCGATAAAGCGGCAAAAAGCTGATGAAAAAAAAACAAAATAAATTGCTATAAAAAAACATACAATAAACGCCACGATAAACGCCAGCCATAACAAGCTATATGCTTTATGTTCGTTGGCGGGCAATACAATAACCTGTTCGTAACGCAACGACGATACTGTTGCTAAAATTCCAACAATACTTAAATAAACAGCAAAAGCCCCAAAATCGGCAGGTGAGTATATGTGTCGTAAAAATATCTGAAAAGCAACAACAATAACCTGAGCAATTATGGTACCCGTAACCAATACGCTAAGGTTTTTTAAAATCGGGTTATTAAATAATGGTTTTAGGTTTATCATTATTTATACATGTTGCTAATTCAAATTTTATGTTTATTAACTATTTACCATTATTTTTTAATAACCTTAAAAATAGTGTTAACAACCCTTTGTTTTTGCTCAGAGGTAAGGTTTGACCCCGAAGGCAGGCAAAGCCCAAGGTTAAAAAGGTTCTCCGATGTTCCGTCGACATATGCCGGGCAATTAGCAAAAACAGGTTGCATGTGCATAGGTTTCCATAATGGACGGCTTTCGATATTATCGGCCTCGAGTGCAAGACGTATATGCTCGCGGGTAATACCGCCGGTTTTTTGCGGGTCGACAAGTATAGTAGTAAGCCAATAATTTGAAAAAGCACCTGGGCGTTCGCAAAGCACTGTAATACCGTCGATATTTTTAAAATTATCGAGATAAAAATTGTGGTTGGCCCGGCGTGCTTCAACACGATTATCCAAATACTCCATTTGTCCCCGTCCAATACCGGCAACGACATTGCTCATACGGTAATTATAACCTATTTGTGAGTGTTGATAATGTGGGGCATTGTCACGAGCTTGAGTTGAAAGAAAACGGGCTTTATCGATCATATTTTTATTATCGGAAACCAATGCACCGCCACCCGATGTTGTAATTATTTTATTTCCATTAAACGATAGTGCATTCATAATACCAAATGAACCACATTTTTTATTATGTAATTTACTTCCCAAAGCTTCAGCTGCATCTTCAACTATCGGAATATCATATTTATTAGCAATAGATAAAATTAAATCGATTTTTGCCGGGTTACCATATAAATGAACTGGTATTATGGCCTTAGGTTTTTTACCATTCTTTATACGATCGATGATTGCAGTTTCGAGCAAAACTGGGCTCATATTCCATGTATCTTGCTCACTATCAACAAAAACAGGAGTAGCATGTTGATATATAATAGGATTAGCAGTAGCCGAAAAAGTAAACGACTGGCAAATAACTTCATCGCCATTATCAATTCCTAATAGGATAAGAGCAAGATGTATTGCAGCAGTGCCGGAGCTGAGTGCTGCTGCATGTCCAATACCTATGTATGATGACAAATCGTTTTCAAAACCATTAACATTAGGACCAAGCGGAGCTACCCAATTAGTTTGAAACGCATCGTTAACAAACTTAATTTCATTTCCACCCATATGTGGAGATGAAAGCCAAATTTTTTCATTTATCATAATAATATTTCAATTAAATATATCAATAATATAATAGCTAAATAATATGTTTATAACAATTAGTGCTATACTAATTGTGTTAATAATTTTTATTTAAAATACTCGTCGTTTAGTTTTTTTCGTAATAATGTAAATATTATAATTTTAAAATCGAGCAATAATGACCAATACTTCATATAGTTTAAATTTATCCTTACTTTATCTGGGAATATTACCTCGTCGTTAAACATTTGAGGGTCATTTTTTTTTGATAACACAACTTCTTCATCGATATATTTTAATGAAGCCGGTCCTGTTAAGCCTGGTTTTAATGCTAATATTGCCCTATCAGTACCTGTTAATTTATCGGCATAACCTGGCACATCGGGGCGTGGGCCAACAAAACTCATATCGCCGCGAATTATGTTCCATAACTCTGGCAACTCGTCTATTTTATATTTGCGCATAAAAGCACCCAATACGGTTACCCGGTCTATCTCAACAGCTGCAATTGTAGTAGCTGATTTATGTTTTCGCATTGTTCGAAATTTATGCAGGTAAAAAGTTTTACCATTTTGACCTACCCTCTTTTGAGTATAAAATACTGGCCAACCCAATGTTATCAACACTAACAATGCAAATAATGCTAATACTGGTAGTAATATAACAAAAAATAAAGTACCCACCATATAGTCGAACGACTCTTTTAACAAGCGACTTCCGGGCTTTTCAAGATTCATATCGATATGTAAATCTGTAATCTCTTGATGTCTTATTAAAAATGATAGTGAAAACAGAAACAAAAAAACCGGTACACTGAACAGGCTATTCCCGCTAAAAAACACAAAAATAAAACTCACAAAAAGCATTAGAGCATACAAGGGATATTTATAAAAATATAATAAACCATAATATACAGAGATAAATAGGAAAAGAAAAGCAAAAATAGCCCCAATGATGCCTGAATAGAGCAATGCCGACAATATTGGATTGTGTGGATAATCAAAACGTGTTGCATCGTTATAAAAAGTTTCACCATAGTTGGCTAAATAGTGAAAACCATTTCCAAATAACTTTTGATTAAACGATTGATTACCAAACATTTCAATAGCATATTCCCATTTTTCGAAATGAAAAGCCTGTTTGCTGAGTTCAGATGATTTGGACAGGAATAGCTGGGCATGATGGTTAACTTGATTAATAACTTTATTTTGACTTAAGTATTCTGATTTAGCCCCTGCAAAAACCAATATCAATAAAAGTATCATCAAGCGGGTATTACGGGCAAAGTATTTTATCCATACTATACGCTTACAACAGCAAAACAGAATTTGTATGAGAATAATAAAACCTAAAAAAGCGGCCAAAATTAACATTGCCCTGTATGAAAACGAAAAAAATATATTTGCTAAAAGAATAATAACAAGCATTTGTAACCAGGTACTTTTTAACCAATGTTGATTAATTGTAAACCGGGGAATAAAACTGATGATACCTAAAAATGAATAGAGGGCATAAAAGTTTTTATCAGTATTAATAGATGTACCCATTGGTGTTTCAAATGGGAATTCATATCCCGAATTTTGGATTGCATATTTTATAAAACCCAAAATAGCTACCAACATTGAGGATAAACCAATAAGGTTAGCCAGTTTACGAAAAATAAATTTAAAGGTGTCTGGATTTTTTGCTGAATGCATAAGGATATAATAAACAGCCAAAAAAAACAATACAACTACAAACTCAAATAAATCGCTGCTATTTTTTTGCGTTATTTTACCTGAATAAATTATGCCCCATAAATAAAAAAGAGCCAACAATAGTAAAGGGGTAAAGGTTTTTAAAAATTCCAGTATAAAGTTTTGCTGCCTAAAAGTACGATAGTAATAAAGCGAAATAGCAACAAGCAATACAAGCATGACAGGAATAAACAGATACTTGATTCCGGGGAGTACCATACGGAGAAACCACAATAATGTAGAAACTATAAAAAATAATGTAATCCTTTTTGTATCTCCCATTATAAACTAATTATTTAATTGTCTTTAACGTTAATTTTTCTAACAGTAAGAAATGGTAATAACGAGAAAATAGCAAAAAGCGGTATAGAAAAATGACTGTTACCACTAAAAATTCCTTTTTTAGCCCACAGTTTTTTAAATGAAAAAAAGAGGGCTATATAAGGAATTATTACAGTTATTACCCGAAATCCTTCTTTAGCGGCAAGCTCATTTTTATATCCTGAAACGGCAATAACTACTATATAAACCAACCCGACAATCAAAGGCAAAAAACCAGCATTAACAGCTTGTTTTAAAACCGGAAAACATGATTTTTGATTTTGGTGTTTGTGAATTTGGAAGTAGTGGTTCATTTGTACCCTTT
>CAZJCR010000053.1:16050-16883 GCA_964544385.1 uncultured Bacteroidales bacterium
ATAATACTGTGAAAGATTAATGCACATGCAGCAATAATACGAAAATATATAACATTTACTACAAATTTCATAGTTGTTATGATATTAACTAATAAGGTTATATTTTAATATTTTCCCTGGATTACCAACAATAACTGCATAATCAGGCACATCTTTAATTACAACTGAGCCGGCACCAATTACAGCCCATTTTCCAATTCTAATGTTTGGCAGAACAACAGATCCTGCACCAACAAACGCCCCTTCGCCCACTGAAACCCCACCACAAATAGTTGCTCCAGGTGCAATATGTACAAAACTATCAATTCTGCAATCATGGTCAATCGATGCTTTTGTATTAACGATACAATGTTTTCCAATCATAGTTGCTGGCTGAATGATTGCATGAGCAAATACAACTGTTCCTTCACTAATAACAGAACTATTAGATATATATGAAAATGCATTACAGACAATTCCAAACTTATGAGATATCTTATTTGATAACTCTTGTCTTAATTTATTATCACCAACTGCCAGAATTAACTCTTCATCAGGAAATAATTCGGTTTGGTAACCATTAACTACTTTAATTGAATCCAATTTCGTTATTGAAGGATTATCATCAAATAATAATATAACCTTTTGAGAAATTGATAAACATGAATCAATAATTACTTTAGCATGTCCGCTTGCACCATATAAAATCATAATACATTTCCTTTAAACTTTTCCATTGTAACCGAAGTTTCCGAACTAATTCCTTCAGATCTAAAAACTTTTACTAATGTTAACCAAAAGATTTTTAGATCCAGAAAAAATGAAACATGATCCACATACCACACATCCAGGGT
>CAZJCR010000053.1:16893-18632 GCA_964544385.1 uncultured Bacteroidales bacterium
CAGAAAAAAAGATAAATTATCAACATAATATGTATCCAATTTAAATTTTTCTTCCCATGATATCGCGTTTCTTCCATTTACTTGAGCCCAACCTGTAATACCAGGTTTCACTTTATGACGCCTTTTTTGAAAATTATTATATAATGGTAAGTATTCTGGCAGCAAAGGCCTTGGTCCAATCAAGGACATATCTCCTTTAATAACATTTAATAGTTGGGGAATCTCATCTAAAGATAGTTTACGTATAATCTTGCCTTTCATTGTCAATCTAAATTCATCAGGTAAGAGCATCCCATTCTTATCTTTTTTTTCATTCATGGTTTTAAACTTGATAATTTTGAATAATCTTTCATTTTTACCTGGCCTAATTTGCAAAAAAAAAGGATTGCCAAAATCTGATATTGAGAGTATAACAATAACAATAATAAAAATCGGGGAGAAAAGAATTAAAAGTGTTAATGCCAAAATAAAATCGATTATTGTCTTAAAAAAATGAGTGTATAACATATCTTACAGTTATCTAATGTTTTTTAATTAAGTTATCTATTAAACCTACTAATTTCTTTGATAAGATTGATTTGTCGTAAACTTTTTCAGCCAATTTTCTTGAATTTTTGCCCATTTCAGACAACATCTGTTTGTTACGGCTCCAGTTTTCAAGTAAATCAGCTAATTCTTGTGGCTTTTCAGGGTTCACAAAAGACCCGCATTTATTTTCTTCTACTAATTTTTTTGTCCAACCAGCGGAATTCACAATTATTGGCTTTTGAGCAGATAACGAATCAAAAAGTTTATTAGGGGAATTTGTTTGCAAAATAGGAATATTTGCAAAAGTTACTATTGAACAATCAGCTATATTAACTATTTCAGCCATTTCTTCCATATTAAACACCCCAAGGAACTTAACATTATCAAGACCAAACTCTTCACACTTTGAAATCATTTTAGGCTCTTGGCTTCCACCTCCTGCAAAAAGAAAATTAATCTCATCATTATTCTTCCTATGCAAAATATTGGCTGCATAAATAATATATTCAACTCCATTAGCCAAACCTATAGTTCCAAAATGAATAACATTTAATTTTTTTAAATCGATACCAAAATTCTTTACAATTTTAATGTTCTTTTCACGTATATAGAACTCATCATTTTTGGACATATTGGGAATCATGCTTATTTTTTCATGTGAAATACCTCTACTTATAATCCCGTCTTGCATTCCAGGAGAAAGCGCAACAATGTGCAGGGCATTTATATATATGGTTTTCTCAAACTTAATGGCTATTTTTTTCAAGAACAAGTTTTTTAGCCCCCCCATTTGAATAGGAACTTCGGGCCACAAATCGCGAACTTCAAAAATATATGGAATCCGTTTAAACCAGCGACAAAATAAGGCAGGCACACCGATAGTTAATGGAGTTGAAGAAGCATAAACTAAATTAATGTTCTTTTGCCTAAGGGCCACCCAGGAAGAAAGAAACATAAAATTTAAAAATGAAATGAATCGCCGTAAAATGCCCATGTTATTTGAATAGGCATTCTGTATATATATAACTTTAATTCCTTCAATAGTCTCTTTTTCGACAAGCCTCTTCTGCTTGTTTCTTGAAGTAATCATAGTAACGGCAAAGCCATTTTCAATAAGTGCTTTTGCAATCCAATATGAGCGGGTTCCACCAGGTTCGTGAGGTGTTTTAAAGTATTGGTGGATGTATAAAATATGCATAGTAAATATCAAT
>CAZJCR010000054.1:0-18453 GCA_964544385.1 uncultured Bacteroidales bacterium
TGTATTAATTGTTAATACCGATAATAACGAGGTGGTTAAAATGATTACACAAAGCACAGCCGGAGTTTCATATCCCACAAGAGCCATTGACCCTTATTCAATATTTATGGACGAAAACAAAGATATTTATGTGGTTTGTTTGGGTGGTTTTGGAGCGTTATCTGGTCATAATTCCGGTGTACTCAGAATTAAAGCAGGAGAAACCGAATTTGACAACAGTTATCAATTTGTATTTAATACTACACCGGTAACAGGAGAAGCGAATCCTACCGATTTGATGCATGCTGTGAAATATTATGCAAATGGAAAAATGTATGCAACTGCCAATTTACCTGTATATTATAGTAATCCAATAAATTATGTTGAAGACAGAACGGTAATCCCTGTTGAGATTGATATATATGCTAAAACCATTAAAACCCTTGGTCTGCCCCGCAGTAATTCTTTTGGAGTATCAGTTGGTGTATATGAAAATCATGTTGTTTTTGGTTTAGCAACGGAAACATCCAATGGGTTCTTCACTTATAATCCGGCTACAGGGTCGGCAAGTTCTTCGGCAGTAATTACAACTACAGGTTATCCTTTTTCATTTGTAAGCTTTGAATAATATGAACACACTATCAAAATTTCAAACATACATGACCGGGCGAAAGGCTTTGCTTCCGCTGGCATTGGTGCTTTCGGCGATAAGCGCGGTTGCCCAAATGGTACCGTTTATCTTAATCTGGTTTATTATTCGTGAATTTATCACAGTGGGTGCATCATCACAGTCGCTTGTATACACCTATGCCTGGTGGGCTGCCGGATTGTCTGTTGCCGGTATTATTATTTACTTTCTGGCATTATCGTCATCGCATCTCGCGGCTTTTCGGGTCGAATGTAATATGCGTCGTTATGCCATGAAAAAAATAATTAATATGCCACTTGGCTTTTTCGACAACAACACAAGCGGTCGCATTCGCAAAATTATCGACGACAATGCGGGCATTACACACGGCTTTCTGGCACATCAAATGCCCGACCTTGCAGGTAGCATCGTGATGCCGCTTACAGCTATTATTATGATTTTTGTTTTCGATTGGCATCTGGGGCTTGCTTGCTTGTTTCCGCTAATTATTTCTATGTTTTTACTAAAATCAATGATGGGAAAGAAATCACAGGATTTTACACGAAACTATATGGATGCATTGGAACGAATGAATACCGAAGCCGTTGAATATGTGCGGGGTATCCCGGTGGTTAAAGTGTTTCAGCAAACCGTGTTTTCGTTCAAAAATTTCCATAAAAGCATTGAGCAATACAAGGAATTGGTTATTCAATGCACCAAATTGTGGCAGCTCCCTATGTCGGTTTACACGGTTATTATTAATGGTTTTACATTCTTTTTGGTGCCCGCGGCAATTTTGCTTATCGGACATGCCGGCAATTACGGTACGGTAATTCTAAATATGTTTCTTTACATTCTAATTACCCCGGTTTTCTCGCAATGTATTATGCGGAGCATGTATATTAGCCAGGCATTAGGGCAGGCCAATGAGGCCGTTGAACGTCTCGAAAACCTTACTGCTACAACTCCGTTAACAGAGCCGGTGAATCCTCAAAAAATAAAAACCTCGGACATTGCCTTTCGAGAAGTATCGTTTAGTTATCAGGGAGCTAATAAAAAAGCTATTGATAATGTAACATTCGATATTCAAACCGGACAGACCGTAGCTTTGGTCGGGGCATCGGGTGGAGGTAAAACTACCATTGCCCGCCTTGTTCCCCGCTTTTGGGATACCGATGAGGGCGAGGTCTGCATTGGCGGAGTGAATGTGAAAAACATTGCTCATAAGGATTTGATGGAGCATATCTCGTTCGTGTTCCAAAACACGCGATTATTCAAAACTTCATTGTTAGAGAATATTAAATACGGTAACCCAAACGCTTTGTTTGATGAGGTGAACCGTGCTGTTGATTTGGCACAGTGCCGCGAAATAATTGACCGTTTGCCCAATGGTTTGAACACTATGATTGGTACCGAAGGAACTTATCTGTCGGGAGGCGAACAGCAACGCATAGCTTTGGCACGGGCGTTCCTGAAAAACGCCCCCATTGTGGTACTCGACGAGGCAACCGCTTTTACCGACCCCGAAAACGAACACCTGATTCAGCAAGCTTTGAAAAAGCTATCCGAAGGTAAAACTGTGCTTATGATTGCACACCGGCTTACCAGCGTGGTTACTGCCGACAAAATTCTGGTCATTAACGATGGTAAAATTGCAGAACAAGGCACACACAACGAATTAATCAATAAAAACGGTATTTACACTCACATGTGGAACGAATATCAACAATCGGTAAAATGGACAATTAGAAAGGAGGCTTGTCATGCTTAAAACAATAGAAAAAACATTCGCTCTTTCCGAAAAAGGGGCAAAAGATTTTATCAGGGGAACGTTTTGGACTACACTGCTCAATGTTTCATTAATGCTACCGGCGGTATTTATATTCCTCTTTTTGGAGCAATATCTGAATAAAGCACTTAATCCGGCTGTTGAAATTACACACGGCCTGTGGTATTACATCCTCCTTGGACTGGGCTTTATGGTAATTATATTTATTATCGCGATGTTCCAATATAGCAGTACCTATTTCACGGTTTACAACGAGAGTGCCAATCGCCGTATTTCGCTGGCCGAGAAACTCCGTAAGTTGCCATTAGCTTTTTTTGGCGAAAAAAACTTGTCGGATTTGACCTCGACCATTATGAACGATAATACCGATTTAGAACATACATTTTCTCATGCTGTACCACAGTTATTTGCGTCCATATTAAGTATTGTACTGATAGCCATCGGACTGTTTTTTTACAACTGGCAATTGTCGCTGGCTCTGTTTTGGGTCGTTCCGTTTGCTACTGCCATTTTACTGATTGCCAAACGAAAAATTGACAAGGAGAATAAAATAGGCTATCAAAATAAACGCAATGTGAGCGAAAAAATTCAGGAAGGGTTAAACACTGTGCAGGAAATCAAATCTTACAATCAGGAAGATGTTTATGTAAAAGAATTAGATAATACTATTAATATGTACGAAAAGCAATTGATTAGCAGTGAACTGCTTACCGGGATATTTGTCAATTCATCGGCGGCATTCTTAAAGCTGGGACTTGCCAGCGTAATCATTTTTGGAGCAACAATGGTAGCATCAGGTACAATTAACCTGTTTGTTTATTTAATATTCCTGATGATTTCGGCAAGTATCTATAATCCTATTAGCGAAGTGTTTAATAATTTGGCCGCATTGCTCTATCTTAATGTCCGCATTAACCGCATGAACGAACTGCAGGCCATGCCAATTCAACAGGGAAAAACTGACTTCACTCCTAAAAACTACGATATAGAGTTCTCGAATGTCGATTTTGCGTATGAAGAAGGAAAGCAAGTTTTGCAAAATGTATCTTTTATTGCAAAGCAAGGCGAAATAACAGCTCTTATCGGGTCGTCGGGCGGAGGCAAAAGCACAACGGCAAAGCTGGCTGCCCGTTTTTGGGATATTCAAAAAGGAAAGATAACATTGGGAGGACAGGATATAAACAAAGTGGAGCCGGAAACCTTATTAAAACATTATTCAATAGTATTTCAGGATGTTTTGTTGTTCAACACTTCAATTAAAGATAACATACGTATTGGCAAACGCGATGCAAACGATGATGAAATTACGCGAGTGGCAAAACTTGCCCAATGCGATGAATTTATTTCGAAAATGCCGCAAGGTTATAATACCATAATTGGCGAAAACGGCGAAACTCTATCGGGTGGCGAACGCCAGCGTATATCAATTGCCCGTGCATTATTAAAAGATGCACCCATCGTGCTTCTCGACGAAGCCACCGCCTCGCTCGATGTTGAGAACGAAACAAAAATTCAAACAGCAATATCGGAACTGGTAAAAAACAAAACGGTAATAATTATTGCACACCGTATGCGTACAATTGCCAATGCCGATAAAATTGTGGTACTCGAAAATGGCATTGTTGCCGAAACCGGTTCGCCGGAAGAATTAAAATTCAAAAAAGGCATTTTTGCAAAAATGGTTGAACGGCAGATGGTTTAATAATCTTTTTTTTTAAAATCAATAACATATTAATACCTATGTTGAGCGTTATATACAAAACCAACAACTGCTTTACTCTGGTATTATCGCAATTTAGAGTTTATTGTGTTTAACTAACTAATTTAATAACTTATAAGGCTAACTCGATTGTGTGAATCGCTAAATTTGGGTAATTGTTTATTTTGAACAATTATTATTGTGTTAATAATATAAAATAATATGTATGCAAAACTTTTTCGACAAAACCCTATCGCTACTATTTTTACTTATGGTAGCACAAATGTTGCTTTTTGCTATTTATTTACGTATTCACAAACTCTCGGCTGCTGGTAAACCGCCAATAAATGCCTTAGTTTTTAAACTGGCTAAACTGGCAATGTTTTTTTGCTGGGCGTTGGTTTTTGTAAAGGCTACCGGTATTTACAACTTTAATTTGTTGTGGAACAATAATGTTACCAATGCTTTGGCTTTATTGTTTTTTGTATCGGGATATATTATTCAGGCTATTGCATATTTTAACCTTGGAAAAAACTTAAAATTTGGCATACCCAATACTAACGAGCAACAAAATGCCGCGCTTAAAAGTAACGGTTTATACCGCCTTAGCCGGAACCCAATGTACTTGGGCTTTTTTTTGTTAACAATTACTGCGGTTATTTATGTGGCTGTGCCGTGTGTTTTTATTTTAGCTGCTTTTACATTATTAGTACACCATAAAATTGTATTGGCCGAAGAGTTGTTTTTAAAAACGCGGTTTGGAAACGAGTGGGATGTTTATTCGAAAAAAACTAAACGTTATTTATAAAAAAATGCAAAATTTGTATAACTAATATTTATGCTATGGTACATGTGCACCAACACAATAAACAGCCCGATAATAAAATAGTTAATAGTCAAAATAACGGGTTATTGGGGGTTACTATTTTAAACCTGTTAATTACTGTAGTACAAATTTTTGGGGGGGTAATATCAAACAGTTTATCGCTTTTATCCGATGCTCTACATAACCTTGCCGACTCGTCGGCAACAATAATTGCACTTTTGGCAGGTAAGCACAGCACAAAAAAACCCGACTACAAAAACACTTTTGGTTACAAACGTACCGAAATTTTGGCCGCCTTGTTTAATGCTGTTGTGCTTGTTGCTATTTGCATTTTTCTTTTTTACGAGGCCTACAAACGGCTTGTTAACCCCGAGCAAATTAAAGGCGGCTTAATGTTAATAGTGGCTGTGTTTGGTTTATTGGCAAACCTGGCATCGGTTATTATTTTGCATAAATTTAAATCGCACAATTTGAACGTGCGCGCCGCGTATATGCATTTACTGGGCGACACTTTGTCGTCGGTAGCGGTTATTATTGGCGGGTTAGCTATTTGGCTTTTTAAAATTTATTGGATAGACCCATTAATAACAATTTTGGTTGGATTGTATATTATTAAACACACCTGGGCAATTGTTACCGAAACCGTTGATATACTTATGCAGGCCGTTCCAAAAAATATCGATATTGAGCTAATAAAACAGCAAATTGAGCTTTTGCCACACATCGATAACATACACCATGTACATGTTTGGAAACTAAACGACACCCAAATACATTTTGAGGCTCATATTAATGTTAAAAATAATATCGATATGTTAACCATGATGCAGGTGCACCAAAATGCTGAAACTTTGTTAAAACAAAAGTTTGGTATCGAACATGTAACATTGCAATTTGGTTACAATTGTTGCAATGGTAATAACAAGCTTTTAACCACAATGTAACCACAATGTTTTTACCTAAGTAAAGCAGTTTGAACGCAGTGAACAAGTGCTTTACTAAGGGTTCGGGTTTTAGCCACAATACATTATTTTAAATTTCAATTTGCAAATTTATTGTTAATAAATATGGGCAGCTTACATTGTTTATAGTTGCTTTGCTATTTGGTTTACTATATTTTTATTTTGAGCTAATTACCCAATTTGCGTAATATTAATGTATTAATACTAAAAACTTGTAACTTGCTTTATTATAAGTAGTAACAAATTAGTACATATTATTATGCAATATTTTATAAAAAACAGGTTCAACAGTAAAAGGCGCATGTCGGTTTTGGAGTTACTATTAATTATATTTGGGCTGCTTTTTTTTGCAATTTTAATTACCTCGGGTTACTGGGTAATTTTTTGCTACCAAAATAAGCAATGCACAAATCCAATATTTAATAACTTAAGTTTCGAAATTGTTATTACAGCCATATCGGGCATATTGTTGGCTATTACTTTGGTTTACCAGGTTATCCAGTTTCGCGTAAGCAGGTTTCAAACAATATTCCATCATCAAATTGAACTACACAACCGGCTTGTTAACAATATGGTTTATAAAAACTCAAAAGGGGGTAAAGCTTTGTTTCAAATTGACAAAAAAATTACAAAAAAAATTGTTTGTCAAAACAAAAATGCAATTATAAATTTATCAAATGTTTACATAATATTCGATAAACTTATGTTAAAGTACGATTACATGTTAACCCCTTATTTCAGGCATATTACATCGGTATTAACATTTTTAAAATATCGTTCGCCAAATACCGAAAGCAAATATTACCCCGATTATTACCTGAATATTTTTAGCAAAAGCGAATTACGTTTATTTTTTTTCTATTCGGTTTGCGAGAGCTATAGAATTGCCATGCGTAACAATATTAATTCTGGTAACGAAACAAATTTTGCACAACTGTTTACCGATATAAACTTTTACCGATATTTTAATGTAGCGTTTAACAAAAAAAATAATTTTTCGCATATTTTCAATGAGTTTATAAAACATGAGTTTATATATTAATAAGGAACTGAGAGTGAATTGCTCAATTTGGGTAATAATAATGTTAGTGCGCCATAAATATACTTATCAATAAATGTTTCAATTTATTTGTAGTTTTTAATTACATATTGGCTTTATATTATAGCGTAAATTATGTAAATATTTTAAATGAAACATTGTTGCAAATGAAATAATGTTTTATATTTGCAAATAAAAAGAGCGAATTATGGAACCTTCTGATATTTTACAAAAACACAATGTAAAAAAAACATGGCCACGGGTGGCAATTATTAAGGCTTTACAAAGCAGTAGTTTAGCATTGTCGGAGTGTGATATAAAACAATTTATGGGTAATATGTACGACCGCGTTACATTTTATCGCAACATGCAGGTTTTGGCCGACGCTGGTATTTTGCACCGTATTGTTGTAAATAACACTTTGGTAAAATACGCGCTTAACAAGCAAGTAATAAATCAAAACCTGCACAACAGCCATGCTCACTTTTATTGTCGTGTATGCAACGGGGTAATTTGTCTTGGTAATTTTAATATCAATCAATCGTTACCACAAGGTTGCATTGCCGAAAATTTTGAATTGCTTATTAGTGGTGTTTGTAGCAAATGTAAAAGCAATGCGTAGTAGTAAAGATGTAAATAAACAGGTAATTATTTTTGTAATTTTTGCTTTTGAATTGTTAAATACACAAGCCCAAAGTTTAATTACAATTACCGGCAAAATTACCGATATTAATAATTCTCCATTAATTGGGGCTAATATTATTGTTAATAATAATTCAATTATTACTGCAACAAATAGTAAAGGTATATTTATTATTACCGATGCAAATAAAGGCAAAAACAATATAACTGTTAAATATGTTGGTTATAAAACATTTAGCAAAAACTACTATGTAACTAATGACACAACTTTACATATTATGTTACAGTTTGATGTTTTAGAACTGTCGGAGATTAGTGTTAAGGATAAAATGTTGATTGAATTAAAGCAAAACGATTCGCGTAATATTGAGGTTGTTGATAATACTTTTTTGCGGCAAAACATATCGGGAAGCTTAATGCAAAGCCTTAGCAGGTTGCCCGGGGTTACATCAATCGATATTGGTTCGGGGCAATCGAAACCGGTTATACGCGGGCTTGGGTTTAACAGGGTTGTGGTTGCCGAAAATGGTATTGTCCATCAAGGGCAGGAGTGGGGTGCAGACCATGGGCTCGAATTATAAGTTCTTGTAACCCCGACGAAAAAGTTGCTGTACCAGTAATATCGAGTATAGAAATTGGGATTGGAAATTCGCTTACCGGTTATGTAGGAACCAATTTACATGTTGAAGCAAGTATTGTTGCCGATGGCAAAATATCTGGAATTAGAATTGTTGTTCACCCTGATAATGGTGATAATCAAAAAACAGAGCTATTATCGTCTCATTCGGTTGAGTGGAATGTTGATACTGTTTTTACCGGCGTGTATAGTGGCGTAAAAAACACTACTTTTCATGAACATATTATAATTCCGGTAAATGCTTTAATTGGTAAATATCATTTTCATATTTATGTAACCGATTATGAAGGCAACCAGGCTTTGTATGAAACCGAAATGTCGTTAATTGCCCCAATTGCCGATGGTAACCTGCCTGTAATTACTATTACCGGGGCACCGGCGCAAAATCAGCAATTTACCAATGGACAAACAATAAATATTGCAGGCAATATTACCGATTTAATTGGTTTAGCCGGGCTTTATATTGGTTTAGTTAACGAAAACTTGGAGCTTACCAATGCTATGGTAACCTCGACAAATACAATAACAGTTTTGCACACTCACGATTTTATCGATAATAAAAATCATACTTTCTCGGCATCGATTAATGTGGGTGCAATAACCGATAACGATATTGTTGCTAAACCAATTAACTGGCAAACGGGTAATTATTTTATTTTGGTAAAATCACCATCTATCGACGGCGATGTTGCTTTTTCGGCTCGTTACCCGGTTATAATCAGTTTAAACTAAGCGGGAAACACTTATATTGAACATGAAAAGCTCAACTTAGGTTTTAATTATATAAATTAAATTCAGGTATTTGGCTTTTGTCAAATACCTGTTTAAATTTTTTTTTACTAAACGTAATTTTAGAAATGAGTAAAATAATTTATTTTATAATAGTTGTTTTTGCCATAGTAAACTATTCGTGCAACATAAACAACCATATTGACAACGAAATACCGTTTATCGACATGTCGGCCGAAACTGCTTTCCCAAAAACTTGCGATACCATTTACAGTGGCGAAACGTTTTATTTTAAGGCCCTTTTTACCGATAACTATGCGTTAGGCTCATTTAGCATTGAGCTACATAACAATTTTAACCATCATACACATAGTACCGATATTATTGAATGTACACTCGAACCGGTTAAAACACCCGTAAACCCTTTGTTATTTATTAACGAGTACCAAATACCCGATGGTTTAAAAACTCATGATGCGGTTATTGAAATAAATGTGCCCGAAAATATTGATACCGGCGATTATCATTTTATGGTTCGACTTACCGATGCTACTGGCTGGCAGGCATTAAAAGGAATAAGCATTAAAATTTTAAAACGATAAGTTTTTTCATGTTTTTACAGTAATTAATATCAAAATCATTAATAATTGGGATTGTAGGTTTTGTTGGTTTTAGCTTATTTTGAATCGTTATAAATAACTGCATATTTATATATGTTGTATGCAATTGAAATATATATAGTTGCATACAACATTTAAGTTTAGTTATATCAATATAAAATTAAGTTAAATATTACATTAATGATAACTGTAAATCAATCGCCAAACGGACAAATAGCTTATTGTGCAACACGCAGGTTATACCAAATTGAGTTTGGAAATATATTTTTTAACTTATCGAACGACGAGATGAAAAATTTTAGAAAATATATTGACTCAATTGATTATCAGCACTATTTATTAGTAAATAAAAAAGCATTCAATAATAGAAAACTTATGTTAAATGTTGGTAGCCGTAAAATATATTTTAGTTTACATGCACATGAGTTTATTGAATTAAGGCATTTACTAAATATTAATAAAACAAACGAATTAATTAACAATAATAATATTATTAACACAAGTTTAATTTATAACTAAAAATATAATTATGACAAAAGTAGCAATATTTTATGGTTCGAGCACCGGAGCTACACAAGCTGTAGCCGAAATTATAGCATCGAAACTTAACGGTTATAGTACCGATTTAATTGATGTGGCAAATGCAAAAATTGACGATATCGATAAATACAATAACATTATTTTTGGTACATCGACATGGGGTGTGGGCGATTTGCAAGACGACTGGGAACTGTTTTTGCCAAAAGTTGAAAAAGTCAACCTTAACGGTAAAGTTATTGCTTTGTTTGGCATTGGCGATAGCGAGGGGTTCGCGAGCTCGTTTGTCGATGGTATGGGCACTATTTACGAGTCGATAAAAAATAAAGGTTGTAAAATAGTTGGGCTAACCAATGCTAATGGTTATTCGTTTTCAGAGTCGAAAGCTTTTGTTGGTGGCAATTTTGTTGGCTTGCCTATTGACGACACAAATGAGCCCGATTTAACCGAAACCCGTATCGATAAATGGATAAAAGATATTTCCCAATTTTTTATTTAATATTTTTATTGTATAGCTATTATTACCTATTGTTATTTTGCTTAAGCCGGTAACTATTTTTAGTTATCGGCTTATTTTGTTATATCAAAGTATTGATAATCATTCGATAGTACTAAATATAATGACTTTATAATCAAAATTAATTTATTTATAAACATAAAAAACTATCGAAAAAAATAGCAATTAATAGTTATTGTAAACTGGTGTTTTGCATTGTTATTTTGCGCTTAGAATTAATCTAAATAAACAAAATACAATGAAAAAAAATAGTTTTTTAACAAATGCAACTTTTGCATTTATGTTTATAATGGTATTGTTTAGTGCTTGCAATAAAGACGATAACAATAATGCTAATACCAACACAGGTTTAAAAGCATTGTCGACTCAATATTTAATTTGTGCAAACCGAAACCCTGGTGGTGTTGGTTTCGATTTTGAGTACGATGGCAAAACTGGCGGTGCCAATAATATCGACTCGCTGTCGGTTACTGGTTTTACCGAAGATATTATTGTAAAAACAATAAAAGCCGATAATAACGGTACTGCCGGGGCGATTAATTTTATTGCTTTGCACAATGGAGCACAGGCTGTAAATTATAGTATTATCGATACTAATTGCGTTGGTCTAAATTGCTTTAAACAATTGAGTTACGATGTTGTATTGACAAAAAAAATATCGTTTACCGCCGATGATAATTCTTTTAATTTAACAGGATTAGCAACCGGAACATCGGGGGCACCATTGCTAACCGAGGTTAGCACACAAATTAAAAAGCTGGTTATTGGCAATAAATGGCTAACAACCGCAAAAAACGATATAGCAAACGATGAAATTATTTGGATAATTAAAACTGCCGAAGACCGTTGGGTTAAGTTTATTGTTTTTGAGTTTCCGGCATCTAATGCTCCTACTGCTAATGGTTATGTGAATATCGATTGGGCTTTTTTGAATTAATTTATGTTGTTATGGGATATAAACACTATTGCTTATGTTGAGCGGTTAAAGTATTGCTAACAACTACTTTACCTAAATATAACCCCAATGTTGAATTTATTAAGCGAATAGCTCAAATTTGGTGTTAATAAAAAAGTGTTTATATCCCTTTTTGCTTTGTAAAATTAGCATAGTACCTAAGTTGAGCGGTTGGAGCTATGTGAACAAACGCTTTACTTAGGTATAACCCCGATGTAGAGTTTGTTGTGTTTCACTAACGAAGTGTAGTTAAATACTTACAAACTCTAAATCGATTGAGCGAATCGCTCAATTTGGGTAATAAGTAAATTTACTACACTAACATAATTATTCATGTTTGTTTAGCCCCATAAACCGGGGCAAGCTATAAAACCATATTTAAAAAATATTCAGTTAAATCATTATTGATAACTTGTTTTAAAACACGATTAAAATTATTGATAAAAACGGTAAATAACTTGTTGATTAACAATTACAATGTTCTATCTGACCTTTAAAATATAAATAAACCGATGAAAATTCGAGAATTTACGAACCCAGTTATTATTACTATTTTATTTCAGTTTTTAAGTTTATATGTTGTAGGGCAAAATAATATTGTTATTAAAGGTAAAGTTGTCGATGCTCAAACGCTCGAACCTGTAGCTTATTCATCGGTTGCGGTTTTAGGTAAACGAACTGGAACTACAACCGATATTAATGGTTTATTTTGCTTAACGGTTGTCGATAGTGTAAATTTAAAACTTGTAGTATCGCATATTAATTATTTTAAGCAACAAACAAATATTACAAATGGATTTGCTAATATATTGCTTGAACCTAAAAACCGACAGTTCGACCAAATTATTGTTTCGGCTACATTGAGCAACCAGTTAGTTCATAAAACCCCAAAACCTGTTAATATTATAACTAACAGGCAGGTTAGCGATAATATAAATTCAAATTTAGCCGACATGCTTTCGCGAACGCCCGGTTTTACTCAGGTTTGGGAGTACCACTCGCCTTTATTGTTGCGTGGTATGAACTCGAACCGTTTATTGGTATTAAAAAATGGCAGCCGCCGTATAGGTACTTTCCCTGGTGGTTATTTTGGACAGGACTTGAATATTTACGAGGCAAAAAAAATTGAGGTTATTAAAGGCCCGGGTTCGGTAATTTATGGTAGTGGGGCAATATCGGGTATAATAAATATTATTGGAGCCGAACCTTTTGGTAAAAAACATACTGCTGTCAGGGTTTTATCGGCTTATGGAGCTGTTAATAACGAAATACTCGGGCTGGTTTCGGTTTGTAATAAAACCGAAAAAGCTGGTATAAATGTACAGGCTAAATGGCGTAAAACTGGTAATTATAAATATGCCGATGGTAAAATTGCCGAAAATAGTAATGTTGAAGACCGCGACTTGTCGATAAACACTGGGTTTAAAATTAGCAATAAACAAACTGTAACTATTAATGCCGATTATCATTATGGCGATTGGGGAAAACCCCGTGGCTTTAATGGGCCTGCTAAATATTTTACGCTAATCCGTAATGTTGAGCATGGGCTACATTCGGCTGTTAAATATGTTATTGAACCGGGTAATATTATAAAAAAAGTTGTCGCAAATTTTTATTACGACAACGGATCGCGTAATTATTACCAATATAAACATAGCGAAATTACTGGTAAAAAAACATCGCTCGATTTGGTAAAATATACCGATAATTATGGTGGTTTACAGCTTTTTACTGTTATTAACCCAACAAGGAACCTAAATGTTACCATGGGCTCCGATAGTTATATTTTCCGTATTAACAGCCCGGTTTATTATTACGACTATTATAATAATACTCAAGGGTACGACCCTGGCTATAAAAATGCCGGGCAGCAATGTATTGGGCTGTTTGTTAACAACGACTGGCAAATTAACAGTAAACTAAATATAATTGCTGGTGCAAGGTACGATTGGGCAACAGTGGTTGAAGGTTTTTTTAAAGATACTTTAAGGGGGGATGTGGCATGTAATGCTGTTAGCGGTAATGTTGGGTTGGTTTTTATGCCGGTTAAAAACAAGTATTTGTCGTTTAACGTTGGTAGGGCATTCCGTATGCCTATTACCGAGGAGCTTTTTACCGAAACTGTTAGTTGTAAGGGCATTAAAAAGGGGAACCCAAATTTAAAGCCCGAACAGAGTTGGAATTTTGATGCAGGTTTCCGTGGTTCAAGTTTCGATAATGCTATGAATTTTGATTTTGCTTTGTTTTATAATTTTATTGATAGTTATATTAACGAAACTGCCGATACTATTAACGATAATGTTGATTTTACTTATAAAAATACCGATGCTTTGTTGTTGGGCGGCGAATTTGCTTTGTCGTATATGTTTAGTAATGTTTTATATTTTGGAAATAATTTGTTAACGGGTTTGTCGGGGTCGTATGTTTATGGTATCGATAAATCGATAAATGTTAAAAACGCACCGCTTTTTGGTGTTCCACCTTTTAAGTTATTGGCCGATGTTCGATATCAAGGGCTTATGCAAAAGTTTTGGTTATCGGGGTATTATTTTTTGATAGAGGGGGAATATGCCGCTGGTCAAAACCGGGTTGCCGGTATCCCGGCAGGTTCTGATGGCGGACCATGGGGTTACGAAGTTTCTGATCCACACTTTGTTTTTAATGTGGCTGTTGGTGTAAATTCAAATTTAATTGTTGGGTTACCTAAGTTAAGGTTTGTGGTTAATAATGTTTTTAATAATAATTATAGAACATTTGGTTCGTATTTGCCTGTAATGGGGCGTAATTTTAAATTATTGTTGGCTTTTAATTTTTAATTTTTTTATTATGTATAAATTGTTTTTTGCTTTATGCTTTTTTGTTTTTGTTTCTTGTGGCCATAGTGGCAAAGGTTTGTCCGACAAAAACAGTATTGTTTTTGATGATAAAATTGTTGCTATTGATAGTTTTATTAGTGTCGATAGTTTGTTGGGTGCGCCTTTTTTGTTTGTTAACAAACCTGTTTATGTGTATGGTATTGTTGACCATGTTTGCCGTAATACTGGCAAAAGGTTTAAGATTGCTGGTAGTAGCTCTGCTCATAATGAGATTAAGGTTGAACTTGATGATGATTTTGGGCTTGTTAACGATTCGATTGCGGGTAAAGATGTTTTTGTTAGTGGGATACTTGTTGGTGTTAATTATGATGCCGATATGATGAAAGCGTGGATTGAAAAGGTGCGTATTAATCATAGGGGCGAGGAGGGTACTGAACATTTTAAACATGAAATTGCTGAGCTCGAGGGTATTTTATCGCAAATTAATGATGGGCAGATACAGTTTTATACTGTTTTTAATATTAAAGCTAATAATTATTTTATAAGGTAGTTTTTATAGTTGTTGTAATGATAATAAAACGCATCATTAAACACAATAAATTGTTATAATGAATAGTAAGCGCATCAATAAAAATTACTTATAAATTTGTTTAAACAATTTTAATTGTTAACTTTGATGTTGAAAGTAATCATAAATGCAAAAAAACAATAGTTATGACGTCTTTTAGCATCATAAATAAATTTCAGGAACTTAGTGATACGGCCATTGTTAATGAAATTGGCCGTATGATAAAGGAGGTTCGTTTGCAGCGTAATTTTACTCAGTCGCATTTGGCAAAAATTTCGGGTGTAAGCCGTGCTACTATTAGCCAGCTTGAGAACGGCCGGCCTGCTACTTTGTTAACTTTTGTGCAGGTGCTTAGGGCTTTAAATAAGTTCGATATTCTTAATGGTATGGTTGAGGAGCCTCAAATTAGTCCGTTGTTGTATGCTAAGTTGCAGGGTAAAAAGCGTAAACGGGCTTCGGGTAGGGGTGGTGTTAATTATTCTAATTTTGAGTCCGAATGGTAACTGTTGCAAATATTAAGCTTTGGGGTTTTGATGTTGGTGCTGTATTGTGGGACGAGCCGAGTATGTTGGCAACGGTTGAGTTTAATAGCCAGTTTGCTAAGTTAGGCCTTGATATTGCGCCTGTAACTATGCCTTTACGCGATATTATTGTTGGTAAGCGTGTTTTTTCGTTTGCGGGTTTAAACCGTGAAACTTTTTCGGGGTTGCCCGGTTTGCTTGCCGACTCGTTGCCCGACCGTTTTGGTAATGCTATTTTAGATGCTTGGTTGGCGGAGCAAGGGCGTACAAAGCAAAGTGTAAATCCGGTTGAACGGCTTTGTTATACTGGTAATCGTGGTATGGGTGCTTTGGTTTATGAGCCGTCGTTAAGGTTTTCGGCTAAGAGTGAGGTTAATAAAAGTGTTGATGTTGATAGGCTTGTGCAGTTGGCGCGTTTGGTGCTCGACCAAAAAGCCGGCCTGCATGGCCGGGTTAATAACGATAATATTGACGGGCTAAATGATATCATTAGGGTTGGCACTTCGGCTGGTGGTGCAAGGGCTAAGGCTGTGGTAGCTTTTAACGAGCAAACTGGTGAGTTACGCTCAGGGCAGGTTGATGCCGTTGAGGGTTTTTTGTATTGGCTTATTAAGTTCGATGGTGTTACTAATAAACAGCTTGGCGACCCCGAAGGTTTTGGCCGAATTGAATATGCTTACTATTTAATGGCTGTCGATTGTGGTATTGTTATGTCGGAGTGCCGTTTGTTGGAGGAAGGCAACAGGGCTCATTTTATGACTAAACGTTTTGACCGTGCCCAAAATGGACAAAAGTACCATATGCAAACTTTATGTGGTATTGCGCATATGGATTTTAATAATCCGCTAATGTATGCATACGAAGATGCTTTTGCTGTTATGCGTATTTTAAGGTTACCTTATACCGATGCTGAGCAGCTTTATAAACGTATGGTTTTTAATGTTTTGGCTCGTAACCTTGACGATCATACTAAAAATATTTCGTTTTTAATGAACCGTGCGGGTCAATGGAAACTTGCCCCGGCATATGATGTTACTTATGCTTATAATCCCGATAGTCGTTTGGTTTTTCAGCATCAACTGTCAATAAATGGTAAGCGTAGTAATATTACCCGTTCCGATTTTGCCGATGTGGCTCGTAATATGAATATTAAAAAGCACACCGATATTGTTAGTAACATTGCTAATGTTGTTAATAATTGGCAAAAATATGCCAGTATTGCTGGTGTGCCCAATAACCAGGCGGCTGCCATTTTTAATACTTTTCAAAAAATGTAAACTTTTATTTTTATGTGTTTTTAAAAATATGTTGTTTATTTGCATTACTAAAATTATTTGATGTTTAAATTTATTATGGATATTGTGTTATAATAACCTTAGGCTTAACAGCTTATGGTTATGTTTTTATTTTTAGGGTACGTCCTGTTCCTTATATTTTCATTTATTTTAATAATCATTTTTATTGTTGTTAAAGTTTTTTCTTTAGCAGCTATAATTTTTTAAATTTAAACATTATGAGTAACGATAATAAAACAATCCACGAGTTCGATTTTAACCTTATTTGCGAATATTTTTCACTTATCGAGCGGCAAGGCCCCGGAAGTACACAGGTAATTATTAAGGCTTTAAGTTTTATCGATAATCTTAATAGCAATTCAATTATTATTGACCTTGGTTGCGGAACCGGTGGTCAAACTATTAGTATTGCAAAAAATGCACCTGGCATTATTACTGCTGTCGATTTGTTTCCTGGTTTTATTGATAAGCTTAACCAAAATATTATTAGTAACGGCTTACAAAGTAGAATTAAAGGTGTTGTGGGGTCAATGGATAACATTATGTATAATGCTAACCAGGTTGACCTAATTTGGTCCGAAGGTGCTATTTATAATATTGGTTTTGAGAATGGTTTAAACCTTTGGCATAAATATCTTAAAAAAGGTGGTTATGTAGCTGTATCGGAGGTATCGTGGTTTACACAAACAAGGCCAACCGCTATTGAGGAGTACTGGCTAAATGCTTATAATCAGATTGATACTATTGACAATAAGGTTAAACAAATGCAAAATGCCGGGTATGTACCGGTGGCTACTTTTATTTTGCCCGAAAATTGTTGGACCGATAATTTTTACACTCCACAGCAAAAAGCGCGTGAGTTTTTTTTGAACAAATATGCTGGAAACCAAGCTGCAATTAATTTAGTTAATGCCGAAATTTATGAATCGGAAATGTATAATAAGTACAAAGATTTTTATGGGTATGTATTTTATATCGGTAAAAAAATATAGTTAAATAAATTTAACGATAACCCTTTTTTAGGGTTATCGTTTTTAAATAAAGCCTGAACCTAATGCTAACGAAATAATTATTAGCATTATAGCTACTAAAAGTTGAATATTGTGCAGGGTAACTTTTTTGAGCATTTTTTTACCAATATAAGCTCCCGCTATTGCCGATACAGTTGCCATTATTAAAAGTGTTGTGTTTTGTTGCAGGTTTGCCGATGTAAATCTCGACGCGTAAACCGATAGTCTTGTAAAATCGACTAAGCTTGCTATTACTACGCCGGTTGCTATGTATTGTTCTTTTGTTAGCCCGCTTTTTATTAAAAATGCGCTGCGTATTGCTCCTTGTACTCCCGATAGTCCACCAAAAAATCCACTTAACAAACCTCCTAAAATTAATTTGTTTTTATTGAATTGAATTTTTTGTACCGATGGTAATATTTCGAGTATCGAAAAAACTATGAGCAACGATGCTATAATAAGTTTTATAGGTGTTATTTCGAATTGTTTGTTAAATACATTGTATTGTAATATTGTTGGCATGTTTGTAATTTTTATTAATAACCATGCCCCTGCAAATGATGCCAATATTGCAGGTATGCCAAATTTAACTAATACAGTTTTATTGGTTTGACTGCCTACTAATGCAATTTTAAACAGGTTGTTTGTAAAGTGTACAACTCCGGTAAGTGCAATTGCTATATC
>CAZJCR010000055.1:0-4840 GCA_964544385.1 uncultured Bacteroidales bacterium
TGGCCTTACCGGACAAATAAATAACAAGGCAATTGTTATTGAAACTAACGACGATTATAAACTTTATAATCCCGAAAAAATTACCGAAGTGTTTTCGCAAACAACAGCATCGCCAATAAAATTTCAACAGCTGGTAAACTACATTAATTCAGTTAAACAAAATACAGTAATAATACACGATACAATTTGCCGCCAGGTTAGTGGCCGCGCGGTAAAGCTCGAAAAATTTGTTACCCAAAACCAGGTAATAATTTTTGTTGGTGGAAAAAATAGCTCGAACGCGGCCGAATTGTTTAAAGTGTGCAAGCAGTTTAATAGTAATTCGTACTTTATCGAATCGGTGAATGAAATTGATTGTAACTGGTTTAAAAATGTCGAAACAATTGGAATTAGTGGCGCAACATCGACACCACGATGGCTGCTCGATAATGTTGCAAATTATATTGAAGGTAATTGTTACCTAAACCGATTGAGCAAATAGCTTAATTTGGGTGTTAATATGTGTTAAGATATTAGCAACATTTATTATTACAACCCGTAAATGGGTTTGAAATATCAAATAAAAAAACAATCAGAATAAATAATATTTAAGGTTTTGAAAATTTAAATTTGTAAGTATGGCTAAAATTTCGAAAATAGGGGTTTTAACTTCGGGTGGCGATGCTCCCGGAATGAACGCGGCTATTAGGGCAGTTACCCGTATGGCTATTTATCACGGGCTCGAGGTTTATGGAATACGTAATGGTTATCAGGGAATGATTACCGGGCAGATAAAAAAAATGGAGTCGAGCCATGTTAGTAATATTATACAGCGTGGCGGTACAATATTAAAAACCGCCCGCAGCCAGGAGTTTAGGACTGTTGAGGGGCGGGCTAAGGCTTATCAGGAATTAAAAAAACATGGTATTAATGCTTTGGTAGTTATTGGTGGCGATGGCTCGTTAACTGGAGCAAGGTTGTTTTCCGAAGAACATAATATTCCATGTGTTGGCATACCCGGTACAATTGATAACGACCTATATGGTACCGATTATACTATTGGTTACGACACCGCCATAAATACTGTTATGGAGGCTGTTGATAAAATACGCGATACTGCCAGTGCGCACAACCGCCTGTTTTTTGTCGAGGTTATGGGCCGCGATGCCGGGTTTATAGCCCTGCGTAGTGGTATAGCTTGTGGCGCCGAGGCTATACTTATCCCCGAAAGGCAAACCCCTTATAACCAGCTAAAAAACTATTTAGAAAAAAGTTTTGTGCATAAAAAAACCAGCGGTATTATTATTGTGGCCGAGGGCGACCATGGTGGAGCTTTTGAGGTTGCAAATAAAGTTAAGGTCGATTTTCCGGAGTACGATGTTAAAGTTACTGTACTTGGGCACATACAGCGTGGGGGCTCCCCGTCGGCTTACGACCGCGTTACTGCCAGCCACATGGGCGCGGCTGCTGTTGAGGCACTTATCGACGACCAAAAATCGGTTATGATTGGTATTGTTAACAAAAAAATTGTACACGTGCCTTTTAATAAGGCTATTAAAAACGATAAGCCAATTAACGAAGAGATGTTGTCGATTGCTGAAATTTTGTCGCTATAAATAATATTAGGATAAAAAAGCCCCGTTTGTTTTAAACGGGGCTTTTTTTTATCCTACAATATTTTTATAATCGTCGGCCGTGAGCAGGTTGTCAAGCTCCGACAGGTCGGTAATTTTTATTTTAATCATCCAGCCATCGCCGTAAGGATCTTTGTTTACGGTTTCGGGGGCATCGTTAATTGTTGGGTTTACCTCTAAAATTTCGGCACTTACGGGTAAAAATAAATCCGATACGGTTTTTACGGCTTCAACAGTTCCAAAGGTTTCGCCTTTAGCAAGGGTTTCGCCAACAGTTTCAATTTCAACGTAAACAATATCGCCAAGTTGGCTTTGAGCGTAATCGGTAATGCCAACAATTGCGGTATCACCATCAACTTTTATCCACTCGTGGTCTTCGGTGAATTTTAAATTAGCCGGTATATTCATCATTTTATGTTTTTTATTGATATTAAATTAAAAACCCAAAAGTAAAGTATTTTTTGCTCATTTTATTTGTATAAAATGTTGTTGTATAAAATACTTAATAAATAATTGTTGGTAATTATATTTTAAGTTGCTGTAAGCAACATGTGTACAATTATTTACTTTTGCCAAAAAATAAATTTATGATGGTAAATCATTTGGGCGAACTGGTAGCCTTGCTAACTGCAATCTGCTGGACAGCTACCGGGCTTGCCTTTCAACAGGCAACACGTATGGCCGGGTCGTTGTCGGTAAATATAATAAGGCTAATAATGGCTTTGGTGCTTTATGCTGTAATAAGTAAAATAACACGTGGTTTAGCTTTACCTGTCGATGCTGGTTTACATCAGTGGCTGTGGTTGTCGGTATCGGGTTTGGTGGGCTTTGTGTTTGGCGATTATTTTTTATTCAAGTCGTACGAGTATGTTAGTGCCCGTATATCGATGCTAATAATGGCATTAAGCCCGCCAATTGCATCGCTTATAAGCTGGGGTCTTTTAGGCGAAAGGCTTGGTATACAGTCGTTAATAGCAATGGCTGTTACATTATCGGGTATAGTATTAGTGGTAATGCAAAAACGCCAACCAGGAAAAAATAATACAAAAAAATACGGGCTCTCGTTTTCGGGTAAAGGTATAGCATTTGCATTTTTAGGAGCCGTTGGGCAGGCAGCAGGTTTGGTTTTGAGTAAATTTGGAATGGGCGATTATAATGTTTTTGCAGCAACCCAAATACGCGTAATTGCAGGTAGCGTTGGTTTTGTAATATTAATATCGATAATTAAGCGTTGGCCAAGGGTAAAACAAGCTGTAGTGCAAAAAAAAGCTATGATGTTTATGATAGTTGGTGCTGTTTTTGGCCCATTGTTAGGTGTGTATTTTTCGTTATTGGCTGTAAAACATACATCGGTTGGTATTGCATCTACAATAATGTCGATAATGCCGGTTTTAATAATACCACCGGCTGTTATGTTTTTTGGCGAGAAAGTTACTTTTAAAGAGGTTGTTGGTGCTGTTATTACTGTTGGCGGTGTAGCTTTGTTTTTTATTTAGTAATGCTTTGCTGATATTTATTTACGGGCTTATACATAAGTAAAGCGTTTGTTCGTATAGCTCAAACCGCTCAACTTAGATAATAGATTTTACTTATGCATGCATAGATTTAGACTGTTTGAGGCTATATGTGCCAGTTGTATATTTGTACTGTAATAATAACAATAAAATATACAATTATGAACGCAATAGGATTAAATGAAGCAAAAGCTAACGAGTTAGTTTTAAAATTAAATAGTTTACTTGCATCGTACCAGGTGTTTTACATGAATGTACGTGGATTACATTGGAACATTAAAGGAAACAGGTTTTTTGAATTACATGCCAAATTCGAAAATATTTACGACGATTTAGCCGAAAAAATAGACGAAATTGCCGAGAGAGTTTTAACATTAGGTGGTACACCTTTACATACATTTGCCCAGTATTTAGAAAAATCGAAAGTTAAGGTACTCGAAAATGTTACTGACGGAATGCAGGGAGTTACAAGTGTGTTAGAAACATATAAGCTTTTACTGGCCGAACAACGTGTTGTTTTAGAACTTGCCGGCGATAACGCCGATTATGGAACTAACGCGCTAATGAACGACTATATTAGCGAACAGGAAAAATTAGTATGGATGTACTCGTCGTTTTTAAACAAATAATACCCAAATTGAGCTAAGTGTTCAATTGATATAGCTTCTGTAAGCATTTAGCTTTATTTGTTTTGTAAACTGTAACAAACTCTACATAGGGTTAATACTAAGTAAAGCGTTTGTCAGCTTTGCTCCAAGCGATAAACTTAGGTAATAATATGTTAATATTTTTTAGGCTAACCGGTTTAGGTTAGCCTTTTTTGTTTAATATAAATCAAACTTAGCTTTTAAGTATATAAAATTAATTAAAAGGGGTAAAAAAGTATTAAAATAAAACAAAAAAGTTATATTTGCTTTCAATATGCCAATTATATGGAGTTGTTGCTTTATGGTTTGCAATGTCAATAGCTTTATTTGTATTTTAATAAAATAAGGCAGGCATTTATAAAGTATAACAATTTTATGTATAACAATAGCCACTTTTTAAACTATATAGCTATGATGTTGAAAGTTAGTAAAATAGCAGTTGTTAAAATTATGTTGCTATTAATAGCGGCAGTATTGGTTTTTATTATTATTACAGCATTTTTATTACAGTTAAATGTTGTAACAAATTTTAAAAACAGTTTTGTTTTAATTTCATTATTTGGTGCTATAATAACTTTGGGCACTATTTTTTGGTCATTCGGGGTTATAAGCAGTCAGTTTAATTTAATATCGGGGCAATTACAGCTTTTGTCGGCCGGCAGGCAATCCGATAACAGGGTTTGTAAAATCGATAAATCGTTAAAACAAATAGCGCGTAGTATAAACCAGGTATCGATATCGTATAAAAATATTGCGCAGTACATAAATAATCTACAGTCCGACAATTTTTCGCAAAGTTTTATTTTACGACACGATAATGACATTGTTGGACAGTCGCTAATAAATATAAAAGCATCGCTTGTTGAAAAAAAACATATTATTGAAACTCGCGCTGCCGATGAACAAAAGCTTGGATACATAAATAGCGGGTTGGCCATGTTTAACGATATTGTACGGAACAATAACAATAACAGGGAGGAACTATACTATAAAATTTTAACACAAATAATAGAGTACACAAACTCGGTACAAGGTGCAATATTTATAAACTTTAACGATACCGGAA
>CAZJCR010000055.1:4850-18253 GCA_964544385.1 uncultured Bacteroidales bacterium
TTTTTAAAAATGTTGCAACAGTAGCCTACGACAGGCGACGTTTGTTAAAGCAAGAGTACATGATTGGCGAGGGTTTGGTTGGCCGTTGTGCTTTCGAAAAGCTACCTGTTTATTTAACCGACATACCTGAAAGTTATATACAAATAAACTCGGGAATGGGCGGGGCAACACCACGCTCGCTTTTGCTTATGCCGCTTAAAGTTGAACAAACTGTTTATGGCGTTATCGAACTTGCATCGTTTAATACTATGGATGATTACAAAATTGAATTTGTCGAAAAACTTGCAAACCAATTAGCATCGCAAATAGCATCGATACAATTAACCAATAAAACCGAAGATTTACTTAAACAAGCCCGCCTACAGTCGGACGAATTAAAATTGCAACGCGAACAACTTGAACAAAATATGGAGGAACTTAAAAGCGTTCAAGACGAAATGGTGCGTAAACAAAACGAGCTTATCGAAAATAAAAACCTGTTAAATACTATTATCGACCTTGTACCTTTCCCGGTATTTGTTAAAAATAATACACGCCAATATATAATTATTAACCAGGAGCAGGCTAAACTATATAATATGCCGGCCAATAAAATGCTAAACAAAACCGACGACGATTTTATTACCGACGAGCAAGAACTTGATGCAATACGTAAATCGGATAATTACGTTTTAGTGCGAAACCAACGCGTAAAACTGCCCGAGCAGGAGTTAACTGTGCCCGACGGGTCGAAAAAAATTCTACAAACCATTAAAGTGCCATTTAAGAACAATTTAACCGGCAATGTAAATATTTTAGGCGTTTCGGTCGATTTATCTGACTTGCGTAAAGCCGAACAAGAACTCGAAGCTGTATCGGCTACTGTCGAAAAACTACGAACCGAGCTTGAAGAAAATACTGTTATGTTGTCGGGAGGGTTGTAAAATTATACAAAAAACATTTTAGTTTTAACAGTATTTTTAAAACCCATATGCATTTACAAAATCTAAATTGTGGTTATACTTAAGTAAAACTTTTACCCGCTTTACTTTAAAGGCTCAACTTAGGTTTTAATCAATAAATACATTTTTATGTACAAAAAGTAAATATTTTTTGTTTAATTTACATGCAGCAAAGTGTAATTTATATAAAAAATGGATGCATATAAAATACTTATAGTTGACGACATGTTTGATAATTTAGGGCTTATGGTATCAATATTCGAGACCTATAGGCCCGAGTACGTCTTATATCAAACTAATTCGGCAGTAAAAGCTTTAGAAATTCTACCCCGCGTAATGCCCGACATAATAATTACCGATTGGGACATGCCCACTATGAACGGCATCGATTTTATAAAAGCTGTACGAAAAACCCCCGAGCAAAAATTACTACCAATAATTATGGCTACCGGGGTAAATTTAACATCGGCCGATTTAGAAACCGCCCTTAACGCCGGGGCTACCGACTATGTACGTAAACCTATCGACCCGGTTGAACTTGTTGCCCGTACACATTCGGCACTTGTTGTAAATACATATAATAAACAAATGCTTGCCATAAAAGACGAACAGTTAACCGAAAACTCACTTTACCTTATAAAAAACAACCAGTTTTACCTGTCGCTAAGCAAAAAAATAGCAAACCTTTCGCAGCTCATTACAGCATCGGGGGGTGGGGCAATTAATTTATTAACTGAAATACACAACGAAATTGAAAACCGGATGAGCACCGATAGCTGGTACAGGTTCAACTTGTCGTTCGACAAAGTACATCAAAACTTTAACAAAAACCTTGTTGCAACTTTCCCCGACCTTACCGCTACCGAACTTAAACTTTGCGCATTTATACGTTTAGGGCTTAAAAATAAAGACATTGCCGACCTGCTAAACCAAAGCCCCGACAGTATTAAAGTAACACGATCGCGCCTGCGCAAAAAACTCAATATTGAACCCGGAGCTAATTTAGAAACCTTTATTGCAGGCTTTTAATTATTTTGGTTAGTAAATTACACCTAAAATAACTAATTTTGCGCTCCATATTCCATAAGTAAATTTTTTCTTGCTTAGTTTGATATCAAATATATTATGAACCCAGTATCGCGATACGATGCCCGCGGGGTATCAGCGTCGAAAGACGATGTACATAATGCCATTAAAATTCTTGATAAAGGCATTTTTCCTAACGCTTTTTGCAAAATTATTCCCGACTACCTTGGTAACGACCCCAATTACTGTAATATTATGCACGCCGACGGTGCCGGAACTAAATCGTCGTTAGCATATATTTACTGGCGCGAAACCGGTAATCTTGATGTTTGGCGCGGAATTGCACAAGACGCTGTTGTTATGAATATTGACGACCTTTTATGCGTTGGTATTACAAACAATATTTTGGTAAGCTCAACTATTGGCCGCAATAAAAGGCTAATACCCGGCGAGGTTATTTCGGCAATTATTAATGGTACCGAAGAGGTGCTTCAACACCTGCGCGATTTAGGGGTAAACACAATATTTACAGGTGGCGAAACTGCCGACGTTGGCGACCTGGTCCGCACTATTATTGTCGATTCAACAGTTACAGCACGCGCTAAACGCGATAAAATTATCGATAATACAAAAATTAAACACGGCGACGTAATTGTTGGATTATCATCGTTTGGGCAGGCATCGTACGAGAATTGTTATAACGGTGGTATGGGCAGCAACGGCTTAACATCGGCAAGGCACGATGTTTTTGCTCACTATCTGGCACAAAAATTCCCCGAGAGTTTTGATAACGGTATTCCCGACGAACTTGTTTACTCGGGCAACTACAATATTACCGACAAAATTAAAGGCTTAGGTATTGATGCCGGGCAGCTTGTACTGTCGCCAACTCGTACTTACGCACCTGTTGTTGCAAAAGTGATAGAAAATAGTTTCGATAAAATTCATGGTATGATACATTGCTCGGGCGGGGCACAAACAAAAATAATGAAATTTGTTAATAACAAACATATTATTAAAGATAACATGTTCGACGTGCCACCATTGTTCGAGATTATCCATAAAGAATCGAACACAAGCTGGCACGAGATGTACAAAGTTTTTAACATGGGCCACCGGTTCGAGTTTTATGTCGACCCCGATTTTGCACAAACAATTATCGACATAGCCAATAGCTTTAATATTGATGCAAAAATAGTTGGCCATGTTGAGGACGACAAAACAAACAAACTTACAATTGAAAGTGAATACGGAAAATTTGAATATTGATAAAGTAAAAAATAAAGTTTATATATGGCCAACAACATGCTATTTGAAAGGTTAGAGGGGGTGAGTATAAGGTTCGACGAGGTGGCGCAACTTATTACCGACCCCGATGTAATGTCGGACGTTAAAAGATTTGTTAAACTTACTAAAGAGTATAAAAACCTGAAACCAATTATTGAAGCTTTTAATAATTACAAACAGGTTTTAAGCAATATTAACGATGCACGCGATATACTTAATACCGAAAAAGACGAGGAGATGCGCGAGATGGCAAAAGCCGAGCTCGAAGAACTCGAAAATAAACTTGGTCCTTTAGAAGATGAGATAAAAATGCTTTTATTGCCCGCCGATCCCGAGGACGACAAAAATGCAATACTCGAGATACGCGCCGGTACAGGCGGCGACGAAGCCAGTATTTTTGCCGGCGACTTGTTTAGAATGTACAGCAAGTATATTGAAGCAAAAGGCTGGAAACTCGAAGTGTCGAACTTTAGCGAAGGAACATCGGGCGGGTATAAAGAGATTGTTGCCAGCGTTACAGGTAACGGGGTTTATGGAGTTCTTAAATACGAATCGGGGGTACACCGCGTACAAAGGGTACCACAAACCGAAACCCAAGGACGAATACACACATCGGCCGCAACTGTTGCAGTTTTACCCGAGGCCGACGAATTTGCTATCGATGTTAAAGAAAACGATATACGTAAAGATACCTACTGCTCGTCGGGCCCCGGTGGGCAATCGGTTAACACAACATACTCGGCAGTTAGGCTTACTCATATACCCTCGGGCATTGTTGTTACTTGCCAAGACCAAAAATCGCAACTAAAAAACTACGATAAAGCTCTTAAAGAACTTAAAACAAGGCTTTATAATCTCGAGTACCAAAAATACCTCGACTCAATATCGTCGAAACGTAAAACTATGGTGTCAACCGGCGACCGTTCGGCAAAAATCAGAACATATAACTGGCCTCAAGGCCGAGTTACCGACCACCGCGTTAACCATACCATGTATAACCTTGCAGCTGTTATCGATGGCGATATACAAGAGTTTATTGACAAACTGCAAGTTGCCGAAAACTCCGAAAGGCTTAAAGAGGCAGGAATTTAATTTAGTTTTAACTTTTTTTTTGAACCCCCTAGTTAATGGACCGTCAGCAAATTTTTGAACAGATAAAGGCCAAACGCTCGTTTTTATGCGTTGGCCTCGATACCGATATTACCAAAATACCAACGCATTTATTAGGTTACGACGACCCTTTATTTGAATTCAACAAGCAAGTAATCGACGCAACAGCCCAATATACTGTTGCTTATAAACCAAATTTTGCTTTTTACGAATCGGCTGGTATTAACGGTCTTGCAGCCTTGGCAAAAACTGCAAACTATGTTAAAGATAAATATCCCGAAATATTTTTAATTGCCGATGCTAAACGAGGCGATATTGGAAATACTGCAAAAATGTATGCTAAAGCAGTTTTTGAACACATGCCGTTCGACGCGGTAACTGTTGCTCCATACATGGGCGAAGACTCAGTTACACCGTTTTTAGGGTACAAAGACAAATGGGTAATTTTACTGGGGCTTACATCGAATAAAGGTGCCGACGATTTCCAATTCATTGGTAACCCGCCGCTTTATCAACAGGTACTTAAAAAATCGCAATATTGGGCATCGGTTAACGAACTTATGTTTGTTGCCGGGGCTACACGTGCCGATATGCTTAAAGAGGTTCGGAAACTTGCACCCGACAACTTTTTGCTTGTCCCGGGCATTGGTGCCCAAGGCGGTAGCCTTGCCGATGTTGCTAAATACGGTATGAATAATAAATGCGGGCTACTTGTAAACTCATCGCGCGCAATTATTTATGCCGACAACTCGCGTAATTTTGACATAGCAGCACAAAACAGCGCGCACGATGTGCAAAACCAAATGCAATTGTTGCTTGCTCAATATTGCAAAGGTTGTGCTTTGTAATTAATTAAAACAAACGGAAGTAAAAAAACAGGTAATACAAACCTGATTGTTATTAAAAACAAACACAAATTAAAATAGATAGCAAGGGGTTTGCACTATAAGCGCAAAAAGGTTATCCTACTTTAAACTAATACTATTTACCGATGAAACAGTATATCGATTTACTCAACCATGTTTTAAACAATGGCACAAAAAAAGACGACCGCACTGGTACCGGAACCATTAGTACTTTTGGATACCAAATGCGTTTTAATTTATCCGACGGATTCCCTTGCCTTACAACAAAAAAACTTCATTTAAAATCGATAATACACGAGCTGCTTTGGTTTTTGAGCGGCGATACTAATGTTAAATATTTACAAGATAATGGTGTGCGCATTTGGAACGAGTGGGCCGATAAAAATGGCAATTTAGGCCATGTGTATGGTTACCAATGGCGTAAATGGCCAAAACCCGATGGTACACACTTAGACCAAATATCGCAGCTAATTAACGATATTAAAACAAACCCGCACTCGCGCAGGCTTATTGTTAGTGCGTGGAACGCGGGCGATATCGATAATATGGCATTACCTCCTTGTCATGCTTTTGTACAGTTTTACGTAAACAACAATAAACTGTCGTGCCAGTTATATCAGCGCAGTGCCGACGTTTTTTTAGGTGTACCGTTCAATATTGCATCGTATGCATTATTTACATTAATGGTAGCACAGGTTACCGGGCTTGAACCTGGCGATTTTATACATACTTTTGGCGATGTACATATTTACCTTAACCATATTGAACAAGTAAACCTGCAACTTACACGACAGCCCAGGCCTTTGCCTAAAATGTATATTAATAGCGGTGTAAAAAATATTTTCGACTTTAAATTCGACGATTTTGAATTGCAAAATTACGACCCGCACCCGCATATAAAAGGCGATGTGTCGATATAAAAACTCTCAACAATGAAACACCCGGGTTGCATACTTACGCAAACACTTGTGAGCCGGGTTTGCAAGCTTAGGCAACTATAATTAATTTAGGTGTTAAATTAGCAACCTAAACTTTATAATAATTTACTGATGAAAAAAAATGTATCGATAATTGTTGCAATTGACCAAAATAACGGAATAGGTGTAAACAATAATTTACTTACCCATATAAGTGCCGATTTAAAACGTTTTAAACAAATTACCAGCGGAAAACCGGTAATTATGGGACGCAATACATGGTTGTCGCTCCCGATAAAACCATTGCCTAACCGCACAAATATTGTAGTTACAACAAACCACTTGGCTAATTTTAACGGTGCTTTAATTGCTAATTCAATTGAGCAGGCAATAAACATGTGCGCTAATGCCGACGAGTGTTTTGTTGTTGGCGGGGCATCGGTTTACAAACAGTGTTTACCTTTTGCCAATAAGCTTTATATTACAAAAATTAACACAACATTTAACGCCGATACTTTTTTCCCAACCATTAATTGGCCCGACTGGGCGGTTATAAGCGAAACTACAGTTACTAACGACGAGCAAGCCGGGGTTGGGTATTCGTTTATCGATTTATGCCGTAAATAAATAATTACCGCTTATTTAATTGGTTTTATTGTAAAGTGCTTATTTTTGCATAGCATTAAAAATGCTTTTACATAAACTATCATGGCAGGGCAAATATCAATAAAATATTTTTCGAATAATAATATAGATAAACAGTTGTGGGATAATTGCGTGGCACTTTCGGCCAACAGCTTAATTTACGCAACAAGCAGTTATCTCGATATTATTGCACCTGGTTGGGGCGGCCTTGTTTATGGTAATTATTTGGCAGTTATGCCTTTGCCTGTAAAACGTAAGCTGGGTTTTAGTTTTGTTTATCACCCTTTATTTGCCCAGCAGTTGGGAGTTTTTTCGAACAATGTTAGTTTGCTAAATGCCGATAATTTTTTAAAAGTTATACCGCGCCGGTTTATAAAAGTCACCCTAAGTTTTAACTCGCTAAACAACCTTAACAACAAGTATATTACAAAACGTATTAACCACATATTACCGTTAAATAATAACTATAGTAACTTGCAAAAAGGTTTCGACACTAATACAAAACGCAATATAAAAAAGGTTGTTAATAGTGGGTTAATTATCGATAAAAATATTAGTGTTGACGATTTTTTAATTTTTAAAAAAAGCAATATGGTAACTTTACTTAAAAATAACCATTTTGCTACTTTATATCAATTATATAATTATTTAGTTACTAATAATATAGCCCAAATTTGGGGTGTGCGCAATAGTAGTAACCAATTGCTGTGCGCGGCCTGTTTGGTTAATTATAAATTAAGGATAACATATTTAATGGCAGCATCGTCGGCCGATGGCAAAAAAAATGGTGCAATGTTTTTACTTGTTAACAACATAATTACCGAGTACGCGCAAACAAACCACGTGCTCGATTTTGAAGGCTCGATGATACCTGGAGTGGCCAGGTTTTTTAAAGGTTTTGGGGCTATACCCGAAAATTATTGTTATTATAGCAAATGGTTTTAAATTTTAACAGTAAGGTTATTTATATAACTATTTAATATTTAGCTTATGATTATAAAACTATATAACCAAAACACTAACGAACGCGATGTGCGTAAAGTTGTTGAAGTGTTGCGTAACGGTGGCGTAATTATTTACCCTACCGATACTGTTTATGGCATAGGTTGCGATATTAACCAGCCAAAAGCTGTTGCACGTATTGCCAAAATACGTGGTATAAATATCGATAAAGCAATGTTTTCGTTTATTTTTTACGATTTAAGCCAGCTTAGCGATTACACAAAACCAATTGATAACCCGGTTTTTAAAATGCTAAAACGTAACTTACCCGGCCCTTTTACATTTATTTTAGACAGTAACAATAATATACCTAAGCTTTTTAAAAGTCATAAAAAAACCGTTGGTATACGCGTACCCGACAACAATATTGTGCGCGCGATAGTAAAAGAACTTGGTAACCCTGTTTTATCATCGTCGATACACGACAACGACGACATAATTGAATATACTACCGACCCCGAACTTATTCACGAAAGATACGAGAACCTTGTTGATATTGTAATTGATGGTGGCTACGGCGACAATCAAGTATCGACAATTGTTGACTGTACCGGTAATACGCCCGAAATATTACGACAGGGTAAGGGTAAACTTATTTAGCTTGTTTTTTCAATTGCATCTTTAACCATTTGTGGCGTTATACTTTCAATACACTCGCAATGTGTTAATTGTTGGCATTTGTTACATTTTTTGCTTAAAAACAATGCTTTTGCATTAGTTCCAATTGGACCCCAGCGGCCGGCATCAATAGGGCGCATTGGCGCATAAAGCCCAATAGCCTTAATACCAAGGGCGGCCGCAATGTGCAAAGGGCCGGTACTTGCTGCAATTAATGCCTGGCAGTTCGATATTAATGAAATATATTGTTTAAGATTTAATTTGCCGGTAGCATTTATTATTCTGTTTTTATTTTTTTCGATAAACTCGTTCATCTGGGTTCCGTCGGTTTCGGTGCCGGCAACAATAACATTGTATTTGTTTGTTGGTAAAATTTTTATAAGGTCGTCGAAATTTTGCAGCCCCCATTCGCGCGCGCTTCCTTTCGATTTTGGGTGTAATATAATATTTGCACGGGTTTTATCAATAAACTGTAAAATACTTTTGTCGTTAATGGGTTTATTACGGTATCCATAAAAGGCTGGTAAAAAGCTGGTTTCGGGAATATTGTTAAGGCCAAGGGGTGCTAATAGTTTAAAGTTAAGCTGTGCCTCGTGTAGGTTCGAGTTTTTACGCGAAAAATTAACCATTTTGTTACAAGTAAACCAATGAAAACTACGGTGCGAGGTGCCAATACGTATTTTTATGCCTGCTTTTTTTGCCATCAGTGCAATTTGCTTATTTGGAAAAACGTGTATAATTGCATCGGCTCCCAAGCCCGATAAAAAGGCAACTTGTGTTTTTTTACTGTATTTTGAGTGAATGTCCCAGTTAACAAACCTGTCAATGTTTTTTGAATAATCGACAATTGGCTGGGTGTAACTACGGCCAATAAAAATTATTTTTACATTAGGGAAAATACTTTTTAAATAGCCGGCAATTGGAAGGGTAAGAACAACATCGCCAATTGAGTCGGTGCGGCTTATAATTATTTTTTTATAACTATCCATTATTTTTTTGAAACTTGTAATTCGCGAATTTTAATGTATTTAATAAAGGTTGCATGTGCCGATATTATGCAAATAACAAAGCCATGATAACCATCTAAAAAACCGAGTTTAATAAAGTAATCTTTAATAAATTTCCAAAAGGGCACTATTACAATTTTTAAAATATTAACGCGTTTGCCCCTGTTGTAGTCGCTTTGCGATAGTATGTCGGTAAATTTGTTTACCTGGGCAATGTGTTGGTTTATTGAGTGGTACGAGTAATGTAAAAGGTCGCCTTTTAAAAATTCAATTTTTGAGCCGTTGTGCATTATAAATTTGTCGTGCGGGTTTTGTCCGCCCCATTTTCCTTTGTGGCGGTTCCAAAGGCGTAGTTTACGGTCGGGATACCAGCCGCAATGTTTAATCCAGGTGCCGCAGTAATTTGTAAAGCGGTTAAAGTAATAGCCGTCGGCAGTAAAGTTTTCTTTTACTTTTTTTATCGATTCAATAAGCCTGTCCGATAAAACTTCGTCGGCATCGAGCGATAAAACATGGTTGTAGGTTGCCAGCCCGGCGGCATAATTTTTTTGTTGTATATGCCCTTCAAAAGTATGGGTTGTGAATTTTACCCCGTATGTTTTGCAAATTTCGGCTGTTTGGTCGGTCGAGTACGAATCGACAACAATAATTTCGTCGGCAACTTGTTTTGCTGCATCAAGGCAACGTGCAATCATTAATTCCTCGTTGTATGTAATTATTACAACCGATAGTTTTATCATATATTATTGTGTTTTGTAGCGAACAAAAGTAAGGTGTAAAAACTTATAAAAAAAGTTACGCCTGCCTGAGTTTCGAGTGTGTCTTCGCTCATCATGCTCGATAAAAGCATTATTATAAAAGTAAATATTAAAATGTTGCCTTTTTTGCGCACAATTATAATAGGTGCAATAATTGCAAACATGCACAATATAAAACCAAACAAGCCAAACGATATAAAAAAAGTAATGTATTGGTTATGCGCGCGTAGGCGATAGTTGAGTTTTAGGGGCGAGTCGAGTTCGCGGTAAGCGTTGTCGAACGCGTTTTTAACGTCGCCTGTGCCAACTCCTGCAAAAAAATTGTTTTTAATTATATACATCGATGTTTTTATAAACTCAATACGCATTGATACCGACTTGCTGTTGGGGTCGTTAAGGCGCATGTAGTAATCGAGTTCCCACAGTATTTCGTATAATCGTACGTATGGTTTAAATTTTTTAAGATATACTACACTGGCGTGGCCGTTTTCAATCATCTCAATATCTTGGGGGGTGAGAGCCAAAACGCCCTCGCGGTCGCGTGTAAGCCCTTTTGATGCAAGGTAACGTATTAATGTAAATTTAATTAATTGGCCTTTATTGTCGTATCCCGAGTATGATATTTTACTTACTTGCTCCCATGTTTTTTCAAGTTCGCCGGTTGCAAGGTATATCCATATATAATGGCCGTTTTCTTTTGCTATACTTAGGGTGTCGTGTTCATATTTATTACCTTGTGCTGTGTATTGGGGTAATTGGCTAAATGGTGGGTCGTTTTGGGCACTTATTCTTTTATATATGTTTATTGTAAGTATTGTTGAGCTTATAACTGTTATAAATAGTAGTGCGGTTATTGTGGTTTTTATTGTTTTATTTGTTAAACGTGGGTAATATATAAAATATAGCGATATTATAAGAACCAATATTATTGCCCAACTGGTAAACGATTGCAGGATAATTAAAAATACTAAAAACCATATTAGTATTAGTATCGATACTATTTTTAATATTGGTTTAATTTGATTGTAATGTTTAAAAAGGTAATAAATAACTATAATAAAGGCAAATAGCACCATTAGTCCAAATCGTATATGCGAAATAAATATCGATATTTTTCTGATGTCGTTAATTTGGCGAGGTAAAATACCTGTATAAACGGCAAGGCTTATAAGTGAGCTTGCTAAAACCGCTGCTGTAAAAAACAGTAGTATGGACCTTAGTTGTTTGTATGTAAGGGCGTCGGTTGTGCCTATTATTAATGGTAATGCAATAAGTGGCAGTTTAATTTTAATGTCGTGTAAAGCGTATGCAAAATCTGATGTGTTTGTTAACCATAAAATGTGTATTAATGGCAGTATCAGTAATATTGCAATAAGTTTGTTTTGTTTAAAAAGTTGTATTTTATGCTCGTAATTACCGCTTAAAAGCCAGTTAATAGCCATTAATAATTGCGATGCACTAAGTAAAAATGGCGATAATGGCATTGATACTGCTATTAAAACCAAACACCAATAGTATAAATTTTGCCCAATAATGTTTTTTGTTGCCTGCCTTATATTTTCCCAGGACATAGTATGCAATTGTTAATGAAACACAGTGATAAAACCTTTTTGTGGCTCGTAAATTTGGTTGGAGCCAATTGGTTTAATAATGTAGTAATAGGTTCCGGGGTTAACAAGTTTGCCGTTGGGCATGCATCCGTCCCAAACTATTTGTTGGTGGCCACTACGGCTAAAAACTAACATTCCCCATCGCGAAAAAATATCGATTGAAAAATTTGTTATGCCGTTGGTTGTAACTATAAACAAATCGTTAATAAGGTCGTTGTTTGGTGTAAATACGTTTGGTACTATAAAAATATCTTCAACGGTAATGTTTTTTTCTGTCGAGTCGGTACAATTATTATTGTCGGTAACAATAAGTTTAACAGTGTAATTGCCTGAGCTTTTGTATTTGTAGCTGGCAACCAATGTGTCTGATTGGTATGTTGTGCCGTCGCCAAAATTCCAGTTGTAGTTTGTAATATTGTTTTGTAATTCAGTATTGCTTGTAAATATGTGTGTAAACGATGAGAAAAAAAGTGTTGAGTCGGTAAAATTGGCTGTTGGGTTTTGATGTATTGTAATATCTTTTGTTTTTGATACTTTGTTACTGTTGTATGTTCCACTAAGGGTAACTTTAAAAACCCCTGGTGTTGTAAAAATGTGGCTTTGGTTAATGTTTGTCGAACCCGAGCCGTCGTTAAAGTCCCACTCTAAATCAATTGTAAGCTCATCCGACATGTTTGTAAACTCAATTGTGTTGCCAACACAGGTTTTGCCACTGTATGTAAAATCAACTTGTGCCTGTGTTTTTAATGTAACAAGTATTGTAAACGATATTAGTAAATGATAATACTTCATTAAAAAAATGTTATTTATGAGTTTATTTTAAGCAGGCTTTTTAAATGCCTTTGTTTTTTACCTTAAAAATAATATTAATGATGTTATTAATTAATGTACCGGCAATAAATTTATAACTAATTTACAAACATATAAAAAACATAAGTTTTAATGGTCTTTATTATTATGTAAAATTTATAGGTTTTGGTTAAATATTTTTCGACAATTGTCGGAATATTTTTATACTACTTAAAAATTCTTTTGCAATTACTCTGAACACTGTATAACTTGGTATTGCCAGTATCATGCCTATTATGCCCGAAAAGCTGCCTGCCATTAAAATTACGATAAATATTTCGAGCGGGTGGGCATTTACGCTGTTCGAAAAAATTACTGGCTGAAAAACTATATTGTCGAGTGTTTGTACAATAACAAAAACAATTAACATATGTATTAAAAGTGGTTGTAGCCCGCCGTCGAAAGGTAGGTTAATGTTTGCTGCCGTGCATATTACAATGCTGAATATTGCCCCAATCCAAGGGCCAATGTAGGGTATAACATTTAATATACCGGCAATTAACCCGCATATTATTGCATGTTGAAAATCAATGCCAATTATCCATAAGCCAAGTGTTATAAGTGTTGCTATTAATAAAACCTGTATACAAATACCCGACAAATATCTTACAAGTAAATGGCGTATGGTGTCTAGCGCGCGGGTTGTTTCGTCCGAAAAATGGTCGGGTACAAATATTAATACGCCTTTTTTAAACAGCAATGCATCTTTTAAAAAAAAGAAAGTAATAAACGATATCGAAAAAATACCAATAATAATGCTGCCAAGT
>CAZJCR010000056.1:0-10579 GCA_964544385.1 uncultured Bacteroidales bacterium
CCTGAAGCGTATATCTCCAATCTGCTCGATTTACAAGGAAAGATGCAGCATGTACAATTGCAACAATACAAACACAGCTTGATGTTGAATAGTTAGCTTTAAATAATTGACAACAATAATAAACTAAATATGAAATGCTCATGATTCTGTTGTTCACAAACACGAATGAATAAAATATGGGTGTTCCATCTGACAATTAACAATTTTAAATTTTATTCAGATGAAAAAAATTATAGCTTTCGTATTAACCGCTATTTTGTTAGCATCGTGCAACTATGAGATTAAAGAAAAAACTTACAAGCCGATAGTTTTAGACGACCATAAAATATTGAACGACAGCACATTTAAAGCTATCGAAAATTATAAATATCCTGCTGGTTTTCTTTATATAATCCGCGTAGTTGACTCGGCCGATGTAACACAAATTGCAACAGTGGCTGATAAAGCATACCGTAACGACAAAAAAAAGGAACCCGATGGTTTTGGTGTTTATAACCGCAAGGTATATGTTTTTGTTAGCAAAAACCCATCATTGGTGCAGTTGCGCATTGAGTACGATGTGCGCTCAGGAGCAAATAAAAAGGGTGTTACAGCGGGAGCTGATTACATAGCTATTCAAAACATAGCCCGCAAAGGCAATATTGATAAAAGCACTCTTATGATGATTGAACATGCCATAAAAACCATTCCTGAATATTGGGGTACTTCAAACGAAAAAAATGCACAATATGAAAAATTTCATATTTCCGGGGAGCTTAAGTATTGGTTTTCGTCAAAACTCGAAAGGCCGCGGTTAAACCCCGATTCGTTTTATAGTAAATACATTTTATGCCCAATTTTACAACTTCAACTTTGGCTTAATAATATCTGGATAGGTTATCTGGTTTTCTTTTTATTGGTGTATCTTGGCATTATAGTTATAAATGCCATACTGTTTAATTTGATTTTTAAAAATGAAGACAGTATGAGGACTAGCATCAGAAAACTTAAAGTAAGCAGCCTAATACTAATTATTGCAATGGTGCCTGCTATAAATAGTTTTGCAATTTTAACCGGAGCCCGGCTCGAAACCCGTTTGAAACTAGAACTCATGCAGCTTGATGGCCTTAACTATTTTGTATTCCCCGACAATTATCATGCCTTCAATACAGCATGGTGGGTAGCCATTATTTTTATAGCGGTTTTTTATATTAGATTGTTGCTAAAAAGTTATTGCACAAATAGTTTAGATTCTTGTAAAGAAAAAATTAACAGCCCCGAATTTGAGGTGATAAAAAAAGCAAGCCCTTTACAAGCCTGGGTTTATAAATTCAGGTTAAAAGCTATTACACATGATGAATTACTTAATGACGATGATAAAGATTTTTATGAATTTGCCGATGAATATAAGACATTCTTTTGGTATGCGTTTATTCTAGGATTATTGTTATGGATGTTTATTCCCAAATCGGTAACCTGGGTGTTGATTTTTGCCACAATAGCATCGATAATTATAAAACTGGTTGAGTTGATTTTTCGAAAAAAGGAGAACTAATTGAGCAATTTGCTCAATTAGGCATTAGTTTTTATAATTTCATGATGATTTTTATGTACAATCCCCCGATGCCGCTTCATCCAATGGTTGGTTTTGGACCGATAACTCCAATTACATAGAGGTTATTCAGTATATCGATAAAAAATCGAATTATGAACTATTGCCTAAAACATCAACCGAATGGCAGAAATATATTGAGTTGTACAATCGCAAAGATTTGGTGATGGCACGTTTGAACAATCCTGAAGCGTATATTGCTAACCTGCTCGATTTACAAGGAAAGATGCAGCATAAGCAATTGCAACAATACAAACATACGTTAATGTTAAATAGTTAGTTTTAAAAAATATAATTAATTAAACTTTATATGAGAATAATATTATTATTAATCAGTGTTATTTTATTGGTATCGTGCGGCGAAAAGTTTGATGAAGAAACATATAAACCGATAGTTTTAGACGACCATAAAATACTCAACGACAGCACTGTTAAGGCTATTGAGAACTACAATTACCCAAAGGGGTTTTTGTATATTGTAAGGGTAGTCGACACGGTTGAGGTTGCCCGCGTTGCTGCCATTGCCGACAAACAATACCGGAAAGACAAAGAAATGAAACCCGATGGTTTTGGTTTTTACAACCGCCGGGTATATGTTTTTGTTAGTAAAAACCCATCGTTGGTGCAATTGCGCATTGAATACGGTGTGCGCTCAGGAGCAAATAAAAAAGGTGTTACCGCGGGGGCTGATTACATGGCAATTCAAAACATAGCCCGCAAAGGCAATATTGATAAAAGCACTCTTGCAATGATTGAACATGCCATAAAAACCATTCCTGAATATTGGGGCATCAATAGCCGTAAAAATTCTATTTACGAAAAATATCATCTTTTAAGTGAGAATAAATATTGGCTATCAACAAAACTCGAAATTCCAAGATTATCAACCAATTCAGTTTACTGCAAATACATTCTGCGGCCAATTATTCAACTTCAACTATGGGTAAGTAATATTTTAATCGGCTTTATGGTTTACTTTTTATTAGTGTGTTTAGGTGTTTTTATAATTAACGCCCTATTATTCGATTTAATTTTTGCCAAAAGATACAATACTGAAAAAAGTACCAAAAAGCTTATTGTAGGCATGCTGTTACTTTTAATTACCCTGATACCAGCTATCAACAGTTTTTCAATTTTAACTTCGGCTCGTGTTGAAACCCTTGTTAAACTTGAATTGATGCAACTCAATGGCCTTGATAGCTTTGTAGCCCCCGGCTTTTTTCATACGTTTAACACTACCTGGTTTTTATTACCTGGTTTTGTAATAATTACTTTAATCCTCCTCAGCGATTCCGACAAATACGAAGAACATAAGGGCATAGTTGTACTAGGGATTTTTTTATGCTTTATAATACCCAATTCGATAATATGGATGCTAATATTTGCCACAACAGCATATTTAATTATAAAACTGGTTGAGTTTTTAGTTATGAAAAAGGAATAATAGTAACGGTAATTTATTTATTGACATGGGTAAAATAACAATATAAACATGCCGGCACAAAATAAAACATTCAGGATTTTTGTAAGTTCAACATTCTCCGATATGCAGCAAGAACGAGCGATTTTGCAAAACGAGGTTTTCCCTAAGCTTGAGAAACTATGTGAAAGTAAGGGAGCTAAATTTCAGGCAGTTGATTTACGCTGGGGTGTAAACGAAGAATCGCAGCTCGACCAAAAAACCATGGATATTTGTTTGGGTGAGATTGCCCGCTGCCAGCGAATTTCGCCAAAACCGAATTTCATTGCACTTATAGGTGATAGATATGGCTGGCAGCCTTTACCAGTTAAAATTCCGGCAACCGAAATGGATGCGATTATGAACATTGCTAGTGGGCGAAATAAGGAACTCCTGAATAGCTGGTATAAATTAGATGAAAATGCCATTCCATCAGAATTTGTACTACAACCCCGAAATGGTGATTCGCTCGATTATAAAAGCTGGGAAAAAACTGAAACTGAAATTCGGAATGTTTTACGAGCATCGATTGAAAAGCTCAATTTTTTGGACGAACAAAAAATAAAGTATTTTGCCTCGGCTACCCACCAGGAAATTATTAATGGGGCGCTAAATCCGCCTAAAAACATTCCCCATCCCGAAGAACATGTATTTGCCTATGTGCGTACGATAAAGGAATTACCTGCAGATGAATCTGCCAAAGGTTTTATTGATTTAACCGATGAAAAACCAGATGCTTTTTGCCAAATGCAACTTAACAAATTAAAACACCAATTGCACGACACATTAAATGAAAAATACTATACGTATGATACCCGATGGGAAGATATAAGTACCGGTAAAGCAGATTTAACAGGCTTTACCCAACAAGTATATCATGATATTTCAACTATCTTAAACAAACAAACTAACGAAATAATTAATGACGATGAAATAAATTACGAAATTAAACTGCATGAGGAATTTAAAAATCGCTTGACTGAAAACTTTATTGGCCGACATGAATCGTTAATACAAATAGAAGATTATTTAAATGACACAACTGAAAATAAGGTTTTAGCCGTTATTGGCGATTCGGGTTCCGGCAAATCGAGCCTCATGGCACAAGCCATTAAAAACTGTGAGGCTAAAACTACCAAGGCCAGGCTTTTTTATCGGTTCATTGGTACCAGTTCGCAAACATCAAACCCTTTATCCTTTTTAATTAGCCTTAGTGCCCAAATTGCCGCAGAATATAATACTACCTTGGAGGTGTTGGTTGGTGAGGGTAAAGAAAAAGACATTTATTCAATTCAAGGAATTGCCGATGCATTTAAAAAATGCCTGATGTTGGCAACTACTGATAATCCAATGATTTTTTTTATTGATGCACTCGATCAGTTTTCGGAAAACACCGAAGGTAATGCATTATTTTGGATACCATTACAATTACCCGATAATGCTAAAATGGTGGTTTCAACATTGCCAGGTTTGGCCTCACAATTAAAGTATACTAAAACCCTACAATTGCCGGTTTTGCCAACCAACGATGCCAAACAAATTTTAGAACGCTGGTTAGCTGCAAATAACCGAAAACTTACCACCCGTCAAAGCAGCGAAATATTAGAAAAATTCAATAAAAATGGATTGCCCATCTATTTAAAATTAGCATTTGAACGTGCCAGACATTGGCATTCGTACGATGTAGAAACCGATTTAAGTGCTGATGTTAGGGGCATTATCAATAATTTTTTCGAATACCTCGAAAAAGAACATACTGAGGCATTTGTAAGAAATGCCGTATGCTATATGCTCAGTGGAAGGTACCAGGGACTAACCGAAAACGAGATACTGGAAATCCTGGTTTTTGATAAAGAATACTGGAATATTTTTATGAGCAAAACCCACCCCGACCATCGTAAAGAACTTGAGGGGGTTACAAAAATTCCCATCGTGGTTTGGTCAAGATTATACCTCGATTTGGAACCGTTCTTAACCGAACGCGATGCGCATGGAATACCCATTATTACTTTTTTCCACAGGCAGTTTGTTGAAGTTTTGATAGAAAGGTATCGATTGAGCGAATCGCTTAATTAGGGTGAAAACTAAAATTGGAATGTAATTTAAAACTAAAAATGGTTCAGAAAAATATTGATTAATATTGTTAGCACAGTGAACAACAGCTAATTAAAATAATAATAAACCAATGAAAATTACCTGCATCTCCGACACCCACATGCAACATCGTTTTTTAACAATCTACCCTTGCGATATAATTGTTCATGCAGGCGATTTTATGAGAACAGGAAAAGAAGAGGAATTAGTTGATTTCTTCGATTGGTTTGCAAACCAACCTGCGCAACACAAACTACTTGTTGCAGGCAACCATGACAGGGGATTGCAAAAAAAGATTGAAAAATATAACCTGCAATTGCCCAATAGTGTGACTTTATTAACGAATAGTGGTATTGAAATAGGAGGAGTGCGTTTCTGGGGAACAACATTCGTATCGCATACATTAGCGTTTTTAAACCAATTGAAAGGCCAAACTGAAGATGTTGAAAACAAAATATATAGTCAAATACCATCAGGCACCGATGTTATAATTACCCATAATGCCCCCAAAGGAATACTCGACTTTGCTTCACCCGATGGTTATTCGGTTGGTTCAGTGGCATTGCTAAATAAAGTAGTTGCCATAAAGCCCAAACTTCATATTTTTGGTCATGTACATTATCAATATGGGGTTAAAAAAAGCGGTAATACCATTTTTATTAATGCATCATTAGTAAATAATGAAGAAGAACTAATAAATAAACCTATAATATTGAGCGATTCGCTCAATTTGGGTTATAGTTAACTAATGTCTTAGTAATTCTATTATGCAACCATCATCATTAAAATATCATAATACGCTCGCCCAATACTATAATAATCAGCCTCTTTGGTTCGATGATAAAATGGAGAAGCCAAATGCCCGAAAATGCATGGAATTGCCTTGGCAACATGCTATGCTTGACAATTGGGATGAGGTTACCGATACCTTATGCGATATAATTTTTATTGAAGCGAATGCTAAGGCAAATTTATTTAGCTCACTTAAAACCCTTTTTGAATTTGCCCTTTCACAAACTCAACACTCAAAAAAAGATGATAACATAGCGTTGTTTTATTTCGTTTTTATAAGGCATTTATCTACTTTAAAGGAATACCCGGAATTAACATTTCAGCAATTATTTAATGAATTGCAATGGTTAAGTAATGATGTGAGCAACACGCTTAAAAACAATAAAGATACTTATATTGCTAATGGGGGCTATTTCCTCCATCAGTACCGACTACCAAAAAAAGTTAATTCATATTTAAGATTTAACCTAACTAACCACAACGGCAGTGTTAATATTGTTCAGTTTTCGCCCGACGGAAAACGGTTTGTTTCAGCAAGCTCTGATGCCACAATAAAGATTTGGGATTCACAATTTTGTAATGAAATAGCCACATTAACAGGTCATGAATTTACCATTACTTCATGTGCTTTTTCAAAAGATGGCAGTAAAATAGTTTCAGGATCGGCCGATAAAACCATTAAAATATGGGATGCAGTTACTTATAAAGTGATTTCTACTTTACACGGGCATAATAAACCGGTTATTGCATGTGCTTTTTCATCCGATGCCAATCGTGTTGTTTCTGCTTCATCCGATGATTTTATAAAAATATGGGATGCAAATACGGCTGTTGAATTATTAAGTATCGAAGCTACCGGATATTTCATCACAGCTTGCACCTTCTCTCCTGATGGCAAGCATATTTTATCGGGCAGTAATAAAAAAGCAGCACAAATATGGGATGCAAAAACCGGTGAAAAATTATTTAGCTTAACATTAAGCCCTCAGGAAAAATCTCCGCTCATTTGGGAACTAATTAATGACATTAAACTACCAAAAGAACTATTTAAACCTGTAGCTGATTCGATAAACTGCTGTAACTATTCACCTGATGGCAACTATATTGTAGCAGGCAGATTTTCGAACCTGATTATTTTTGACGCTACTAATGGAGAAGAAATTGCACATATTTATGGTCATAAAAAGGACATTAACTTCTGTGCCTTTTCATCTGACAGTAAAATGATTATTAGCGGAAGTGATGACAATTCAATTAAAGTTTGGGATTTTGCTACACGCAAAGAAATAGTAAGCTTTGATGATCATACCTCAACGGTTACATCATGTGATATTTCACCTGATGGTAAACATGTTATATCGGGCAGCAGAGATAAAACCATAAAATATTGGAGTATAAAGTCGGCGCTTGAAACAATTAACTTTAGCGCCCATCCTTCAAAAATAAATATTTGCCAGTTTACGCCTTATGGTTCACTAATTTTAACCAAAGACAACGATGATAACATTAAAATTTGGGAGCCTGATAATGGTTCACTTATTACTGATATAAGTAATGATGTTTGTGATTTTCAGTTTAAGGGCAAAAGTTTTAAATGCAAAAGCTGGGAGCATTCAGGTGGACAACCGATTTTAAAATTATTTGACATTATAACAGATGAAACATTATTTATATTAAAATCAGACTTTTTTGCTTTTTCGCCCGACAATAAATATTTTGTTGCCGGACGCTTAGAAATTCATGGATATACAGATGAATATTTGATTAAAATAAACAAAATAGGCGAAGGAAAACCTGATTTTGATGTATGGCGATCAGACAGTTTTATAACCTCATATTCTTACGCTCCTGATGGTAAAACCATTGCCACATCAAATGGACATCGACCATTAAGTATCCATGATGCAAAAACCGGGAAAAGAATAAAAAGTTTTCACAATATAGGCAAGGCTATTAAATGTTGTTGTTTTTCGCCCAATGGGCAACTAATAGTTACCGGCAACAATGAGCGTCAAAATCGAACGATGTACGATGAATTGATAAAACGCGAACAAGACATCTCACTTGCCATTTGGGACATCAGATATGACACCCCTATCGTATCTTTAATCGGGCATACAGATTCAATTTTAACATGCTGTTTTTCGCCCGATGGTAGTCTGATTGCATCGGGAAGTGAAGATAAAACATTAAAAATATGGGAAGTGCAAACCGGAAAAGAAATTTCGACATTTCATGCACAATCGGGTGTAACATGCTGTAACTTTCACCCAAACGGCACAAAACTGGCATTTGGTTGCGCCGATGGAAATTTATACCTGCTAAACCTTGCAGGATTTAAACTTAATGCTCCAATATTAACGGCAAGATTTACAATTGAAGAAAAAAACGAGGCTTTGATTGAAAAAACTGCCGTGGTTTGTCCCTATTGCCAATCAACGGTATTGTGCCATATCCCTGTTGATGCCACATTCGATGATTCAAGACTTGAAATCAAATGTTCTGAATGTAACAGAAGTTTAAAAATTAATGCCTTTACCATTGAATATATCTGAACATGTAATACTTTGAAACTACCGAAAACAAGAATATAATTACGGTACTTCAAAAATAAAATATGCCCAAATTGAGCGAATTACTCAATTTTGGACTTAATGAACATGATAAAATATTTTTATCATTAATAAAACCAAAAAATACTTTTAAATTAATTAAGTTTATACCATAATTATTAATTAAAATTTGAAAAATGATTTTTAAAAAACTTTCACTATTGTGCATAATAGCCGGAATAGCATTTATTGTACAAGCTCAGTCGTATGTACTGCAAGACACCGATTTAACGGTAAACGAAGATGGAATTATAACCGATTGTAGTTATGATTTTGCAAATAAAGATATTACTATTCCAGACATTGTAAATGGTATTACAGTAACTGGTATAGCTAATGTTAATGTATTTGGCACTGCTAAAATATTTTGCGAAAAGGGCATAACCAATGTAAATTTACCATCGGGTATTAAAACTATTGGCAATTATGCCTTTTGGGTAAACGACCTTACTTCAGTAAGTCTTCCCGATGGTTTGGAACAAATTGGGGAAAATGCTTTTAGTGGAAATGATTTTTCGTTTACAGAGGTTGACATACCCAATACTGTTACTTTTATCGGAAAATATGCTTTCACAAATAATGGTATTGATAGTATAATATTGCCAACTGTGCCCGTAGCCGGCTTTTTAGGTTGGGTTGATAATAATGGTGGTGAATTTGCCGGGGGAACAAAAGTAAAATATACTGGCAATGAATACCGGGCAAAAATTGAATACACATTGCAAGATGATGATGTTGAAATTAGTGCTGATGGTTTGATTACAAGTTGCAGCTATAACTTTGCTTACACCGATATTATTATTCCCGATACTTTAGATGGTATAACAGTTAAAGGTGTTGAAAATAAAAGTTGGAATGGCGTTTTTGATGACAAAGGAATAACAAGCCTTAAATTACCTAATACAATGTTGCATATTGGCGACAACGCTTTTACTGACAATGAGTTGAAAACTATTACCATTCCGGGTAACGTTAAATACATAGGCACTAAGGCTTTCAGCAGTAATAATCTTGATACAGTTGTTCTTCCTAATAGCGTTACTTATATTGGGCAACAGGCTTTTTGGAGTATCGACTCGATTGTATTACCAACTCCTACCGAACCCGGTTTCGAGCATTGGATTGCTGGTAGTGGCGCAATTTACCAAGGAGGTGAAAAAGTAAAACTGGGTTACGAATGGTTTGAAGCTAAAATTGTTTATACTCTTACCAGTGCCGATGTTAGGATAGTTAACGGCGTAATCGACAGTTGCTTGTACAATTTTTCAAGCAAATACATACAAATTCCCGACTCGCTCGATAACAAACCTATAACAGGCATTGCAAACGGTAAAGAAATATCATTTTCGAATTATTATGGTGTATTTAGCAAAAAAGAGATTAAAGAAATAAAATTAAATAGCCTTATCGACAGTATAGGCAACTATGCATTTTACGATAATAGTTTGACAAGCATTATTAAGTTGCCTAATAGTGTAAAATATATTGGTAAAGATGCTTTTACTTTAAACTCCGACTTTAAAGGATTAATACTTCCATCGCCGGTTAACGGTACTTTAGTATGCAAAAACTGGATAGATAATTACAATAACAATTACGCTATTGGAGATACTGTTAGAAACTTTTATGGCAGGTTTTACTCTGCTCAATTTACTTACCCGGCAGGCACTTCGGTTATTTCGTTATCTGATACGTTAACTTTTAACAATGTTGAAGTTAATACTCAACAAACCAAAGTTTTAACAATTAGCAACATTGGTAATAAAGCATTTACAGTAAGCAATATTGTTTTGCCACAGGGTTTCGAGGCCGACTGGACAACCGGTGAAATTTTAGCCGATACAAGCCAAACCGTGAATATCACATTTTTACCTGTCGAAGAAAAAACTTATTCGGGAATTATTAAAGTAATATCAGATGCAACAACAGGCGTTGACTCTGTTGATGTAATAGGTTATACTTCACCCGCGCTTGTATCGGTTATTTCGTTATCTGATACGTTAACTTTTAACAATGTTGAAGTTAATACTC
>CAZJCR010000056.1:10679-17996 GCA_964544385.1 uncultured Bacteroidales bacterium
GTAATAAAGCATTTACAGTAAGCAATATTGTTTTGCCACAGGGTTTCGAGGCCGATTGGACAACCGGTGAAATTTTAGCCGATAAAAACCAAACCGTGAATATCACATTTTTACCTGTCGAAGAAAAAACTTATTCAGGAATTATTGAAGTAATATCAGATGCAGCTAAAGGTGCCGGAACTATTGAAGTTAGTGGCGCCGGAACTAATGATGTATCGGTAATTGAAAATTTTGCTACCGATAATATTACGGTTTATCCTAATCCGGCCAGCACGTTTATAATTTTACCAGCTAAATTTAACTACGCGAATGTCGAAATATTTAATGTTAGCGGTAAATTAATTGAAAAACAAAGAATATACAACAATAAGATTAATATTGAACACCTTGAAAATGGCATGTATATAATTAAAATTAAAAACAACGAGTTTAATATCACAACAAATTTTATACGTAAATAATTTTAAAGGTAAGGTTGGGTTTAACATTCAATTTAGTTTTTTGATGAGCTGAATTTGCAAGCTTGGTTTACACGTGTTTGTGTAATCGTAATGCATGTATGTTTCAACAAAACCTAAGTTAAGCGGTTTAAACGCAGCAAACAAATGATTATTTATAACCCCGATATAGAGTTTGCGGTGTTTCACTAACTATGTGTAGTGAAATATTTACAAAGTCGTTTGAGCCATTCGTTCAATTTGAGTTTTAATCCCATTCGGGTTCGTGAGAACGCTTCGCTAAGTTTATCATTTTGGTCAAGCTACGGCGAAGCTCTCATGAATTCCTTTTAAAAAAAATACTTATTTTGAATAAAAATACCAAGAGATAAGGATTTGTATGGTTTTTTAAGTTCGGGTATTACCTAAGTTGAGTGGTTAAAGCGTAGCAAATAAACGCTTTACTTAGGTATAATCACAATGTAAATTTTGTTGTGTTTCACCAACCAACTAAATGAAGTGAAATACTTCCTAAAATCCGCAAGTATATTTTTATAACCACAGAGAGCACTGAGTTCACAGAGAAAAACATAATTGTTTTAAATTGTTTGAAAATCGGCTGTCCGACTAAATTCTTTGCTGTACTTTGCCTATTGTTGAGAATTTTTGTTGTGCAAAACAAATTTACAACCTTGGGGTAAGGTTTTATAAACATTATCCCTTTATTTTCCGACTTTTTTATCGGTCAGTAGTGAAAAAAATGGTTTAGATTTATAGCGAACATTTTTTCGGGAAAAGTGTCCGTTAATTTCCGGAATGGGTGTCCGCTTTCAGCGGAATATGTAACTTTTTAAACCATAACCGCCAAATGCCTAATATTAACCACGCTAATAAAATACCATAAATATTCCATGTGATATCAATAATATCAAAACGCCGATGCCCATTGGTAAACAACAATTGGAAAGTTTCGGTTAATAAACCGGTTAAAGACGAAAACACAAGGGTAACCCAAACCGGCCAACGATGAAAAAGCAAGCGAGTATACAAAAAGAAAACAAAGAAAATAACCAGGTGCATAAACTTATCGTGTAACCTAAACCAATAAGGAATATAGGTACGGGCATCAATAACCGAAATAATAATGATGGCCATTATTAGAATGAACCAAATAACAAGTTTTGTTTTCCGCTTTGGCATTTGATTACTATATCAAAAATTAAATTTATTTATAAAATAGTAGTTTATTACAATTTAGCTAAATGCCTGGTATTTAAGTAATATTAAACTACTTTTTAAAAAACTGTGGTATTTTACGCAATATTTTACAGGCTAAGGTAAATGGTGCCGGTAGGCTATATCGTAACATTATCATAAAATCTTCTTTCGATTTTGGAAATTGATATTTTAACGATGTACTAGTTCCGCCCATTTGCATGCGAACGTGGTAAAAGCCGGTATAATGCACTTTAAGGTTGTGATTAGTAAGTGCCCTTAAAGTATATTCATAATCACTTGCAATGCGATACTGTGTATTATAAGTGCCCAATTGGCTAATAGCATCTTTTGTAAAATACATTGTTGTATGCAATGGAACCCAGCCAAACCAAAGTTTCCATTTTTTAAAAGGGTTACTAATCCAGTTACGTATAACTTCATTAGTATTGTTGCTATCTACAAAAATACCATCGCCATAAACCCAATGAGCTTTTGATTGCTGAAAATGTTTAACAATTTGTTCAATTGTATTTGGGGCATACAGTTCATCGTCGGAATGTAAAAGACCTATAATATTACCGGTTGCCAGCTTTAAGCCTTTATTTATGGCATCGTACATGCCATTATCGGGTTCGCTTAATACAATAGTGTTTAAACCTTTACTCGAATTAATTATGTTTAACGTCCCGTCAGTTGAAGCACCATCAATAATAATGTGCTCAATGTTAGGATAGGTTTGACCAGCTACCGATTTTAGTGTTTCGGTAATGGTTATTTCGTTATTATAACATACTGTTATGATGGTAACTTTCATTATCATTCAATTTTTTGAAAAACCTTTTCTATTTCTAACAGCGGTACTATACTTATATCATTGCTGCGTTGTTGTATGTTTTTGCCATCATAAACAACTATACCTCCAATATTGCCTGATAGTTTATGCCAATAATTAATCCCTTTTAAATAATCGGATGTTACAGTTTGACCTGACTTAATTTCAATTGGAACCATCTGTTCGTTTGAATCATATATCAAATCGACCTCGTTACCCATATTATTTCGCCAAAAATACAGATTACTGCTTTTGCCCTGATTATACCGGTATTTTAAAAACTCGGTAATCACCATATTTTCAAACAAATTACCTCGAAGCGGATGGGTTACCAGTTGTTCGTGTTTTTCTATCCCTAATAGAGCCGAGGCTAAACCGGTATCGGTAAAATACAGTTTAGGCATCTTTACCAAACGTTTATTAAAGCTCTCGTGATAAGGCTGTAACCTGAATATTACAAAACTTGTTTCTAATACCGATAACCATGAACTAACTGTTTTAACATCAACACCCACATCGGTAGCAAGGTTGTTCATGTTAAGTAGTTGGCCTATGCGCCCTGCACATAAACGTATAAATTTTTCGAAGGTAGCTAAATTACTTATGTTTTTTATTAAACGAACATCGCGTTCAATATATGTGCGAATATAGTTTGCATAGAATAACCCGGTTTCGGTTGTTGCGTTATATAAGTCGGGATAAAAACCACGGAATAATAATTCATTGGTGCTAAAGTGCGATGGTAATTCAAGTATGCTTAGAGGCAATAAAAACAAATATCCCACTCTTCCGGCCAGGCTTTGAGAAATATTCTCGTGCAGCAAAAAATTGTTCGATCCGGTTAATATAAATAAACCTTTTGCAGAATTTTCATCCAGTATTTGTTGCAGATATGAAAACAATGCCGGAACCCGTTGTACTTCATCAAAAATGGCTCCATTAGGGTAATTGGCTAAAAAACCACGTGGATCTTCGGAGGCATAAGTGCGTTCATCGGGATTTTCGAGATTTACATACGGTTTTTGTGGAAATACCGCCCTTACAAGGGTGGTTTTACCCGATTGCCTTGGTCCCGTTACTGCCACGGCCTTAAACTGGCTTGCTAATAAACTTAAGGTATGCGATGCTTCGCGATAAATCATGATACAAATATACAATATTGGAATTTAATTCCAATATTGTATAAAATAATAGTTGAATTAAGTGTTTTGGGGGAATAGCGATTGAGCCATTAGCTTAATTTGGGTATTACTCAAATTGGTTCAACACAGGTTTTGCCAATATTGCAATTATTGTTGTAGCATATTTGATTAGTGGAAATTATCAACTACTATTCAACTATTTTCCTTTCGCGTATTTTCACTGCCGGGTTGCCCTGATAAATACCCCAGGGCTCCAAATCTTTTGTGGCTACCGAGCCAGCTGTAAGAATGGCATGTGAACCAACTTTTACACCCGAACAAACCAAAGACATACCGCCAATCCAAGCTCCATCATCAATAATAATAGGTTTATTACGATAAGGAAATGAGCTTTTAGTGTAATCATGGTTACCTGTTAATAATAAACAACCTTGAGATAGACAAACATTTGAACCTATAATTACATAGTCCAGATTATCAATCCATACTTTTTCGCCAATCCAGCAATTATCGCCAATAACTAATTTCCATGGGAATTTTATGTTGATGGACGGTTTGAATAAAACACCTGAACCGATATTTGCCCCAAAAATCTTTAATAAAAGCACTTTAAAACCACTAAAGGGAAAATAGCCATTACGGAAAAAAAGAAGGTTCATGAAATACCAAACTCCGATTTTAAATGATGATGCCTCCTTGCTAAAATCATAACCATCGAACAACGAAAGATTAGCCTGAATATCAGATTTCATAACCATAGTGTTCTTTTATTACTTCGGGAATGGTTTTGTGTTCCTGTTTTGCCAGCGATGTAATTTGAAAAATCTTAGTATCAACTAAAAAACGATACCAGAATGCCTGCAGCGTGCAAAAAATAAAACCACGTTTACCATCCAAAAAGCCCAGTTTAATGAAGTACCGGAAAACAAAATAAAAAAACGGGCGAACAAATAGTGGTATCCGGAAATAGACTTTTTCTTTCAACCAACGTTTACGCTCCGTTTTGGTACCCCAAAACCGGGCAATGGTATCCATTGATCTAATCCTGTTCTTTGCAATCAGGTATTCCATGGCTTCACGGGTTGAATAGCCATTATGTTTGGTTGTCCAAAGGGCAATGTTCTCCATCCGGTCGTAATTGGCTTCAATGGCATCGATATTTGAAATAATAACCGGCCCGTCAACCATTATATGTTCATCCATCCAACGGTTTTCCATCTGTCCTTTTGATTTTTTATAGACGCGCAAAAAACGCATGGGGTAAAAACCACCCCAACGGATAAATTTGCCCATGAAGTATATCTGCAATTTGATATAAACCCCGTCATATTTATCCTCTTCAATAATTTTTGCCAATTCTTCAAATCCTTTTGGGGTCCACCGCTCATCAGCATCAATACGTAAAATCCATTCGTGCTTTAAATCGGCATTATTAATAGCCCAATTGTACTGGGTAGCATAATTAATCCATTTATTTTGATATATTTTCGAAGTATATTTCTGGGCTATATTAAGTGTAGCATCGTCGGAAAATGAATCGACAATAATAATATCATCAACATAACTGGCAATCGACTCCAAACATTGAGGCAGGTTACGCTCCTCGTTTTTGGTCATTATTATTGCTGAAATGGGTAGTTTATTCATTTTCCTGAAATCTTGGTTTAATGGGTTTACAAGGATGCCCAACACATATCATTTCATCAGGCATATCTTTGGTTACAACACTTCTTGCTCCTATTACTGTAAATTGACCTATTGATACTCCCAAATTGATAAAAGTATCAGTACCTATAAATGCACCATCATTAATGGTAATTGGTTTAGTGATAAGTTCAAATGCAGGGCTATTTGTATTATGTGTTCCGGTATTTAAATGTACCCTTTGCAAAATACTTACAAAATCACCAATTTTAATTTTATCAAGCGAATAAACCAACGAATCAAAACCAATGGCCGAATTATTTCCCATTTCCAAATTCTTTGGGATATAAATATTTACAGATGAATCGATAAAACAATTTTGACCAATTTTAGCCCCAAAAAGTTTAAGCAAAAAAATTCTCCACTTTTTCATCCCGTGGAGCGAAGTCCTAAAAAAGCACAAATAGACAAATCTCCAAATAACTAAATAAATTTTATCTTTAAATGAGAAAGAAGATTTGGAATGGATGAAATAATTACTAACTGTAATCATAATAATGAATTATAGAGTGTTAACATTCGATTGGAAATTTTCGAAATTTCATAATTTTCAACAACTAATTTCCGACCATTACAACCCATTAAAAATAACTCTTCTGGTTTTTTGCTAATAGCATCGTTTATAGCATTTGCTATATCATCGACACTTAAATTTACCCACCAGCCACAATTATTTAGCTCAAGTTCTTGCCAAGGTGTGCCTTTTGTAGTAATAACAGGTATGCCAACAAACAACGCCTCTGCTATTGCCATACCAAAACTCTCGCTGTATGAAGGTAAAATAAAGATATCAGCCTTGCTTAAAAACTCCCATTTTTGGTTACCATAACGTGGTTTTGTTATACTAATATTTTTTATTTTTTCAACAATAATTTTGTTTTTTAAATAATTAATATAATTCACATCGCCATCACCAGCAATCTCTAATGACCATTTTTTATAATCTATATTTTTCCAAGCTTCAAGTAAAAGTTCAATTCCTTTTTGCGAATGAATACGTGATAGAAAAACAATTTTATATGAGCAAATTTTTTCTTTGAAATTTGTTATTGAAGAAATCTTTATCCCATTCGGAATAACAATAATATTAGTTTTGAAGTCTAATTTAACTATATTTTGTTTTTCCTTTTCCGATGAGGCATGAATGCAAATGGCTTTTTTTATATCGCGACGCTGATATAATAACATTGCTATTTTTTTGCGCAATGGGTGACGTTCCAAGATATATGGTTCTAACATTCCGCGAGGCGTAATTATATAAGGTATTCCTTTTACACGGCTAATAAGTGCAAATAAGTGAATATACAAATCCCAAATGTGTTGTAAATGAATTAATGATGTGTTTTTTTTTGATAACTTAAAAAAAAATGAAATAGATTTAAAAATTCCAACATACGTGATTTTTAAATTTTCGGACTCATTTACTTTAACCGGATTTTTACATGGCCTTGTAATTATTTCAATCTTTAAGTCGTTATTTGCAAGTTTCTCGCAAACTTGGGGAACACTACGTGAAGGCCCACCCAAACTTTTATCAATTGAGCCTATTACAGTGATTATTTTCATACTAAAAATATTGTTTGTAAAATTTAGATAAATGAAATATGCTGTGCATACATAGTTATACTAAATTAATGTAAAGAGCTATGTTTTTTTGTATATTTTTTATATATAGCTTTGATATTGATAATCTTTAGTGGTATCTCAAATAAAATTTTTAGAATAAGATTGTTTTTAAATTCATTATATTCCATAAATGTATTTATCCTTTCTTTTTTCATATTTTCTTTTAAACTACATGATATTGATTCTGAATGTAATCTGAATTCTCCTAGAGTTTTGTTAATATGTTTGTATTTAATATTCGGACTAAAACATATACTAAGAAAAAATTTTGTATCGGCAACATATTTAAGATTAGCATCAAAACCGCCAACAAGTTGATATGCTTTACGTGTCCAAAAAGCACTTTGTTGGCCAAATG